>VXMN01000065.1 GCA_009841055.1 Acidobacteriota bacterium
GAAAAGGCCAGTCCGGCCGCGTAGGTGCCTCCCTGCACCGTGGACTGGGCGCCGAACCAGCCGAACACCCAGACCACAAAGGGCAGGCCCAGGGCCTGCGCCATGATGAAGACATTGAACTCGCCGGTGAAGGCGGCTCCGATGGCTCCTCCCCAATATTGCATGGTGACCAGTCCGGCGTAGGCCGTCAGGATCCCCACCAGCGCCTGCTTGCCGTTTTTCCAGAATCGGGCCATGTCGGAAATGATGGTCACCCCGACCAGCCAACCGCCGGCCGCCATGTCGAAGCCGATGAAGGCGGGCGCGGTGGGATCGAACCACTTGTTCCACAACACGCCGAAACCACCCGCGCGCGTGAGCGTGGCGTCGATGATCATGAAGACCAGGACCAGGAAGCCGGGCACGGCAATCCAGTCCACGTAGGCAATCCAGCGAATGCGCACCACTGCCGGAACGATGAACAGGACCCCGATGGCTATGGTGGAGATCAGCCAGGGAGCCGAGCCGGCCTCCCAACCCCAATGTCCGGTGAGACCGTCTCTTGTCATGTTCAGAATGACCGAAAACCAGCCCATGCTGGTCAACCCCATCAGCACATTGGGCAGGACCACTCCCTTGCGCCCGAAGGTGTAGCGGTAGAGGAGCGCGCTGGAATACCCGGTCCGGGCGGCGGCGGCCCCGATCAGGGCTCCCACGATCCCGTTGCTCAAGGTCCCGAAGAAGATAATGGGCATGGACAACTTCAAGGGAAAGGACTGACCGACGATTCCTCCCACAACGAAGCTGGACAGCACCAGCACCCATCCCCAGAGAATGATGGAATTGTTCCAATAGCCGAGCCGCCTCGAAAGTGGCACCTTGGACCGGGCGGCGTCTCCAACCACCGCCCCCGACTCAGCGCTTCCGCTTTGCGTCGACAAGTTGCAACGCTCCTTTCAGCGTGTCGCTCTCCGACACGGATGGCGTCAGGCCAGATCCCGGATCACCGCCTCCAACGCGGACAGACACCGGTCGACTTCCTCGGCCGTGTTGTAATGCACCAGCCCCAGCCTCACGACCCCGCCGGAATCGAACAATCCCAGACGCTCGATCAGTGCCTGGGCGTAGAAGTCCCCTTCCCAAAGGAAAAATCCCTTCTTGCCCATCTCCGCGGTGATGTCTCGAGGTGAAAGGCCGGGAATCGTGAAGGCCGCCGTGGGCGTGCGGCAGTGGAGCCGGTCGCGGTCGGTGACTCCCCACATCTTCAAGCCCTTGATCTGCTCCAGGCCGTCCAGCAAACGATGGAACAGGGGGCGCTCATAGCTCTCGATGGCGGAGAGGCAGGTCTTCAGGTGCAAGCGCCTGCCCTCGAGCTGCGGATAACGGTCCCGGTAGGCGCCGCCCTGCTGCCGGCCCAGTTCGGCCAGGTATTCGACGGCGGCCAGGCTCCCGGCGATCCCTTCGTGGTTCTGGGTCCCGATTTCGAAACGAGGCTTGGCCGGCCTGATCTTGTAGGCCGGAAGCCGCTCCAGCACTTCCTGTTTGCCGTAGAGCACACCCACGTGGGGACCGAAAAACTTGTAGACCGAGAGGGCCATCAGATCGCAGTCCAGCGCCTGCACGTCGATCGGTCCGTGCGGAGCGTAATGCACAGCGTCCACGTAGGCCAGCGCTCCAACCTGATGGGCCTTTTCGATAACCTCCCGCACGGGGTTGACGGTGCCGACCGCGTTGGAGGCGTAGCCGATCGCCACCACCTTGGTGCGCGAGTTGAGCTTGGACTCCAGCTCTTCCATGTCGAGGGTGCAGTCCTCCGGGTGGATGTCGACGCAGTGCACCTTGGCGCCGTGCTCCTCCAGGGCCTGCCAGGGAGAGACGTTGGCCTCGTGGTCCAGCACGGTCACCACCAGTTCGTCACCGGGCTGCAGCGTCTTGCCGATGGCCCGACTCACGTTGTAGGTGTGGGTGGTCATGTTCAGACCGAAGGCGATTTCATCGATGGAACGGGCATTGAGGAAATCGACCATGGCCTCATCGGCTTCTATCAGCATGCGGTCGGTGTCCTCGCTGGTGACGAAGGTGCCCTCGATGTTGCAATTCATGGCCATGTAGTAGTGAGCTACGGCATCCATGACCTGCCGGGGAATCTGGGTCCCGCCCGGACCATCGAAAAAGACGGCCGGCTGGTTGTCCACGGTGCGTTCCAGAGACGGGAATTGTTTTCGGATCGAATCCAGGTCGAGCAAGGGGGAAGATCTCCAGGTTGCCCCGGGCCATTGGCAGGGACCGGGATGCGGTTGGCTTTCTAGAAGAGGTTCCAGGGCGGGACCAGCGCCTCAATCCGGTCGATGGCAGGCTTGAAGTGGGCGGCCGCCTCATTGACGACCGGCGGCTTATGTCCCGCAAACAGATGGTCGGGACGGAGCCGGGCCAGCCGTTCCACGCTCCTCATGGATTGGTGCAGGTCGCAGTCCCCGATGTTCTGCAGCAGGATCTTGCCTTCCGGAAAGATGGCGTCGCCCGCGAAGAGAGCCTGCTTGCCCCCATCCTCCACCAGGAAGGACATGTGGCCCGCGCAGTGGCCGGGAGTCGCCACCACCCGGAAGACCTTGCCGCCGAGTTCCACTTCCTGGTTGTCGTGAAGCTCCAGGTCCACCGGACAGGGCAGAAACTGAAACTCGGGGGGATACATTCCGGTGGAGCGTCCCTTGTCCAGGTTGATGGCCTTTTCGTCGCCGGTGCGCAGCCAGCCGGCGGCTTCCGCCGAGAGGGCCACTTTCAGGTTGGGCAGCCGCTGCTTCAGGGGCGCGGCTCCCGCGGCATGGTCTCCGTGAGCATGGGTGAGCAGCAGCCATTCCACCCGGGCGGGGTCCACGCCGTGCCCGCGGATATTCTCCACGACCTGGTCGGCGCCCATCCCGCCACCGGCGTCGATCAGCAGGTAGAGATCTCCGGCCCGCATGAGGTAGACGTTGCAATCCATGCGGTCGGTAAAGACCGTCTCGGTCTCGCCTCCACCCACCAGAAATACCGTCTCAGTCACCTTCATGAACCATCCTCCTGAAGCTATCTCGCATACTCCGGTTCTTCCCGGTCCAGGATGCGCCGGATGGCCTGGAAGTGCAGGTCGCGCATGGTCGCCAGGCCCCCCTGCATCACGGGAGCCACTTCCTTGACCGTGGATTCCGGAATTTCCCGTAGCCGCTGTCCGGACGATTGAACAATGAACTGGGACTCGCAGGCCCGTTCCAGGTAGTAGAGGTCGTCGAAGGCGTCCCACACCGTGGGCCCGGTCACAATCACCCCGTGGGCGCCCAGAAAGGCTACGTCGTGGTCGCCCATGGCCGCGGCCAGGCGGTCTCCCTCCGCGCTTTCAAAGGCCAATCCGCGATACTCGTCGATATAGGCCACCCGGCCGTAGAAGCGGAGGGCGTTTTGCGAGGCCATCTGAAGCCTGCCCTGCTCCAGCAGACAGATGGCGGTGGCGTAGGGCATGTGGGTGTGCAGCACGCAGCGAGCCCGGGGCTTGGCCATGTGGATGCGGGAGTGAATGAAGAAGGCCGAATCTTCCACCGCGTTGCTGCCCTCCAGGATGCGGCGGTCCTTGTCGGCCAGAACCAGGTCGCTGGCGCGCAGCTCGCTCCAGTGGAAGCCTATCGGATTGACCAGAAACCGGTGACCGTCGTCCGTGACCGCCAGGCTGAAGTGGTTGCAGATCCCCTCGCTCAGCCCCAGACGTGCGGCCCAGCGGAGGGCGGCGGTGAGGTCAATCCGCGCCTGTCTGATTTCCTGGGGTGTGATGGTGGATTCCTTTCAGGAAGAGAGTGGGCTAGAAGCCCTGAGCCTCGAAATGGGGGCGAATGGCATCGTCGTAGGGTCGGCCCCCGTTCTGGAAAAAGCCCATCCAATAGTAGGGCACCGATCCCCGGCGGACCATTTCGTCGGTCCACTGGGCACAGATCATCTGCTGAATGACATTGCCCACAATGCCCGAGGTCGGACAAATACGTTCCTTGCGGCCTGCGATTTCAATGACGCCCTCCCGCTCCGGAGAGAAATTGTCAAAACCGGCGTCGGCGACATCGATCAATCGACCCGGAGGCACGTCCCCGTCCATGGAGCCGGGACCGACTCCGATCACAAAGGCCCCTTCGATCTGCTTTTCCAGGGCCAGCCGCATTTCCGGGGTGTGTGCGGGCGAGATGGCAGTGATGATCATGACGTTGCGTTCCCGGGTTGCTTCCCAGTCCCCCCAGTTTATGATCATCGGTCCCGAGGCCACTCCGCTGAGCTCGCTGGCGAATCCCGGATGCTCCAGGCTGCGCGCAAACCAGCGGCCTCCCCGGCGAATGCGCCGGGCCATGGTGACGGCGGTCTCGCGGATACGAGGCTGGTGCTGCCTGATCCGCTCCACTCGCTCGGTGAGCACCCGAAGGTATTCGGCGCTCTTGTCCACCGATTTGGTGCTGCCGGTCCAGACCTTGTTGGCGGTCTCGGCGGTCAGCATCCAGTGGAGCGCTCCACTGCCGGTGGTGGTGGAGGGACACAGGGTGAACTCAGGGATCTGGGGCGCATGGACCAGTCCCTGGTAATAGGGAACATGGCTGTGCAGAATCTCGTTGGAGACGTCCTTGAGCATCAGGTTGTCTTCGTTGGTATTGGTGAAGCCCTTCGGGCGGAATTCATTGTCCACGTAGTTCACGGTCACCGCCACCACGTAGACGCCCCGGTCCCGGGCCCTTTGCACGGCGCGATTGCACTGGTTGGTGAAGACCATATCGCCCTTTTGCATCGCGTCGAAGGTGGCCGGCTTGTATCCATTGTGGTTGCGGAGAATTCCGGGATTGCCCCGTCTGTCGGCCTTCTGCTCCGGCCCGGGCATGTGGCCGTCGTCCATGGAGGTCCAGGCCGTTCCTCCCGCCTTGATCACCGCGGCCGCCCGCGAAGTGAGCTCGCCAACCTGGTCGAGCTCGCCGCTGAGGCGACCCAGGATCTCCATGGTGGCCTGGTGGTATTCCTCCATGAAGAGCATCGTATGGCCAAAGCTCGGGCCTTCCGGGTCCAGGCATCCGCTGCCTTCGGTTGTCGCGGCCTGAACTTCAGACCGGCTAGCGGACCCGGACAACCAGGCGCCGAACCCGGCGCCGCCCCCCAGAAACAGTCGGCGGTGGATCTTGTTACCCATCCCTGCCTCCGAATTTGGTCTCATAGTCCCCGACAGGGGCCGGGAAGCCCCCCGCGAGGCCGCGGAGTCTTTCTAATACCCCTGGAGCTCGAAAAAGGGTTTCATGGCGGCATTGTATTCCCTGCCGCCCTCCCGGTAGACGCCAAGGAGAAAATAGGGTACCGAGCCCCGCCGCACCATTTCATCGGCCCATTGAGCAATGATCATCTGCTGAATGACGTTTCCCACGATTCCGGAAGTGGGACAGATGGTCCTGGATTGCCCGGCAATCTCGATCACTCCCCCGGACTCGGGAGAAAAGTTGTCGAATCCGACGTCGGCCACGTCGATGAGGCGTCCGTGAGGAACCACGCCGTCGGTGGAGGCGGGTCCCACGGCTACCACGTAGGCGCCTTCCACCTGCTTTTCCAGGGCCAGCTTCATCTCTTCCGGATAGGCCGGCGAGATGGCGTTGATGAACATGACGTTCTTTTCCCGGTTGGCGTCCCAATCGCCCCAATTCACCACCCGGATGCCGGAGGCGACGTGAAATTCGCTTTCGAACCCCGGATGCTCGATGCTCTTTCCGAACCAGCGCCCGCCGGCCCGGACGCGCTCGGCCATAATGGCCGTCGTCTCCCGGATGCGATCGAAGTGGCCGCGGGTGCGCTGCACCCGCTCGGTCAGGATCCGCAGGTACTGAGCGCTCTTGTCTACCGCCTTGGCGTTGGGATGGGCCAGCTTGTTGGCGATCTCGGCGTTCAGCATCCAGTGGATCGAACCGCTGCCGGTGCCGCTGGAGGGACAGATGGCGAACTCGGGAATTTCCGGAGCATGCACCAGCCCCTGCTCGTAGGGAACATGGCTGTGGAGGATCTCGTTGGAGACGTCCTTGAGCATCAACCCGTCGCGGCAGCCGTGAGAGGGGTGATTGTAGCCGGGAGGCCTGAACTCGTTGTTCCAGTAGTTGATGGTGACGCAGACCACGTAGACGCCCCGCTCTCTGGCGGCCAGCACGGCCTTGTTGGCCCGGTTGGTAAAGACGATGTCGCCCTTCTGCATCTGGTCGAAGTCCTTCTCGGCCCCCAGGGAGGTTGAATGGGTCTTCATGATGCCGGGACTACCGCGGCGGTCGTCTTTCTGCTCGTAGTAGGGCATGTGGCCCAGGTTCATGGAGGTGTATACCGTGCCCCCCTTCCGGACGAGGCTGGCGGCGCGGGAGGTCAGATCGCCGATCTGATCCAGTTCGCCGCTCTGAGCGCCCAGGATGTCCAGCGTGCCCTGGTAGTACTCCTCCATGAAGAGCACGGTGTGCCCGAAGGTGTATTCCTGTTGCCACCGGCACTCCTTCCCGGTGGAGCGGGCAGCCGCCGGGATCTCCAGCCAACGGCCCGCGGCAACGCCGCCACCGAGCAAAGCACCTGTTCGAATCATTTCGCGGCGATTGAGCTTGGCCATGAATGCCTCTGGTTTGGCGGAAGGGAAGACTTGCAGGACCTGGGAGAACGGGGGCTCACCGCCACCCGGAAACGGCCCCGCCATCCGGCTGCGCCCGGACCTTGCCTATCATACAACACAAAACCACGGAATCGTCACGCCTCTTTCCGGGAGGCGAAGCTGCGCCACCGGGGGCGGTTTACGCAAGAGGGAAAAGAGTAATCCACGAAGGAGTTGGAGGAAAGTCAAGAGGGGTCCGCCATAGGTCGGTAGGGGGAATAGGATCTCCGAATCTGCGAGGAATTATTGACATCGATGCACAGGATGCACAGGATTTTTCCGGAGACGGCCGGCTTGCAGTCCTGGAAAGCTGCGACTCCCCTACGTCCTGATTTCCTCTAACGGTTGTTTGAGGTTTCGATGCGCTCCGAAAGCACGGCGGCTAGCTTCTGAGCTTCAGACATCTGCTCGGTGGACATTTTCGGCCTGAGTTCATCCTTTAACTTGAATGCATGCTCCTCCCCCTGGGCGGCAGCAAGAATGTACCAGGCATAGGCTTGCACGTAGTCCTCCAGCACCCCCTCACCCTTGGCGTACATGTCGCCCAGCTCGTATTGTGCACTGGCATGGCCCTGCTCAGCGGCCAGCCGGTACCACTTCACCGCTTCTTGGTGATTCTCCAGTACCCCCCTGCCATTGCGGTACATGAAGCCCAAGACAGTTTGAGCCCTGGCGTATCTCCGTTCGGCGGCTTGGCGAATCCAATTCACTCCCGCCCGGTCGTCCTTCGGCACGCCCCTGCCAATGAAGTACATGCGCCCCAGGGCGGTTTGAGCCTCGGCATCTCCCCGCTCGGCCGCTTTCCGGTACCACTTGGCCGCCTCCCGGTAGTCCTCCGGCACTCCCTCGGCCACGCGGTACATATGGCCGAGACGGAGTTGGGCCTTGGCAAGCCCTTGTTCGGCGGCTTGGCGTGTCCACGTGGCCGCCTCCACGAGGTTCTCTTCTACCCCCTCGCCCCGGGCGTACATGCCGCCCAGCGTGAATTGCGCACTGGCATCTCCCTGCTCGGCGGCCTGGCGCAACGTTTCGATCTCCTGGTCCTCGGCCAGTCCAGGTCGAAACCCGGCCAGAACGACCACGGTAGCAAAGACAAGTATCGCCTGCCGTCGGCAAGTGTTTCGGTTCGTCGTGTTTTCCATCATCCCCCTCCAACCCACTCATCGGCCGTGTGCTCGTAATCCTCCTGGCTCAAGTCGGCGCAGCACCAGCGGTATTTCTTCATGAATGACCAAGCCCCCAGTTGCTTTGTCCTGGCATCCCTTTCTTCCCGCAGGTAGCGCCTGACAGACCCCAGGCGGCCGGTTTTGGCCCATCCCTGGCGCACCAACCAGCCGTTCAGGTCCAATCCCTTGGTGGAATCGCCCAGATAGCAGGTCCCCTCATTGTCCTCCCGTGTTTTGACGAAGGTTACGAGCAGCTTTCGGACTTCCACCTTGCAGGTCACTGTTTCAGATCCAATGCGATTTCCGAGCGCATTGATCGCTGTTGATCGGATAGGGACTGACCTGATGTCCGGGTGAGGGAAGCGCTTGGGGATGGACTTGAAGTCCCGGTGAAGGTATGGCGAACGTGACCTGTAGTCCGGCAGAGGTTCGATCCACTTCAGATCGACGATCTTGTCACCGACCTTCAGGGTATCGAGCGTCAAGACCTGGGCCTTGCCGGTCACAATGCGCCGGTCTTCGGCCGCAGCCGGCGTCGCCAGAAAGACCGGTACAAGAACTCCGAGGCATGTCTTGAGTCGAGTCATGGTTGAGCTCCTCACACTTTGCGGAATTGAAGCGTTGAATTGAGGTAGTCCATGCCGCTGCTCCCTTGATGAGGTTGCTGCTCCCACAAATTTGGGCCCTTACCCATATAAACAGTCGAAACCGGGATTTATTACAATTTTGTGTGGAGCGGACTATCAAGACTGCCTGGGCCTT
>VXMN01000231.1 GCA_009841055.1 Acidobacteriota bacterium
CTTCGTGGTCCTTCGTGTGTCTTCGTGGATAACTCTTTTTTTCTTTTGTTTCAGGAAAGTGATTAGTGGATAGTTTTTTGATTGGCACGCAAGGCATCTCGGCGGTCTTGGCGCCGATCTTCAAAGGGTGCTACCAAGTCATTACAGACATTCCTGCTCCCAAAAATCTCTACCAAACACTTCGCTGACGTTCCCCTGTTTCATTCCGAGTGAAACTCCCCATCACATGGGGTGAAGGCGAGACCGGGGCGGAGCCCGCAGGCGAGCCGGAGGGGGCAAACGCGGCGTCCCGGGAGTAACTCCCAGTGGCACGAGCGTCAACCCTTTGGGCATCCGAGGCATCACAACCAGCATTCACTTGGGAGACGATCCAGCCAATCGATCAGTGAGGAGGAAGGCCATGCAAATGCTTGAACGGGCAACGTGGTGCCTGACTGCCGTTTTACTGATGTTCCCGGCGAGCTGGGCTCAAGACCGAGGCGCCGGACGAGAAGCCGCCGCCAGGAGAGCGATGCCGGCACGGGATGCCATGCATGATCGCGTGAGGGCTATTCGCCTCAACCTGTCCAGCCCGACTCGATCTTTGCTCAAACTGCAAAGCCACCTGCAACAAGCCAATCAGGAGAGCTTTGAAGGCGACAGCTACGTCAGCGTGATTCCCCTGGTCACCAACGAGAATGGAGCCCGCACCAACGTCGGCCTCAACAACTTCAGCCGGTTTTCGGTGCACAAGGGCGCCGACCCGGTAGCCAGCGTGGCCGTTGGCCTGTACGATCCATCCGGAAACCTGGACCGCACGGGCGTCTTTGACGTGCGATCGAACGGAATGCATCAGATCGATAGCGTCTTTAGAAAGTTGGACCCGGTTGACGGAGGAGGGGCGGCAACCACCGGATGGCTGCTGATCCTTTCGGATACTCCCATCACCGCCTGGGCTTCGGTGATTCTGGATCGGGCGAGCAATGACCCGGCCATGGAGTTGGCCATCGCGGACCAGATCTTCAAACCGGCGGCCTTCGTGGAGAGTCAGGGAACTTCTTCCAACCCGCTTCTCATCCAGTCTTCAGCGGGAGTGGGATCCTTCAAGTCACGGCTGGCGGTGGTCAACATCGGCACCGGGGCAGGAAGGCTTCGGATCAAGCTCCTCAACAATGCCGGAGACGTGCAAGATTCCCTGGCGCCTTACGATGTCCGGGCAAACGGCATGTTCGTGGACAACGACATTCGTTCAACGGTACCCGGCACCTTTGGTCCGATCGTCATCGAGGTCGAGGACCTCAACCCCACCCGGGGTGACCTCGAGCCGCGAATCGTTGCTACCTCCCTGGTGGAAAGCACCACTGGTCCCTTCGCCGGGTTCTTTCCCGCTTTCGCCTTGCCGCAACCCGATAACCCGGCCATTGGCGGAGTCTGGGAAGGCGACGTCACCGGGGATATCATGAACGCCACAGTCCGGGTGACGCTCCATCAGGAAAGGGATATGCTCTATGGGATCCTTGACATCCTCGGCGGCAGCTTTCCCACCACCGACGAGGAATTTCTGGTTAGCGGGGAAGTCGTCAACGGATCTTTTTTCCTGGAGATTAGGGACCGTTTCGACGACTGCATGCGAGAGGACGGTGCCTGCACGTTTATCGGCTATCGGATGTTTGCTCCGTCCGTCAATGGAGATACCCTTGACGGCGACACCATCTATTTCGACGAAACCGACCGGTTTGACAAGGGAAATTTCAGCCTGATCCGGGTCGGCGCCGTTTATCCGCCCGACGAATAGGGCATTCACGGCCAACCCCACCTGTCGCGGGGAGAATTTCATTCCTCCCCGCCTTTTTCTTCACCCGCCTTTTCTTCTGCTTGACAACCTGTCTGCTTGCTTTCAAGCTTTGGGGCCGGAGGTTTTCAGGCCATGCCCAAACAGTGCCCCAGTTGCCAGCAGATGCTTGACGACAGTGCAAGCTTGTGTCCCATTTGCGGAGCGCCGGTGGGTCACATCGATCCCAAGCCCCAGCCGGTGAACGTTCCTCTGGACCAGTCGCCGTCGGCTTCCGACTCCCCTGCACCCGTCGAGCCGGCACCGCCGCCGGCGGCTTCACCACCCCCCTTTCCACCCACTCCCGGTCCCAGCTTGACCAAGCCGGCCCTGATGGCCGGTGTCCTTCTGGGAGTGCTGTCCGCCATGCCCTACGTGAACACCTGCTGTCTGCTCTGGGTGGCGGGCGCGGGAGTCCTGGCGGTCTACTTTCTCCGGACCGAGACCCCCGGATTGATTTCTTCCGGGACCGGCGCCAGCCTGGGGCTGCTCACCGGCCTGTTCGGCTCCCTGGTCTGGCAGTTCCTGGAGATTCTGGTCCGGTTGGCCTCCGGGCCGGAGGATCTGCACCAGGCTCAAGATGAGATTGGCCGGATAGAGGGTCTCCCACCCGAGTTCGTGGAGGCCCTGGAGAAGGCGATGGAGTTCTTGAGCGATCCTCTCGATCCAGTCTTTATCATTGTCAGCCTGTTGACCAAGTTGATCCTTTGCGGGATTCTGACCACCCTGGGTGGAGTCCTGGGCGCCTACCTGTTCGGGAAGAGCCGCGCCAAGCAGTCGTGAGTGGCGCTCGACCAGCCTCTCCGGCAGTGCCGGGAGGGTGGTGGCGTGGGGTGGTCGTGGCGTGGCGGTTGTTTGGGGAGGCAGTGCGTTCCCGAACGGGTGCTTTCTATTCGCCGCATTCGCGGCTGGGTTGGCGCAGAACCGATACGACCCCGGGTTGACACCCGGGGCTACCCTGAGCCGCTGCTACGCAGCTCTATAAGGATGGCTTGTAAGTGGCGTCTCGCCGGGCAACCCACGTCAACCGCAGCTTCGCAGCTCTCCCCAAACCCACAACACTGCAAGAGTAAACGTGCTTTTCTATTTAGAATATGCCCCGGGCAAGGGCCCGGGGGGAGCCATTGGGCAACGTCGCTAAGGGGAGTTGAGCCGCGTACGTGGCGGCAGCAAACACCGGCAAGCCAAACTCGAGCGCAAGTCCGTTACTCATCTACAAAAACGCTACTTGAGCCAGCCTCTTTAGCAGCCGCGAATGCGGCGGCAGCAGGTAGCCGTGGGCGTCAGCCCATGGGAAACGTCAAGCCATTGGGGAAGGGTCATTGACCGTGGACCGGGACGTGACATGGGGTTTGGCGGGTTGCGGCGACATTGCCGAGAAGCGGGTGGTGAAGGCCATTCAGGAATCGGCACGGGGCAACCTGGCGGGCTGCACTCGCCGCGACCCTCAGCGCTTGGCAGAGTTTCAGTCCCGGCATTCCATCGCCAAAGGCTATGCCGACTTCCGGGAAATGCTGGGCGACCCCGAGTTGGCGGCCGTTTACCTGGCGACGCCCGTTTGGCTGCACAGCTCCCAGACCATCGAGGCCGCCGAAAACGGCAAGCACGTGCTGTGCGAGAAGCCCATGGCCATGAACCCTCAGGAGTGCCGGCGCATGATCGATGCCTGCCGCGGCAACGGGGTCACGCTGGGTGTCGCCTACTACCGGCGCTTCTATCCGGTGGTGCTGAAGATGAAGGAGCTTCTGGGCCAAGGGGCGATCGGCCGGCCCATTCTGGCGCGGTCCACCCTGGTGGAACATGCCCGGTTGGATGAGGGAGAACACCCGGGCTGGCGCTTTGTCCGGAACCAGGGGGGTGGCGGTCTGCTGATGGACATGGCCAGCCACCGGCTGGACGTGCTGGCCATGCTCTTCGGACCTCCCGAGTCGGTGTCGGCCTTCACCGATACCCGCGTCTGCCCCATTGACGTCGAGGACACCGGGAGTTTGCTCATCCGTTTTGCCGGGGGGATTCACGCCATGGTCTTCGCCAGCCACTGCGTGGAGGCTCCGCGAGACGATTTCGAGATTCTGGGAACCGAGGGGTGCCTGAGGTCGGCGCCTCTCAACGGAGACCGCCTGGAGCTGACCGGAGCCGGCGGAAAGACGTTTTCGGTTCCCAAGGCGGAGAATGTCCATCAGCCCCTGATCGAGGATTTCAACGGCGCAATCCTGGAGGATCGCCCGCCGGCGGTTCCGGGGGAAGAGGGGGTGAAGGCTTCCTTGTTGCTGGAGGCGGCCTACCGGTCGGCCCGATCGGGGCGAGTGGTTCGCCTGGATCGATTCACTGGTTGCGGCGCGGGTTGAGAGCTATCCTTTGCGAAGGAGACTGACGGCATGGCGGAAATCGGGTTTGGGATCATCGGGTGCGGAGGGATCTCCGATGTGCATGCTCAGGCCATACAATCCATTCCCGGAGCCAGGTTGATCGGCTTCCACAACCGGACCCGGACTCGCGCCGAGCGTCAGGCCGGGCGCTACGGGGTCAGTTGGGACCTGGACCTGGATCGTTTTCTCGAGCGCCCCGGGATGGATGCCGTGAGTGTCTGCACTCCCAGCGGGACTCACGGTGAGTTGGGAATGGTTGCGGCCCGGGCGGGCAAGCATGTGATGGTGGAAAAGCCCATTGAGGTGAGCCTGGAAAAAGGCAGGCTTCTGACCGTTGCTTGCCGGGAGGCCGGCGTCCGACTGGGGGTCATTTTTCAATCTCGATTTCTGCCGGCGGTTCAAAGAATTCGGGCTGCAGTCCGGGACGGGGCTCTGGGGAAGATGCTGTTGGCGGAGGCGTCGGTGAGGTGGTTTCGCAAGCCCGACTACTTCCAGTCCGGCCCCTGGCGGGCTACCTGGGCCCTGGACGGCGGAGGAGCGCTGATCAACCAGTCCATTCACACCATCGACCTGCTGCAACACCTGGCGGGACGGCCCAGGTCGGTGTTCGGTTTTGCCAAGAATCTCCTGCATGCTTCCATCGAGGCGGAGGATACCGCGGTGGCTGTTATAGAATTCCAGGACGGCGCCCTGGGCGTGATTCAGGGAGCCACCACCCTGCGGCCGGGATTCCCCCGGCGGCTGGAGATCTTTGGCGAGAAGGGCAGCCTGCTCCTGGAGGGGGATGCAATCGCGCGTTGGGACGTGCCCGGGACGAGCGGCGGGACCCGGGGACAAGCGGTAGCCGGGCCGGGGGGCTCCGATCCGTTCTCGGCTTCCATGGAGTCGGAGGTGGCCAACCACCGGCGGCAGTTCCAGGATTTCATGGCTGCCATTCGAGAAAACCGGCCTCCGCTGGTGGATGGGGAAGAGGGGCTCAAGGCCCTGGAGATTGTTCTGGCGGTCTATCGCTCGGCCAGAGAGAGAAGGCCGGTGGAGTTGCCGCCGGGTTGATGCGAGGGAATTCATAGGAGAGTGTCATGTCACAAACGATCGGATTTATCGGTCTCGGCATCATGGGGAAACCCATGGCCAGGAACCTCATCAAGGCTGGGTATCCGCTGGTGGTCTACAATCGGACCGCTTCAAAGGCCGCGGAGCTGGTGGAATTGGGAGCCCGCCAGGTCGAGTCTCCCAGGGAGGTGGGAGCCGGCGCCGGGGTGGTCATCACCATGGTGTCCGATTCCCCCGAGGTGGAGTCGGTCGTCCTGGGCGACAACGGGGTGATCGAGGGCATTGCCGAGGGTGGCGTTGTGGTGGACATGAGCTCCATCTCTCCCATCACCACCCAGCGCATAGCCGCCGAATTGAAGGGCCGGGGCGTCGCCATGCTGGACGCTCCCGTCAGCGGCGGCGAGATCGGCGCCGTTCAGGGGATTCTCTCCATCATGGTCGGGGGCGAGGAATCGGTGTTCTTGCGGGTCAAGCCGATTCTGGAAAGCATGGGCAAGAGCGTGGTGCGTGTCGGAGAGATCGGGGCCGGAGGATTCGCCAAGCTCTCCAATCAGGTTATCGTGGCCGGCGTGCTCCAGGCTGTCTCGGAAGCCATGGTCCTGGCCAAGAAGGCCGGTGTGGACATCCAGTTGGTGTATGAGGCCATTCGCGGCGGCATGGCCGGCGGACGAACCCTGGACATGAAGATTCCGGCCTTCGTGGAGGGCAAGTTCGAACCCGGTTTCAAGATGGACCTGCATATCAAGGACGTCAAGAACGCCTTGTTGGCCGGCAAGGCCCTGGGAGTGGCGCTGCCGTCCACCGGCCTGGTGCACGAGCTGTTCTCCTCCTGCAGCGCCCAGGGCAAGGGGCAGAAGGACCACTCGGTCATTTTCGCGCTGATGGAGCAACTCGCCGGTTTGAGGTAGTGGTTCCACGACTGGGCGGCGGAGTAGACGGACCCTCCGCGAAAGGTGATCGAGGCGGCTCTGGCGGCGGAAGTGGAACGCAGGAGGTCGGCACCTCCTGCAGCCGGACCGCTTCAGGAGAGCGGCGCTTTGCGATTCCGGGAGCAGGTGACTCCGTATCGACTTGTCCGCTGCGAGGACCTTGAATCACTGTGTTCCATGATGGTGAACGGCGCATTCGCCTGCGCCTTCGAAGGTGACCATTCGATCCTGGTCCCGATTCCGGACTCGGGAAGCCCTGCCGGGGACGACTGGGCCTGTTTTCGCATTGACGCGGATATTCCGCTGGGCGCGGTCGGAGTTGCCGCCGAGGTCACGGGGTTGCTGGCGGCGGCTGACATAAGCGTGCTGATGATGAGCGGCTACCGTACCGACTACTTTCTGGTCCGTGACTCGCAAAGGCAACCGGCGCGGGATGCATTGATCGGTGGTGGGCATTCGGTAAGCCGCGAATGCGGCGCCAGCGCTTAGCCCGGGGCGTCAGCCTGGTGCGATCCGGGCGCCGACCCGGAGCGCGACATTGGGAAACGTGACGTGCGGGAGTTGAGCCGCGAACGCGGCGTCAGCGGCAGCCATCATCCCTGGTGCTTAATCTCAAGCAAGTCAGGGGGCAGCGCGGGTCAATCGGAGGGCCGTGGTTGACTCTCGGAATCCTTGACGAAAATAAAGACGTGCTGCCAGGGAAGAAAATCGAGCCGGGATTGAAGTCGGAAACCCATGGGCAGGATTTCCAGCAGGACCTGCTTGACGGTCATCTTGTGTTCGGGCCTGATGGGCACGGCCGGATCCTCGCCTCGGTATTCGACCAGAACCATGCGGCCGTCGTCCTTGAGGGACTGGCGGATCCTGGAAATCATCGCCTCCGGGTGCCGAAACTCGTGGTAGACATCCACCATGAGCGCCAGGTCCACTGATCGGGCGGGCAGATTGGGGTCCACCGGCGTTCCCAGGATGGACCGGACATTGCCGATGTCCCGCTTCCTCATCTCCGCCCCTAGACGTTCCAGCATCTCAGGCTGAATTTCCACTGCCAGGACCCGGCCCTCGGCACCCACCCGCCCGGCGATTCTCCAACTGAAGTAGCCGATTCCGGCCCCCACGTCCGCCACCGTCATCCCGGGTTTGATCTGAAGGGCGTCCAGCAAACGGTCGGGCATCTCCGTCCGCTCCCGCTCGGGACGATTGAGCCAATCGGCCCCGGCGGCGCTCATCACGGGTGCGATGATGCGCCCCTTGTAGCGAGGCGGTCCTTGGGTGCTGCTGTCGGAGGCGGCTCGAGGGAGTGTCGACCCCAGGGCCGCTGTCAGAAACAGGGAATAGAAGAGGGTAACGAGAGGGTGCTTTAAGCGGATGCGGAAAGGGTTCAGGGAGAGCTTAGGCAATCTCACCGGCACTTCTTCCCACGCCTGGCCCTGCGCTGTTCGTACTCAGCGCGCATGGCCGCGAATTCCCGGGCTTGTTCCGGATTCAACTCTTTGCGAATCCGCTCCGACATCTGTTGGCGAATGGTCTCGAACTGAGGCTTGACGCTCTTGTGCAGCCCGCGGAACTGCTGGTGGGATTCATCCAGTATGGCTTGAATCTGCGTCCTCTGCTCACCCGAAAGGTCGAGGCGTTTCTGCAGTTTTTCAATAAAGGATCCGCGGGAGTGGTGGTGGGGCCCCCCGGCGGAAATCGACCGGAGAACGGTCCGGCTGAGAGAGGCGCCGGCCACCGCCCCCAGCAGGAAGACAACCGCAATGATCAGCAGGGCCTTGAATTTAGAAAGATTCATCATAAGTCATCATCCTCCGCGACTCCAATCGCGGGGTCTCCCATCAATGTCCGGGCCACCAGGTTCGGATCTCCGGCAACGGCTTCCGAGAACAGGGCTTCGGTCACCACATCCTGCTGCTCCGAGTAGGACTCGAGCAGGGGATCCTCCCATTGGGCGACGACCGGCGCTTCCGAGGGTCCTTGAAGGTAAGCCATGGCCCCCAGGAGAATCGTCAGAAGCGCCATCACCGGGATGGCCTTCAGGGCCATGGCGCGAAGCGGTAGCCAGAAGAGGTAGACCTCCCGGTGGCTTTCAAGGCGCCTTGCCAGCCTTCGGGCAAACCCCGGGGAGGGCTCCGGAGCGTCGCTCAGCTTGATCCCCCGCATCAGCGCTCGTATCCACCCCAGGGCGCGCAGGTGCCGGCTGCAATCCGAACTACCCGCCAGGTGACGTTCAACCATTTGCTTTTGTTCCGGAGGCAGCTTGGACTCTGCAAACTCTTCAAGCAGCAACCGCACAGTTCGATGGCCCATTTGGCTACTTCCTCCGAGGGAGCCTCCCCTTCTCATAGGCGCGCCGCAACCGGTTGCGCGCTCGGAACAACCTCAACATGACCGCGGTGTTGGAAATA
>VXMN01000094.1 GCA_009841055.1 Acidobacteriota bacterium
GTTGCACCCAGTATTGAAAAAGGCAAATTTATGAACATCGATGCACAGGATGCACAGGATTAACAGCACCAAGGGTTGCTGCACAGCGAACTGACCGGCGAGATGATCCGGTGCGGGGTTGCGGGTGCCCAGGATTACAGGACAACGGACTTTCAGGAATAATCCTGCATATCCTGTCCATCCATGTTGATTTTTCCTGTAAATTACGGGCGGGAAGAGCCGCTGGCCTGCGGTTCACGCACTGACTTTCAGGCGGTGGGCCTTGACCCTGCCTTGCCCGTCCTCGATGGTCCAGTAGGCGGCCAGGATGGTGCCGTCCTGCAGGGGCACGAGCGATGCCTGGCCGAACCGCAGGGACTGGAACATATCGTGGATCACCTGGCCGGAGTCGGTTGCCAGAGTCCGGCCGGCGTTCCAGATGAACTTCTCCTCCAGCGTTTTCCAGCGATCTCCCGCCAGGTCGACGATCCGGACGCAGACGCCCAGATCCCCCTCCCTGTGGCAGTGTATGGTCAGCAGCAGGTCGTCGCCCAGCCACATCAGGTTGGAAGCCTGGGCCTGATGGCCGGTATTGATCGGATCCAACCAGGTGTGGCCGTTGTCCCGGGAAATGGCCACGTAGTTGGGAAGGTGTTTGGAAGCCGGAAAGTCATAGGCCCAGGTAATGGCCACCACCCGTCCGGGCTGCATCTCGCAGATCCGGGATTCCCAAGCCGTCACTTCCCTGCCGGGGAGGTCGAAGAAGCGGCCTCTATCGTCCCAGGTTTCCCCGTTATCCCGACTCCGGAACAACACGCCGTACTGGCCGGAAGGGTTGGAGCCGTCGGGCATCTTGAAGATGCCGGCCACGGCCAGCAGGTCGCCCTCCGCGGTCTGAATGCAGGGACCCGAGATCTCCAGCAGTTCCGGGTGGCTGCGGGGAATGACCCGAGGGACCGTCCAGGTTCTCCCGTAGTCTTCGGAGAACGAGACAATGTCGTCTCCCGGCAGGATGCCTCCCGTCTCTTCGATGCTGATGCCCTGCTCCTGGTCGTGGCGGTAGAAGCAATAGCCGACCGCGATCAGGCGACCGTCCCGCAGCCGGGTGGCCTTCAGGCAATCGCTGGTCACCACCGGGTCCACCGACTTGTCGTAGAGCGGTCCCTGCAGGGTCCAGCTTGTCCCGCCGTCCCGGGAGCGCGAAACATGGGTGGTGGAATTGGGCGACTCGAAGGCTTCTCCGAGGACGAACAGATTCAGCAGTTCCCCGCCGGCCAACTCCACCAGGCCGGGGAAGATCCCGTGGCGACTGTGGACTTGAGGCCTGGGATTGTCGTAGATGGTGATGTCTTCTATGACCTCGATCATGGATGATTCCTCTCGAAAAGGGGAGGGGAGGAGAGCTTCCGCTCCGGGCAATCGGGCGAAACCGACAGGCCACAAATCGGGCCGGGGCAGCGGTTTGCCAACGGGACAGCCATGGTGTATGGTTTTGCTTCGACTGTCAATTGAAGTTTGGTGACTTTGATGGACTTCGAGGAAGGCAGCGCGGCATGGGCTCGCGCAAGCGCGCGTCCGACTTCATCGCACGGAGGAGACAGCCGGTTATGAATCCCTATTCACAGTATCACGAGGAGTTTTCCAGGAACGGCTTCGTCAGGCTCAAGGGCTACCTGACGTCCGAGGAAGTGCAAAACCTGGAGAAGAATCTGCAGCGCTACATTCGCGAGACTGCGCCCGGCCTGCCCCCCACCGACGTCTTTTACGAGATCCAGGGGCGCGCGGAGACCCTCAAGCAGATGCAGCAAATGGAGACCCACGACCCCTTCTTCCGGTCCATTACCGTTCTGCCCAAGTTCGCCAGGCTGGCCGAGGCCCTGCTCGGGACGCCGGTCGTTCTCCGAGGAGTCGAGTTGTTCAACAAGCCTGCGGGTATCGGAAAGCCCACGCCGCCCCACCAGGACGGGTACTACTTCTGCCTGGTCCCCAGCCAGGCCGTGACTCTGTGGTTCCCGCTGGATCCGGTGAGCGAGGAGAACGGGTGCATCCGCTATGTGCGTGGCTCCCACCGTAAGGGCATCCGTCCTCACAACGTGTCGAACATTCTGGGGTTCTCCCAGGGCTTGAGCGACTGGGGACCCGAGGATGCAGCCGCCGAAGTCAAGGCCCTGGCCTCCCCCGGCGACCTGTTGGCCCACCACTGCGACATCATTCATCGTGCCGATGCCAACCCCAGCCGGATCTCCCGCAGGGCTCTGGCCATCGTCTACGACGGCGCCGGCTCCACTATCGACGAGGCAGCCCAGGCCCGATACAAGCAGTCCTCGACGGCTCAGCGAGTCGAGATACAGTCTCGGTGAAACTCCCCTGACGCCGCCTACTCTACCCTCAAACGGACAAATCGGATCTGGGTGACCGACACCTCGGTGCACCAGAAGGTCGCCAGGATATCGCCGTCGTCCAACACGGTCGCCATGGGCGCCCCGAAGGCGATGCTGTCATGGGACCGCGGGTAGGACTCGGGCGCATCGGTCCCGATCTTGTCTCGGCCGGCGGCATTCCAGACCTGGATCCGGTTGTCGAGGTCCCAGGTGCGGCCCCCGTCCCGGGAGCAGGCCGCGAAAAACCCGGGAGGGTCGGTCTCCCGCACGGTATAGACCACCGCCATGCGGCCTTCGCCCAGGTCCACCGCCCAGTTGGTCTGACCTGGGATGTTGGTCGCGACCGGCTCCGACCACTCCCGCCCGTCCGGGGTGCCGGTGGAAGCGTGCAGCGTCAGGTTCTCCCCCGACTCGAGATCGGCCGTCCAGAACAGGGCGAACAGGCTGTCGTCGCGCTGCCGGACGACCCGGCCGTGCCAGTGGCCCTTTCCGGTCCCCGATCCGACGCCGAAGGTCACCGGATCTCCCCAGCTTCGGCCCTCATCCGAGGAAAAGAGCCCCACCGTGCTGGGCTTGTAAGGACCAGGGTCGTGGTAGGCATGCCACTGGTCGAATGCCTGGAACCAGTCGCCGTTCGACAAGACCACCATGGAACAACTGGGGGTGATCACCATGCCCTCGGGAACCTGCAGGACCTGCGGCCCCGACCAGCCGGCCCCTCTGTCGCCGGACCGGTAGAAGAGGGTGTCGGCCGGGAAAATGCCGCCGGTCTTCTCGTTGAACAACGGTTGGGCCGGATCGGACCGATCCCAGCGCTGGGCCGTCATCAGCAGGGAACCGTCGGGCAGACAAGTGCCCATGGGGGCGTGGTAGGAATAAGCCCGGTCGTCTCCGGAGGCGTCATGGATCAGGCCCTCAGTCTGCCAGCTCCGCCCTCCGTCGCTGGACCGGGCCTGCACCATGACCGAGTCCACGCTGTAGAGGGCCTGTCCCCGTTGAAAGGTGCACAGCAGCTCCTGGGGCGTCAACCCGACCAGGTAGCTGTGGCAGGCGAAATGGAACTCGTAGCCCGGATTGGTATTGCGGTAGACGACCCCTTCGTCGACCAGACGGATACGTGCCATGAATATTCTCCTTTGCTCTCAAGCCTGACGACCTGGTTTGCACCGCCCACCGCACCGCTGGAACGGCACCCCGCGGGAGTGCCGGCATCCCGCCCGCATGCTGCCCCTCTAGCCGTCGCTGAGTTTCCTGCCATGCTGCGGGCTGCACCCTATAGGCGGACGAAATTAAGGGACATTGTTGAATAATATATCAACAACGCCGCCCTATTATGTCCCGACCAAAATCGGTTTGGTTTACGACGTGAGAATCTTGTAAAGCAGGCCGAACATGGGAATGAACAGCAGGCTGATGAGCGTCCAGATGATCTTGGTGAGGGTGTTCATCTCCGCTCGGAGAGCGGTGAATTGAGCTTGCAGCCCGTTGATCTGTGCTTGCATCTCAGACCGGAGCTCAGTGATCTGAGTTTGCAGGTCGGACCGGAGTTCGGTGATCTGAGTTTTCAGGTCGGACCGGAGTTCGGTGATCTGGGCTCCGATGGCGGCGGTGACGTTCTGGCCACTCAAATGACGTATCTCCTCGATGGCGGGATGGATCAGCTTGGGGTCCGCGCCGCTATCGATCAGGACCCGATGGATTGCGCTGGTTTCAGGTTTGGACGAGGTCGGCATCTTTTTCTCCCTTTCCGGATGGGGTGATTCCGCTCACCCAACCCGTGGTAACGATTCAATCGAAGAGGGAGAAAAATGCGGCCAGGCCGGGGACGGCCGGGGCCGACAAAAAACCAGTCCTACTCAGCAGAAAACAGTGTAGCACATCTCATCGAGAACCCACCCGCGTCCCCCACCGCTTCAGGTATACTGAACGCCATTCACCCATCGGAATGGACTCATCAAGGAGACACCATGTCCTCGCGTATCCCCATCCTGGTGGCCTTTGCCGTCCTCTCGCTCGGCTTCGGCTGTCAATCGACCACGACGGAGCAGTCTGGCGCCGCCGACATGCTCGACGACTTTGAGAAGGACTTTTTCGTTGCCTTTGGAGACCCGGCTTCCTGGAAGGCCGAGGACGGCGTGTTCAAGTGCACCGGCACTCCCAACGGGTACCTCTGCAGCCGGAAATCCTACTCCAACTACGTTCTGAGGCTGGAGTTCCGTTACCCCGAGCAGGCCGGCAACAGCGGGGTGTTCAATTACATCTCCGGAGAGCACAAGGTCTGGCCGGCCTGCGTGGAGGTCCAGGGCCTCTACTCGCGTCTGGCTCAGATCTTTCCCCTGGGGGGCGCCGAGGGTCCCAGGAGCGACGGCGACGAGGAGGCGCGGACCCGGGCCCGCAAGCCCCACACCGAATGGAACCGGCTTGAGATCACCTCGCGGGACGGCGTGATCGGCGCCAGGCTCAACGGCGTGTTCATCGGCGAGAGCGGTCCCTATCCCGTCCGCCAGGGTCCGATCGCCCTTCAGTCGGAAGGGGCGCCGGTGCATTTCCGAAATATCGAGATCCGGGAGTTGTGAGGAAAGGCTTTCAGGCCAGCAGTGCTTTCACCACGTGGGCGGGCTCGACGCCGGTGAGCTTGGCGTCCAGGCCCTGGTGGCGGTAGGTGAAGCGCTCGTGGTCGATGCCGAACAGGTGCAGGATGGTGGCCTGGTAGTCCCGGATGTGGACCGGGTCCTTGACGATGTTGTAGGAGAAGTCGTCGGTCTCTCCGTGAACCACGCCGCCCTTGACGCCGGCCCCGGCCATCCACAGGCTGTAGCAGCGGGGATGGTGGTCGCGTCCGTAGTTGGTGGGCGTCAGCTCACCCTGGGAGTAGATGGTGCGGCCGAACTCCCCGCCCCAGATCACCAGGGTGTCTTCGAAGAGCCCACGCTCCTTGAGGTCCTGAATCAAGGCCCAGGAGGCCTTGTCGACGTCCCGGGCCTGAGCCGGGAGCACTTCGGGCGCGGAGGAGTGGACGTCCCAGCCGCGGTGGTAGATCTGAACGAAGCGCACGCCCCGCTCCACCAGCCGGCGGGCCATCAGGGCGGCGTTCTGGAACTTGCCGGGCTGCCTGGCTTCCTCTCCCCAGCGCTTGAAGGTGCTCTCCGGTTCGCCGGAAAGGTCGCTCATCTCGGGCACCGAGGTCTGCATGCGGAAAGCCATCTCGTACTGCTCGATGCGCGCCAGCGTTTCCGGGTTCCCCACCTCCTGGTGCCGCATCCGGTTCAGCTCGCCGAGGCCGTCCAGCATCTTTCGCCGCACCTCGCGGTTGACGCCCCCGGGGTCCTTCAAATAGAGCACGGGCTCGTCTCCCCCGCGCAGTCCCACGCCGGCGTACTTCGGGGACAGGAAGCCCGAGCTCCACAGCTTGGCCGAGATGGCTTGAACTCCCGCCTTGGGGTGGCTCTTCTCGGCGTTCATCACCACGAAGGTGGGCAGGTCCCGGTTCATGCTTCCCAGACCGTAGGCAAGCCAGGAGCCGATGCAGGGCCGTCCTGGAATCTGCCGGCCCGTCTGGATGAAGGTGATGGCCGGCTCGTGATTGATGGCCTCGGTGTGCATGGAGCGGATGATGGCGATGTCGTCCACCATCCGGGCCGTGTAGGGAAGCAGCTCCGAGATCCAGGCGCCGTTGCCGCCGTGCTGCTTGAAGTTGAAGACGGAGGGAGCAATGGGGAAACGCGCCTGGCCCGAAGTCATGGTGGTCAGGCGCTGCCCCCGGCGCACCGATTCCGGGAGGTCCTTATCGTACCACTCCCTCATTTTGGGTTTGTAGTCCAGCAGGTCCATCTGCGGCGGCGCCCCCATCATGTGCAGGTAGATGCAGCGCTTGGCCTTGGGCGCGAAATGGGGCAGATGGGCCAGCCCGCCAACGGTCTCGGCCCCGCCGCCGGTGGCCAGGAGATCTTCGGCCAGAAGGCTGCCGAGGGCGATTCCGGCGATCCCCTTGGCTCCCCGAAGGAAAAAGTGACGCCTGGTTTCCGTCAGGATGGCTTCCTGGTGTGGATGCATCTCGAATCCCTCCCATTGAAGACGGGGTCCGGAGACCGCGACGCTTCCGTGGTTCCGGTCGCTTTCGGGGTCTTTCGAGGCCCGTCCGGCGCGCCCTTACTTGTTCAGCACCTCGTCCAGGTTCATCAACTGGCTGGTCAGCATGGTCCAGGCGGCCGACTCGGCCGACGGCAGCGCCTCGTCGGGCGCCGACTCTCCGGTTGCCAGCAGCTTCCCGGCCTCGCGAGCGTTTGAACCGTAATGCTCGACAAACTGCCGGTAGGTCCGGTGGGCCACGGCCCGCTCCCCCGATTTCATCTGGCGGGCCAGCAGCCGGGTGGTGATGAAGTCCAGCCGCTGTTCAAAGTCGGCGCCGGCTTCCCGCATGGCTCGCTGGGCCAGGGTGCGGGCCGCTTCCACGAACTGGGTGTCGTTCATGGTGACCAGCGCCTGCAGCGGCGTATTGGTCCGTTCCCGGCGTACCGTGGCGTGCTCGCGAGTGGGGGCGTTGAAGATCTCCATGGAAGCCGGCGGCGCCGAGCGTTTCCAGAAGGTGTAGAGGCTGCGGCGGTAGAGCTTGGAGCCGCTGTCCGGCTGGTAGATCCGGGTATTGCTGGTGGGCATGGCCACCCGCTTCCAGACCCCTTCCGGCTGGTAGGGCCTGACGCTGGGACCTCCGATCTTGCGAACCAGCAAACCGCTGGCCGCCAGGGCGTAGTCCCGTATCATCTCTCCGTCCATGCGGAAGCTGGGCCCGCGGGACAGCAGCAGATTGCGGGGGTCCTTCTCCAGCTTCCCGGGGGTGAGCGCCGCCGCCTGGCGATAGGTCGCCGAGGTCACCAGGGTGTGGAAGAAGCGCTTGATGTCCCAGCCCGAACGGCGAAATTCCACCGCCAGCCAGTCCAGCAGGGCCGGATGGGAGGGACGCTTCCCCTGGGAGCCGAAGTCGTCGCTGGTTTCCACCAATCCAGTCCCGAACACTTCCTGCCAGTAGCGGTTCACCATCACCCGGGCCGTCAGCGGATTGGAGGGATCCACCAGCCAGCGGGCAAGCCCCAGCCGGTTGCGGGGCCAGGAGGCCGGCATGGGGTGCAGGGCCGAGGGTGTCCGGGCTTTCACCAACTCGCGCGGCTGATCGTAGAGGCCGCGGTAGAGGACGTGGGCCTCGGCTTGGCTGCCGGCCCTCTCCTGCATGACGTGGGTGATCCCGCCGCGCCGCCGCACCTCCCGCCACTCCTTCTCGATCTCCCGGGCGCGGGCCATCAGCCGGCGATAGGGGTCGTCCTTAACGGCCAGGTAGTAGAGGCGCAAGGCCGACCGCTCCTCTGGGGTCAGAGCCCGGACCTTCTTGTTTCCGGCGCTGTCCAGGCTGGGCCAGAGCGAAGCCAGCCTGGCCTCCGGGGCCGAGAGCGCGCGATTGAAGATTCTGAGATCGGCGATGCCGCCCCCTGAAAAGCTGCTCACCTCGGGAACGGCCAGGTCCCCGACCTTGGTCAGGCCCCGGCCCAGATAGAGCGGCTGGTCGGTGCGGATGCTACCCTCGACCCGGGTGAAATACTCGCTGCCCTGGGACTCGATGGTCTCGCCGTTCCAGTAGAGCTCCAGGCCGGCCCGCTCTCCGGAACCGTCATAGGTCAATACAATGTGAGTCCACTCTCCCGGAGGCAGTCGCCGGGTGTTGATGGGACGGATCTGCACCGAGCTGGCCGGTTTCCCGGGGGCCGGCTTTTCTCCCGTCAGGGTCAGGACGAGTTGCCGCGAGCGGCTGATCAGGGTCCAGCCGCGGGAGTGGTCGTCAGGGTCGGACTGACCCATCACGGCAAAAGTCCCGACCACCTTGGGCTGGTAGTACCACAGGGCGATGGAAAAGGGCGTGTCGGTGTCGAGCTCCAAGCTGGGCAGCGCCACCCACGACTCCTCCCCGAATCTAAGAGAGCGCTGGTTCCGTGCGGGCCCTTCGCCCACTCTTGCCCCCTGACGCAGGACGACTTTCTTTCGTTTGCCACCAATCTCGGCGGAGGCCTTGCGCCCCAGCCGGAGCCGCAACAGCTCCGCCGATGATTCCAGCGGCCCATCCAGCGAGGTTTGGCGGTTGTCTGCCAGCC
>VXMN01000301.1 GCA_009841055.1 Acidobacteriota bacterium
GGTCGAGTCCGGGGTTGGCCCGACGCCACCGGAGGTCTCCCGCTGCTGCCGATCATCTCGTCGCCGGCTGCTGTCATCGGTCATGGGATTTCGCTGGCCTCACTATCGGCGTCCGGACCGGATCAGGGCACTCCCGGTTGCCCACCATTACCGAGGTCGCCCGGAAGTCTCCGACCGCAATTTGTCCGTTCTCAAAAACCCGCAGACCAGACCGCCCCTTAAGACAATCCCGTTACCAAGCAATTAAGCAGGAGAGGATCCCGGGAGTTTCTCAGAAGCGCTTGGAAGAATTAGGGGACAATCCGATCCGGCAGAGCTCACAGACTTTGGGGGGATTGCGGGACGGGTGTCGATGTCGATCAACTTGCCCGGTGCTTC
Organism: Acidobacteriota bacterium; assembly: GCA_009841055.1. Taxonomy (GTDB): domain Bacteria; phylum Acidobacteriota; class Terriglobia; order Versatilivoradales; family Versatilivoraceae; genus Versatilivorator. Next base: position 379 of record VXMN01000301.1, read on the forward strand.
GCGATCAGTTCGCGAACCTCCGGAACAAGATCAACCGGCACTTCGAAGGCCGTATGAGTGGGGGTTTCAAATGCAGCTTCGTCCTCGGCTACGGCTTCTTCGTCGCTTTGCGCGTTGTAGTGATCGAGAACCCGTTCGACTCGGCTCTCATCCCACCCGGCTGGAAAGTGTTTACGGTTCATGGCGACCTCTTGCGTCTGCGGCGAAGCGCTCTCTTCGCCTTAGGTCCAAGCTCATACGCAGTGATTACAAAGACCGAGTTCGGAATGGGATCCGGAACATATACGACTCGCAAGTAACGACCCGCATCCGTTTGGCCGAGCGCGATTCTCGCTCCACCCTCTCCGGGCCGGTCTTCCATTGGATGATCCAAGACGGCCTCGACCTCGTATTCTGCCACGTTGTGACCGTAGATGTGCGGTTGTCCGCTTCCCGGCTCGTTGTAGTAGCGTACCTGCATCTTACCATTTTTCCACGCTGCCGCGACAGGGACTGACAGCCGCATAGGGCGGCCAGCTCGAAGGCGTCGAACCTGGCCCCGGTAATGCACCCCGATCTGAGTCCTCCGACAATGGCGATGCTTCGCCGGGAGACTCCATCGTATCACTCTCCCTCTTTATCTCATCGGCTGGCCGGCAGGTAGGCGCCGTCTCCGCTGCGCTCTCCCCGCCTGCCGCCGTCGTTGATCACGCCGTAGGCGACAAACGGATTGTTGCCCGAGGTCTTTCGGACCTGCACGTATCCCTGGCTGATTCGCCCCAGAATCCCATTGAACTGGTGCCAACGGCGGGGACCGAGAACGATGCTCCTCGTTCTCGGCTGAGAATTCCCTTTGCCGTCGTATAGGGTGATCTCGAGAGTCGTGGAGCTGTCGTCGATTTCACCGGTATTGACAACGGCCAGGTTGCTGCGGTTCTCCGCGTTCTGCCGCAGCCCGTAGATCCAGGCGCTTTCAACCGAAGCCGCTCCATAGGGAACCGCGTTGTAGAAGAGGCTGAATTGTCCCCCTCTCGCATCTGGAGAGCCCGTCCGGGCTCCGATCACGATCCCGCTCATGTCGCCTTCGGCCGGCGTGGCGAACAGGGCTCCGACGAAGTGACGACCGGCCGGACCGATGCCGGCCGCCCCGACTTGGCGCATCCAGTTGACAAGGTCGGGCAAGATGGCCTGCCGGCCGGCCCCTAGCGTCAGGCTGAATTCGGCGGTGTCGTCGCCGGTTTCGACAGCGTCGGCCACGAAGCTGAATCTGACCGTCTTTTCCGAGGTCGAGAAGTTGGTCACCGTCAACTCGCTTCGGAAGTCGCCCGTTTCGATAATGACCGGCAGGGTCTGTCCGGTCGTGCCCACCAGGGAGGATTCGGCGACCGGAAAGACGAAGGAGCCGTCGGAGTTGAAATTGTCATTGACGACTGCATAGGCGTAAAAGGGCGCATCTCCGTCGATCTTCTCCACCTTGACGTAGCCGTGAGCCGGGGCGCCGAGCCTTTCAAGCAATCCGGAGTACTGGTGGAAGCCACCCGGATTGAGCGTCACCTCTTCCCGAATGGGGGAATCGACGTCGTCGGCTTTCCCGGAAAAGAGAGTGGTTCTCAGTGTAATGGGACCGTCTCCCGGATCTCCCATGTTCTGGAGCGCCACGTTGGAGCGGTCCTGAACGTTCTGGCGCAGCCCGCACAGGTAGACCGCTTCCTGCAACCCCTCGTTCTCTGAAATGCCGGGGTAGGCCAGCCCGGCGCGGCCTTCGGGGACGTCCGTGGTGGTCCGCGTCACCACGCTCACCTCCGAAGACCCCGAAACCTCCACCCCCAGGGTTCCGATCCTGTTCCCCGTCTCTGGAATCGGTACGCCCAATCCCCGCAGGTATCCCAAGGCGTCGGATATGATTCTCTGGCTCCCGGGGGCCAACCTGTCGGTAGCCGTTCCACTCCCGCCTCCCGCATGGGCCGCATAGGTGTAGTGCAGGATTGCCTCCTCGGCGCCCCGGTTGGTCAGCGTCAGTTCCGAGGTGAAGAAGGAGTTGTTGCGTCCGGCCGCGTTCAGCAGGACGGGAACGAAGACGGAAGAACAATCCGGGCCTCGAAAGTCTCCGATGCCGTTTAGCCAGGCGCGGGTGGCGGCGTCCGCCTGAGCGCAGAGGCCGGAGTTCCGGTGGAACCAGAAGTTTCTCAATGCTGTCAGGTTGGTGAGCGATGGGGGAATCATCCCGGTCAGTCGGTTTCCCCGTAGATCCAGTCCCTCCAGATGAACCAGGTCGCCCAACCGGGAAGGCAGGGTCCCCGTCAGTTGGTTGTAGGAGAGATCCATATGGGTCACACATCCGTTGTTGTCGACGGTGACTCCGTGCCACTCCGACAGCGGTCTGGCGCTCAACCAGTTCGTACGGTCAGTCCAGCCGGTCCCGCCGGTTGCGTGGAAGAAAGCTTCCAGTGCCGCCCGGTCCCTGGTCGCGCACGACACCCGGTCGTTCAGGTCAAGGACGGCGAAACCCCCGAACTCTGCTCCGTGGAAGCCGGGAACCCCACCCCCGACGAAGGCCTGGAGAATGATATTTTCCGGGCCTTCAACCAGGCTGTCGGCCAGCGGGACAAAAGTGAGCACCCTGGATCCGCTGGCGCTATTGGCCGGGACGGTCAGAGCGTTGACGATTGCGATGAACGTCCCCCGGAAACCGCTGAGAGTATAGTCCTGACTCTCTCCCAGCGCCGCCGTGCCACCGATGAGCAGACTGACGCCGGTCCGGTTGCCGACCGGAGTCCGAGTGGCTGTCACCATGACCCGGGTGGGGCCACCACCCTCCACCAGACTGGATGGAGCAACCGACAGAGAGATCGAGGGGGAGCAGTCCGGACCCAGAACCTCTCCGATACCACGCAGCCAGTTCCGGATGATCCTGTCCGCCCCGGCGCACAGACCGGGGTTCATAAAGAACCGGAACCGTCTCAATGCTTTCAGGTTGGCCAACGACAGGGGGATCGGCCCCGTCAGTTGGTTGAAGTCGAGTACCAGATCCTGAAGGTTGACAAGTTTGCCCAACTCCGGCGGAATGGGCCCCGTCAGCCGGTTGTCACCCAGATGCAGCGTATCGAGACTGGCGAGATCGCCGAGAGCGGGCGGTATCGGCCCCGTCAGCCGGTTGGTGTCGAGAGACAGCACCCGAAGTTTGACGAGTTTGCCCAACTCCGGCGGTATCGGCCCCGTCAGTCGGTTGTCAGCCAATTCCAGATGCTCAAGGCCGGCAAGATTGCCCAGTTCCGGCGGAACGGACCCATCCAGTTGGTTGGTGTCCAGAGTCCATTGCCTGAGCTTGGCGAGATCGCCCAGTTCCGGCGGTATGGTCCCCGTCAGTTGGTTCTTGCTGAGCCACAGCAGCTCAAGATTGGCCAGCTTGCCCAACTCCGCCGGTATGGAGCCCGTGAGTTGGTTTTCCGAGAGAAGCAAGTTCTGAAGGTTGGCAAGATTGCCCAGCTCCGGCGGTATGGACCCGGTCAGTCGGTTCTTGTTGAACCATAGCAGCTCCAGGTTGCGAAGATTGCCCAGCTCCGGTGGTAATGGCCCCGTTAGTTGGTTGTCTGCGAGAAACCAATACTGCAAGCGGGCAAGATTGCCCAACTCCGGCGGAATCGGCCCCCTTAGCTCGTTGGCCAAGAGAGACAGCGTTTCAAGATTGGCGAGATTGCCCAGCTCCGGAGGTATCGGACCCGTCAGTTGGTTGTTGACGAGATCCAGGATCTGAAGGTTGGCGAGATCGCCCAACTCAGGCGGAATGGACCCTGTCAGCGGGTTGTTGCTGAGAACCAGCTCCTGCAGGTTTGCGAGATTGCGCAGCTCCGGCGGTAGGGGCCCAACCAGTTCGTTTTGTGCAAGACGGAGCTGCTGGAGGTCGGCGAGATTCCCAAGTTCGGGCGGTATCGAACCTGTCAGTCGATTATTGACAAGATCCAATCGCTGAAGGTTGGCAAGCCCTCCCAGCTCGGTCGGTATCGAACCCGTCAGTCGATTGCTGACTAGATCCAGGATCTGAAGGTTGGCGAGATCGCCCAGTTCGGGGGGAATGGGCCCCGTCAGCCGGTTATTCTTGACTGCCAGCCTTTCGAGGTTGACGAGCCTGCCCAGCTCCGGCGGTATCGGTCCCGACAGTTGGTTGAGGTCGAAAATCAGCCACTCGAGGTTGGCAAGATTGCCCAGTCTGGAGGGAATGGACCCCCGCAACGGGTTTCCCGCAAGAGACAGCCGCTCGAGCCGGGCAAGATTGCCCAGCTCAGACGGTATGCGCCCGCTCAGTCGGTTCGAGAGGAGAAACAATCGCGTGACCCGCCCATTGCGGACGGTGACACCGTGCCACTGATCCAGAGGCCGGCTGCTCAACCAGTTCCGGTTGTTGATCCAATTGGGACCGTCGGTGGCGTTGTAGAGCGCCACCAGAGCCGCCCGGTCGGCCGCATGATCTTGAGCCCGGCCTTCGGGGGTCGACAGCAGGATACCCAGCAGGGCCGCAAGGCCGGTCAGGAGTGCCGGAGGCGCCGCGGAGTGGATCCAACGCCGCTGCCGTTCACCCGGATGGGGAGTGCGCGGTGGAGGAGAGTCGGCCGTCATTCCTGCCCGTCCTTGCAATGATGAATCCTTGGCCTATTCCCCGGCCGGCACGTAGGCGCCGTCGCCGCTGCGCTCCCCGGGCCTGCCGCCGTCGTTGACAACGCCGTAAGTGACAAACGGGTTGTTGCCCGAGGTCTTCACTACCCGAACCCAGCCCTGGCGGATTTTGCCGAGAATCCCGTTTTCCTGATGCCAACGGCGGGGTTTGAGCGTCACGCTCTTCGTGCTCGGCTCCAACTCCCCGTCCCCGTCGTAAATGGTGATCTCGAGAGTGATGGAGCTGGCGTCGATCTCACCCGTGTTGACCAGGGCCAGGTTGCTGCGGTTCTCCTCGTCTTGCTGCAACCCGTAGATCCAGGCGCCTTCCATCGAGGCTGCTCCATAGGGCACCGCGTTGTAGAAGAGGCTGTATTGCCCCCCTCTCCTGTCCGGAGCCCCCGTCCGGGCTCCGATCACGATCCCGCTCATGTCCTCCTCGGCCGGCGTGGCGAACAGGGCTCCGACGAAGTGCCGGCCGGCCGGTCCGATGCCGTCTACCTCCTGATTGCGCAGCCAACCGATGAGGTCAGGCAGGATGCGCTGCTCGCCCGCCTTCAGTTCGAGGCTGAAGGTGGCGGTGTCATCGGCGGTCCCGACCGCGTCCGCCACGAAACTGAAGTCGATGGTTTTCTCCGAGGCCGAGAAGTTGGTGACGGTCAGTTCGCTCTGGAAGTTTCCGGTTTCGAGGATGACGGGCAGGGTCTGTCCGCCGGTGCCCACCAGGGAGGATTCGGTAACCGGAAAGACGAAGGAGCAGTCCGAGTTGAAGTTGTCGTTGATGACCCCGTAGGCGTAGAAAGGCGCATCTCCGTCGTCGATCTTTTCCACCTTGACGTAGCCCTGGGCCGCACCGCCCAACGCTTTTTTCAGCACTTCATTGTGTTGGAAGAATTCTCCCGGACCCAGCGTCAGGTCTGGCAGGACGCTCCGCCTGGCGTCTGTCGCCTCCCCGGAAAAGACGGTGATCCTCAGGGTGATGAGCTCGTCGTCGTGCACTCCCATGTTCTGGACGGCAACGTTGGAACGATCCTGGGCATTCTGGCGCAGACCGCACAAATAAACCGGTTCCTGAAAGCCTTCGTTCTCGGCAATGCCGGGATAGGCCAGACCGGCGCGGCCTTCGGGGACGGCGGTGGTGGTCCGCGCCACCACACTCACCTCGGAAGACCCGCTTGCCTCCACGCTCAGGGTGCCGATGCGCCGCGTTACGAGCAATGGGTTGCCGGAAATGGGGACACCCAGGTCGGTGAGGTATCCGATGGCGTCGGGTTCGATCGCCTGGCGTCCCGGGGACAGGCTGTCGGTGGCCGTACCCATTTTCCCTCCAGAATCCGTGTAGGTGTAGTGGAGCGTCGCCTCCTCGGACCCTCGGTTGGTCAGGGCCAGTTCGGTGGTGAAGAAGGAGTTGTTGCGCCCGGGCACTTTCAAGATGACCGGGACGAAGATGGACGAAGTCGTCTGCGAGGGGGAGCAGTCCGAACCCCGAACATCTCCGACGCCGTCGAGCCAGTTCCGGATGGATGTGTCCGCCTGAGCGCAGAGACCCGAGTTCAGATGGAACCGGAAGCGCTTCAATGCGACCAGGCTGGTGAACGATGGGGGAATGATTCCCCTCAGAAAGTTGCCGGAGAGGTCCAGTGCCTCGAGTTTGACCAGATCGCCCAACTCGGACGGGAGGGCCCTTGACAGTTGATTGTTGGAAAGATCCAAATGGGTCACGCATCCGCTGTCATCGACGGTGACACCGTACCACTCGGATAGAGGCTTGGAGCTCAGCCAGTTGGTGCTGTCTCTCCAGTTGATCCCGCCGGTCGCTCGGTAGAGCGCTTCCAGGGCCGCCCGGTCCCCGGACGCACACCCGACCGGGTCGTTCAGGGTAAGGATGGCCGTGCCTCCGACTATTGCTCCCCGGAGATCGGGCAGACTACCTCCGACGAAGGCCTGGAGAATGACATTTTCCGTGTTCTCAACCAGGCTGTCGGCCAGCGGGACAAAGGTCAGTATCCTGGATCCACTGGTGCTATTGGCCGGGATGGTCAGATAATTGCGGATAGCATTGAATGAACCCGGGGAACCTTCAAGCCTGTAGTCCTGGCCATCTCCCGGCGTCGTGGCCGTTCCGCCGAAGAGCAGACTTACGCTTGTCCGGTTGCTCACCGCGGTCTGTGTGGCCGTCACCGTGACGGGGGTGGCGCCGCTACCCTCCACCAGATTGGATGGAGTGGCCGACAGCGTGATCGAGGGGGAGCAGTCCGGACCCACCACATTTCTGACGCCATTGAGCCAGTTCCGGACGATTGCGTCCTCCCCGGCGCACAGACCGGGGTTCATAAAGAACCAGAACGTATCCAATGCCGCCAGGTTGGCGAAAGACGAGGGAATGGGCCCTGTGAACTGGTTGAAGGCAAGACCCAGCACCGTAAGACTGGAGAGGCCACCCAGCTCCGCGGGAATGCCTCCCGTCAGTTGGTTTTCGGTGAGACTCAGTATCGAAAGCCTCGAGAGGGAACCCAGCTCCGGGGGGATGGTCCCCGTCAGTCGGTTGCGGCTGAGATACAGCCAGATAAGGCGAGTGAGGTCACCCAGCTCCGTGGGAATGGGTCCCGTCAGTTGGTTTTCGTGGAGACGCAGACTCCTGAGGTTGGAGAGCTCACCCAACCATCGGGGAACGGAACCTGTCAGTCGGTTGTCGTTGAGATCCATCTCCTCGAGACCGGAAAGGTTTCCCAGCTCCGACGGGATGGCCCCCGCCAGTCGGTTGTATTGGAAGTCCAGCAAGGTGAGGCTGGAGAGGCCACCCAGCTCCGGGGGGATGGGGCCCGTCAGTTGGTTGTGGTTGAGATACAGCCTCTCTAGGTGAGAGAGGCCACCCAGCTCCGACGGGATGCTCCCCGTCAGTTGGTTGAGGGGGAACTCCAGTTGCCTGAGGCGGGAGAGGTCGCCCAGCTCTGAGGGGATCGGTCCCGTCAGTTGGTTGTGGCCGAGAATCAGCGTCCATAGGAGAGAGAGGTTACCCAACTCCGCGGGGATGGATCCGGTCAGTTGGTTGGCATGGAGATACAGCAACGTGAGACTGGAGAGGTCGCCCAGCTCCGGAGGGATCGGTCCCGTCAGTTGGTTGCGGGCGAGATTCAACCACGTAAGGCCGGAGAGGTCCCCCAACTGCGGAGGGATGGTTCCCGTCAGTCGGTTGTCCTCGAGGTCCAGCAGCTCGACACGCCCATCACTCACCCTGACGCCGTACCAGGCATCGAGCGGCTCATCGCTCAGCCAGTTGTCGTTGTTTGCCCACTTCGGGCCATCGGTGGCGTTGTAGAGCGCCACCAGAGCCGCCCGGTCTGACGCAATGTCTTGAGCCCGGGCCTCGGCGATCGGCAGAACGGTTGCAAGCAGAGCCGCAAGTACGGCCAGGACGGCGGGGGGCGCCGCAGCGGGAAGAACACCCCGCCGCCTTTCACCCGCGCGGGAGATCCGGGGGG
>VXMN01000027.1 GCA_009841055.1 Acidobacteriota bacterium
GCTGCTGGGTCCCTCCGGCTCCGGCAATACCACCTGACTGTTGAGCCGGGCGGGCTTTAAGACACCCACCTCGGGCGCCATCCGCATGGGCGGGCGCGCCGTCGACGATCTCCCCCCGCGCAAACGCGATATCGGCGTGGTCTTCCAGAACTACGCCCTCTTCCCCCACATGACCGTCGGAGAGAACCTTTCCTTCCCCCTGGAAGTGCGGGGCATGGAACCGCGCCAGATCCGGGAACGGGTCGGCGCCGCGTTGGAACTGGTCCGCCTCGAGGGCCTCAACGGCCGGCGCCCCGGCGAGCTTTCCGGCGGCCAGCAGCAGCGGGTGGCCATCGCCCGGGCGCTGGTGTTCGAGCCGGCCCTGGTGCTGATGGACGAACCCCTGGGAGCTCTGGACCGACGCCTGCGGGAGGAGATGCAATACGAGGTGCGGCGCATTCAGCGCAGGCTGGGAGTGACGGTCGTCTACGTCACCCACGACCAGCAGGAGGCCATGGCCATGTCGGACCGGGTGGCCGTCTTTCAGCGAGGCCGCATCGAGCAGGTGGCGCCGCCCGAAGCGCTCTACGAAGAGCCCCAGCGGGAGTTTGTGGCCCGGTTTATCGGAGACAACAACCTGTTGCGCGGCAAGGTCGTCGGGGCCGAGGGCGATTTCTGCCGGGTGGAGGTCGGCGGACAGATCGTCACGGCCTTCCGAGTCGTCCCCTGCGCGGTCGGCGACCCGGTTTCGGTCGCCATCCGCCCGGAACGGGTGGCCGTCGCTCCCAAGCCGGGCCTCTACGGCAACGAGTTCGATGCCAGGATCGACGACATCGTCTTCCTGGGGGATCACCTCAGGCTGCGCATGACGGTCTGCGACACCCCGGACTTCATCGCCAAGATACCCAACATCGTGGGCCACGGAGCCGTGCTGGAGGGGGACCGGGTCCGTGTCGGCTGGACCCTGACCGACGGCCGGGCGTTGGAACCCGACGATCCGGAGGAAGGTTCCCCATAATGCTCTTGCAGTCGCAACTCCATGGGTGGAGTCCTCTTGTCCGATTCCCGGGCCCGGGCGGGCAGTGCAGCCGGACTGTCCCAGCCGGAATGAGCGGCCGCACCGGCCCTGCCGCGCTGCTCCTGCTGTTGGCCCTCCTGACCGGAGGCCGCCCCCTGGCGCTGGCCGAATCCCTGACCATGGTTTCCTGGGGCGGTTCCTACGCCCGGGCCTGCGAGAAGGCCTTTTACGAGCCCTTCGCCAGCGAATCCGGCATCGAGGTGCGGGTGGAGGACTACAACGGCGGACTGGCCCAGATTCGGGCCCAGGTCGAAACCGGAAACGTTCACTGGGACGTGGTCGACATGGAAATGGCGGATGCGGTTCGGGGTTGCGACGAAGGACTGCTGGAACCCGTCGACCTTGGAGCCCTGGCGCCGGGTGCGGACGGCAAGCCCGCCGAGGAGGACTTCTACCCCGGCTCCCTCACCGAGTGCGGGGTGGGCACGCTCTTCTATTCCACCATCTACGCCTACAACCTGGAGAGATTTCCGGGGAACAGGCCGTCGACCATCGCCGATTTCTTCGACCTGGAGAAATTTCCGGGGCGCCGCGGGATGCGGCGGACCCCGCAGGTCAACATGGAGTTCGCCTTGATGGCCGACGGGGTGCCCCTGGACCAGGTGTACGCCGCCCTCAGAACCCAGGAGGGGCTGAACCGGGCATTCCGCAAGCTCGACAGCATCAAGGACCACATCGTCTGGTGGGAGGCCGGCGCCCAGCCGCCTCAGATGCTGGCCGACGGCGAAGTGACGATGAGCACGGCCTACAACGGACGCATCTTCAACGCCCAGGTACTGGAAAACCAGCCCTTCGTCATCGTCTGGGACGGACAACTGCTGGACACGGGGCAACTGGTGATCGTGGCCGGAAGCCCCAACCTGGAAGCGGCGCGGAAGTTCTTTTCCTTCGCCACCACCGTCCGGTCCATGGTGGCGGTGGGCCGCTACATCTCCTACAGCCCCACCCGGCAGTCGGGAACGGCGCTGATTTCAACCCACCTGGAAACGGGGGTGGACATGAAGCCGCACATGCCCACCACTCCTGAAAACGCAGCCCGCGGCCTGCAATACGATTGGGAATGGTGGAGCGACCACATCGACGAGATGAACCTGCGTTTCATCGCCTGGCTGCTGCGCTGAGGAATCCACGCTTGCGGCCGGCGGTGTTGGTGCTGCCCCTGGCGGCCTTCATCCTGGTGACCTTCGTGGCTCCGCTGCTGGTCATGTTGGGGCGTAGCGTCCACGATCCCATGGTGGCCGATGCTCTTCCCGAGACCCTTGGCCTGCTGCGAAGCTGGGACGGCAAGCGCGTCCCTCCCGAGGCGGTCTTCGAGACCATGGCCCGCGAGCTGCTGAAAGCGCGCCGGGAGAAGAGCCTGGGGCGGATTGCCACTCGCGTCAACCGCGTGCAGGCCGGGCTGCGCAGCGTCCTCATGAAGAGCGTGCGCCGGCTGCGCGGCGCCCAACCCCCCGACTCCTGGCGCGAGGCCATGATCGCCCTCGATCCCAAGTGGGGCCAAACCCGCACCTGGCATGCCATCCGCCGCGCCGGCGAACGCTTCACCCTGCGCCACTACCTCCACGCCCTGGACATGGACCAGGCTCCCGGAGGCGGCATCATCCGGCAGCCGCCCGACCTGCGCATCTACCTGCCGCTGCTGAGGCGCACGCTGGCGGTGAGTCTGGGCATCACCCTGCTTTGCCTGCTGCTGGGATATCCCATCGCCTATCTCATCGCCAATGCGCCGCCCCACCGGGCCAACCTGCTGCTGTTGCTGGTGCTGGTTCCCTTCTGGACCTCGCTGCTGGTGCGCACGACCTCCTGGATCGTGCTGCTGCAGACCCAGGGCGTGATCAACGATCTGCTGGCGGCCGTGGGGCTGATCGCCGACGATCAGAGGATCTCCATGATCTACAACATGACCGGCACGGTGGTGGCGATGACCCACGTGCTGCTGCCCTTCATGGTGCTGCCCCTCTTCTCGGTCATGCGCACCATCCCGCCGCTCTACATGAGCGCGGCCGCCTCGCTGGGTGCCAGCTTCCTGCAGGCCTTCCGGCGGGTGTACTGGCCGCAGACACTGCCGGGGGTGGCGGCCGGCTCGCTGCTGGTGTTCATCCTGGCCATCGGCTACTACATCACGCCCGCGCTGGTAGGGGGCCAGAGCGGCCAGCTCATCTCCAACATGGTTGCCTACCACATGCAGCAGTCTCTCAACTGGGGGCTGGCCGCCGCGCTGGGCGGCATCCTGCTGGGGGGCGTGTTCCTTCTCTATCTTGTCTTCAACCGGCTGGTCGGAGTCGACCGCATGCGATTGGGGTGAGGCGAAGATGTCCGGCAATTCCTGGGGACGGGCGGGGCGACTGGGCTACCTGGCCTACTGCTCGGCGGTGTTTCTTTTTCTGACGGCGCCCATCCTGGTGATCGTGCCGCTCAGCTTCAACGTCGAGCCCTACTTCACCTTTACCGAGGGGATGCTGAGCCTCGATCCCCAGGCCTACTCCCTGCGCTGGTACCGCACCGTGGCCGAGGACCCGGAGTGGCTGCGGGCACTGGCCAACAGCCTGGTCATCGGATTCGCGGCCACGGCCCTGGCCACGGCGCTGGGCACGCTGGCGGCCCTGGGGCTGTCCAACCCCGCCATGCCCGGGCGCTCCCTGGCCATGAGCCTGTTGATCTCGCCCATGGTCACCCCGGTCATCATCTCTGCGGCCGGCATGTTCTTCTTCTATTCCGACCTGGGGCTGGCGCAGACCTACCCTGGGCTGATCCTGGCCCACACGGCCCTGGGCACACCCTTCGTGGTGATCACTGTCACCGCCACCCTCAGCGGCTTCGATCCCAACCTGACCCGGGCCGCCGCCAGCCTGGGTGCCGGGCCGGTGCGAACCTTCCGGCGGGTCCAGCTTCCGTTGATCGCGCCCGGGGTGATTTCCGGAGCCCTGTTCGCCTTCGCCACCTCCTTCGACGAAGTGGTCACCGTGCTCTTCATCGGCGGGCTGGACCAGCGCACCATTCCACGCCAGATGTGGGCGGGCATCCGCGAGCAGATCAGCCCGGCCATCCTGGCCGTGGCCACCGTGCTCATCGCCTTCGCCCTGCTGCTGATGGTGGTGGTGGAATGGCTGCGCCGACGCGGGAGCGCCAAACCGGCGTAGTCCGCGGTTCTCACCCACCGAACGAAACGCCTATTCTCAAAAAGAGTTGTCCACGAAGGGACACCGAGGCGTCGTGGTGCTACAATGTATGACACCCAGGAGGCACCCCATGCGTTCGAGAAAACTGGTCACCATTTCCCTGCCGCCGCCCCTGTTGAAGGAGGCGGAGAAGGTCGCCAAGGAGGAATATCGCAACATGTCCGAGCTCTTCCGGGAGGCGCTCCGCTTCTACATCGAGACACGCGAAGTGCGCAGGGAAGCCGCCCAGGACGGCCTGTTCGAGCTGTTCGCCTCCAGCCGGGAGCGGTCCGCCAAAGACTGAGGCCCGCCGATATCCCCCATCCTTTGCCACCCGCCCCTTGACCTGACCGGGAACTGGTGAGACACTTCAGGCATCGTGAAACCTTACCGGGCAGCAGCAGCGGCCGCGGCCCTGTTGCTTTGGGCGCAGGGTCTGCCTGCATCGGAGAATCCCTCCGATTTCTTCGAGGAGCGCATCCGCCCGCTGCTGGCCCAAAACTGCTTCACCTGCCACACCGATTCGCCTCAAAGCGGGCTCCGGCTGGATTCCCGCGAGTCGATCCTGAAGGGCGGCCAATTGGGTCCCGCCATCCTTCCCGGGGACCCGGAAGCCAGCTTGCTGATCCAGGCGGTTCGGCGCACCCACCCCCGTCTCAAGATGCCGCCCGGGAATCCCCTGAACCCCGACCAGGTCCGCGACCTGGAGACCTGGATCCGCACGGGCGCTTTCTGGCCGGAGGCGCAAGATCAGGCGGCCAAGGCAAAGAGTGAAAACGGCCACCCCTACCGCATCACTCCCGAGCAGCGGTCCTTCTGGAGCTTCCGGCCCATCGGCAGGCCGGTGACGCCCGCGACGATCGATAGTCAATGGCCGCGCTCGGCCATCGATCGATTCATCCTGGCCAGGCTGGAGTCCAAGGGAATGCGGCCGGTGAAAGCGGCCGGGCGGCGGGTGCTCATTCGGCGGGCCAGCCTGGACCTGGTCGGCCTGCCCCCCACCCCCGAGGAGGTGGAGGCCTTCGTTCGAGACCGCTCGCCTCTGGCCTTCGCCAGGGTGGTCGACCGCCTGCTGGCCTCGCCCCACTACGGCGAGCGCTGGGGGCGCTACTGGCTGGACCTGGCCCGCTATGCCGACGACCGGCTCAACGACACCCGGGACGATCCCTATCCCAACGCCTACCGCTACCGTGACTGGGTGGTGCAGGCTCTCAACCGGGATCTTCCCTACGATCTGTTCGCCAAGGCCCAGATCGCCGGGGACCTGCTTCATCCGGAGGAGCCGGGACGATTCGCGGGCGGTCTCGGCCTTTACGGCCTGAGCCCCCGCTTGCCGGACGATCGGGTGGACGTCACCACCCGGACCTTTCTGGGGCTGACGGTGGCCTGCGCCAAGTGCCACGACCACAAGTACGACCCCATCCCCACCCGTGATTTCTACTCCCTGCAGGGCGTCTTTCAGAGCACCGTATCCCACGAGTTTCCCCTGGCTCCCGAAGCCGTGGTATCCGAGTACCAGGAGCAGGCCAAGCGCATCGCCGACCTGGAAACCGACCTCAAGGAGTTCCTGAATCGCGAGACCCTGCAACTGGGCGACATCCTGGCCGGCCAGACTTCCAGGTTTCTGTGGGCTGCCCGCCAGGTGCTGGGGAAGCCCCAGCGGCCGGTGGCCGATGCCGCCAAGCAGGCCGGGCTCGATGCCGAGACCCTGCAACGCTGGATCAACCACCTGAACACCTGGCCCAAGGAGCATCCCTATCTGAACGACTGGCCCCAGCGGCTCCAGGCTCCCGAAGAGGACTTCCGGAAATGGGCGGAGGAGTTTCAGGCCCGGGTGATCTCGGTGTCCCGGGAACAAAAGGTGCTGGACCGCAGGAACCGGAGCGCTCCCAAGGGGAAGCCGCGCGAAGTGATGGAAGCCGACAAGGCCGGCTTCTGGAACGCCTTCTACTTCAACACCCCCAGACCCGACCTGCCCTATCGCCCTCCGCTGGGCATCTACTACTACGGCGAAGTGAACCAGTATCCCGGAATGGAAATGAAGGTGGTTCCCTTCCTGAAGGGCGGGCGGCGGGAATACGTGGATGGGATCCTGGAGGAGATCCGGACCCTGAAGGAGAGCCTGCCGGCCAAGTACGCCTTCCTTCACGCCATCCGGGACTCGGAAAAGCCGGCTGACCTGAAAGTCCACATCGGCGGCAGCAAGGAGAATCTGGGAGAGATCGCTCCCAGGCGGTTTCTGCAGATCCTGTCGGAAGGAGAACCCCCGCCCTTTCAAAAGGGAAGCGGCCGGCTGGAACTGGCCGAAGCCATCGCCGATCCCCGCAATCCCCTGACGGCCCGGGTGATGGTCAATCGCATCTGGCTCCACCACTTCGGACGGGGCATCGTGAGCACTGCCAGCAACTTCGGCCAGTTGGGCGAGCGCCCCACCCATCCTCTACTGCTGGACTACCTCGCTTCCCGGTTCATCTCCGGCGGCTGGTCGCTGAAGTCGCTCCATCGCGAGATCATGCTTTCGGCCACCTACGCCCTCTCCAGCGCCCAATCCGACCGCAACGCCGGCCTGGACCCCGACAACCGCCTCTACTGGCGCGCCAATCGGCGGCGGCTGGACGCCGAGGCGCTGCGCGACAGCCTGCTGTTCGTCTCGGGGAAACTGGACCCGGCCCTGGGAGGGCCCCCGCTCTGGTTGACGGAGAACCTGGCCTGGCGCAAGGGACCCGACGGGGAGCCCGACAAGTACAGCCAGCCGGCCGAGTGGATCCTGACCGATTCCAATCGGCGCACCCTCTACGGTTTCGTCAGCCGGCGGCGTCCCGACAAGACCATGACCCTGTTCGACTTCCCCAATCCGACCGCCATCAGCGAAACCCGCTTCGAGACTTCCACGCCCCTGCAGCGGCTGTTCTTTCTGAACAGCGCCTTTCTGACCCGGCTGTCGGAGGCGCTGGTCGCGCGGCTGGACAGTGGGGGCGGGGATCCGGCCCCAGCCAGGATTCGCCAAATCTATCGCATCCTTTTCGGCCGGAACCCCACCACCGAGGAGTTGCGGCTCGGCCGCCGGTTTCTGCGGAAAAACGAGAAAAGTTGGCCCGAATACGCCCGGGTGCTGCTGAGCTCCAACGAGTTTCTTTATGTGAAGTAGGGAGGCCGGCCTTTGCCGGCAGGAGAGTTTGCCATGAATCGTCGCCAGGCACTGAAGAATCTGGGAAGCGGGTTCGGCCTGCTTTCGCTGGCCCACCTGCTGGCCCGGACAGGCCTTGTCCGGGAGGCCGCGGGCGCTGGGGGGCTCCACTTTCCCGCCAGGGCCAAGCGGATGGTCTACCTGTGTCTCAACGGCGGGCCCTCCCACGTTGACACCTTCGACCCCAAACCCATGCTTGCCACGTACGACGGTCAGACCGTTCCCGAAAGCATGAAGCTGGAAAACGCCAAGGGCATCCTGATGAAATCGCCCTTTCGATTCCAGCCGCACGGACAGAGCGGACTGGAAGTCAGCGAGATATTTCCCAAGCTGGCCCGCCTGATCGACGACTGCTGCGTCATTCGCTCCATGCACGGCGACAGCTCGGGTCACGGCATCAGCCTGCTGCAGATGAACAGCGGTCACCTGACCGCCGGCCATCCCTCCATGGGATCCTGGATCACCTATGGCTTGGGCAGCGACAACCACAATCTGCCCGGATTCATCGTGCTCTGTCCCGGCCTGCCCGTGATGGGAGCCCAGTTATGGACCTCGGGCTTCCTTCCGTCCGTTCACCAGGGAGCTCACCTGCGCAATCGGGACGAACTGGACCCGGCCAAGCTCATTCACTACATCCAGGGAGCCCGGCCCGGCCACCCGGAGCAACGACGGCAGCTCGACCTGTTGTCCCGACTCAACCGGCTGGACATGCCGCGGGAAGGAGAGAGCCCCGAACTGGAGGCCAGCATCCAGTCCATGGAGCTGGCCTTCCGCATGCAGACCGAGGCCCTGGACGCCTTCGACGTGCGCAAGGAGAGCCAGGCCACCCGGGACCGGTACGGCGACGGCTACTTCGCCCGCGGCTGCCTGATGGCCAGGCGGCTTCTGGAACGAGGGGTGCGAGTGGTCCAGGTGTTTTTCGGGAACCGCAACCCCTGGGACAGCCACGCCAACATCTTCGACCAGCGCGATCTGGCGGCCCTTTCCGACGGGCCCATCGCCTCCCTGATCGGTGACCTCAAGACGCTGGGATTGCTGGAGGACACTATCGTGATGGTGGGCGGAGAGTTCGGAAGACTGCCGA
>VXMN01000238.1 GCA_009841055.1 Acidobacteriota bacterium
TGACCCTGCTCTCCAATAGTTTCTCATACAGTTCCTCGAATCACGCTCCAAAGCAATCCCGAGGCGGAAACGGCTATCAACATTTTTGGTCACTCCCCTGAAAGAAAACGATTTTGGTTGTGCGCCGGGACCCACTTGAAGGATGATCTCGTTCGTCTCCGCGATCAGCAGTCCCGGCCCTGGAGGATTGCCGATATTTCTCAGCGGGGCTCGGCCTTGGTCGGTCCTTCGCATCTGCCCGGTTCCAGTCTGCCGGAATCTCATGAGCGACTCCAGTTCCAGAACCCGTCGGGTGGCCGTCTTCAGCGACTTCGACGGGACCATCGCCCATCCCGACACCATCAACCTGCTGGCGGAGACCTTCGGGGGGGTGGAGTTTCGCAGGGACATCGGCGGCAAGATCGCCAGTGGAGAAATTTCCCTTCGCGACGGCATCGCGGCCGAGGTGGCCACCATCCGGGGCAGCCTCGATCAGGTCCTGGATTTTCTCAGGCAGCGGGTTGAGATCGACGAATCCTTTCCTCCTTTTGTCCAATGGTGCCGGCGCCGTGAAATCCCCCTGACCGTTTTGAGCGCCGGCATCAAGGACGTCATCGAGCGACTGCTGGCGCCCTACCGGCTCGATCACGTGAAGCTGCTGGCCAATCCCCTGGAGATTATCGACCACCGCTGGACCTTGCGTTTCCTGGACGACACCCCCTGGGGCCACGACAAGGCGGCAGCCCTGGTCCGAGCCCGGTCGGCAGGCTACGCCACGGCTTTCCTGGGAGACGGCTTGTCCGACCTGCGCGCCGCCGACCAGGCCGACCTGGTCTTTGCCCGGAGCAGGCTGGCCAAACTTTGCCGGCAGAAACGGTTGCCGTTCTTCCCCCTGGAGGATTTCTCCACAGTGGGCGCCACCATCACCCGCCACCTGATCCAGGGCAACGGGATCGGGTCTCCGAGGCCTTGAATCCATGCCTCCCGGGTAACCCAAGGGGGTCCTGGCGATGACTGAATCGGAGGTTCCGGAAGCCTTGAAAATACCGTTCAAGCCCACCTCCCAAGGGAACACCTCATTCATCCCCGGCGTCGCCAGGCGAATCCTCGCGGTGGCGAGCCTCTGCTGGTTCTCCATCCTGCTGATCGGGTCGGGCCTGGCGCAGTCATCCGGTTCCGAGCTCTCCTGGATCCCTCCCAGAGTGGACCGCGAGTTCCCGTCCCTGTTCGAACTCTACCGCCACCTGCACGCCAACCCCGAGATCGCCTTTCAAGAGGCGCGGACCGCTCAGCGCATGGCTCAGGAGCTGGAGGCATCGGGCTTCGAGGTGAGCCGGAGCATCGGAGGGCACGGCGTCGTCGGCCTTCTGAGAAACGGCGAGGGGCCGACCCTCATGCTCAGAACCGACCTGGACGGACTCCCCATCACCGAGGAGACCGGCCTGGAATATGCCAGCAAAGTCCGCATTCAGGATCCGGACGGCCAATCCATCGGCCTCATGCACGCCTGCGGCCACGACGTCCACATGACCTGCTTCGTGGGGGCTGCGCGAATCCTGGGCCGGGAGAAGAAACGTTGGAAGGGCACCCTGATGATGGTGGCTCAGCCTGCCGAAGAACGGGGTGCCGGGGCCAAGGCCATGCTGGCCGACGGATTGTTCCAGAAGTTCCCGGTCCCCGACTACGCCATCGCGCTCCACAACGACGCCGGCATGCAGGCGGGCCGGGTGGGCGTCTGCAGCGGCTATGCCCTTGCCGGAGTCGATTCCGTCGACCTGGTGGTGCGGGGCGTATCGGGACACGGCGGCTATCCCTCTACCACCAAGGACCCCGTGGTCATGGCCGCTCAGACCGTGCTGTCGCTCCAGACCATCGTCAGCCGGGAAATTCCGGCCATCGATCCGGCGGTGGTCACGGTGGGATCCATCCACGGGGGCACCAAGCACAGCATCATTCCCGACGAGGTCCGGCTCCAGCTCACCGTGCGCTACTACACCGATGAAACCCGCGACAGAATCCGAGACGGCATCGGGCGGATCTCGGAGGGAATCGCCCGCGCCGCCGGGATGCCCCCGGACCGTCTCCCGCTGATGTCGATTCTGGACAGCACTCCACCCACCTACAACGATCCGGCGCTGGCGCGGCGGGCCAGCCAGGCCATGGCCCGGGTGCTGGGCAAGGATAATGTGCTGGATCTGAAACCGGTGATGGGAGGAGAGGATTTCGGCCTCTACGGAAGGACCCCGCAGAAGGTGCCGGTCTGCATGTTCTGGCTCGGCGCCGTTGCCCCGCAGAAGATGGAAGCCAGCCGGAAACCGGGGGCCCCTCCCCTGCCCTCGCTCCACTCCAGCCGCTACGCTCCCGACCCGGAGCCCACCCTCAAGACGGGCGTCAAGGCCTTGACGTCCATAGCGCTCGAGTTGCTGAACCCCTGACGGATGGACGTTTCCCCGGCACGGACCCGGGGACCTGTTGGCTGTTTTCTGGAGAGGCAGTGCGCTTCGGAAGGAAACGGCTGACTCGGGTCAGCCGCGTGTCGCCCCAGGTTTGGGCCTGGAGGCCAGGGGTGGGTGGGTTACCGGCGTTCCTGCGAGAACGACTCGTCCCGGAAGATTCTCCGGGGACGAGTCTTGGTAAGGCCTAGACGAATTCCTCCATCAGATCGTCAAACAGCTCCTTCTCCAGCCCCAGTTTCTGGTGCACCAGGGGGCCCTCCTTCATGGCCGGCTCGCTCTCCTCGTAGGTCGGCTGCTCTTCCCGGTAGAAGAGGCCCAGGGGAATGCGATCCCCCCATTCATAGGCCCGATTCAAGGCGCCCTTATGGTCGGTGGCATCGTAGTCCGGGTCATCCTCCAGCTTGTAGACCCGCTTCTTGAACCAGGGGTAGGTGTTGATCTTGTTGTAGGTCACGCAGGGGCTGAAGACATCCACCAGGGCAAATCCCTTGTGGGCGATGCCGCCGGCGATGACATCGGCCATGTGCCTGGGCTCGCCCGAAAAGGCCCGGGACACGTAGGTGGCGCCGGAGACAATGGCCAGCGCGATGGGATTGAGGGGCATTTCGGCGTTCCCGCGGGGGGTGGACTTGGTGCGCACCTCCTTCATGGTGGTGGGGGAGGCCTGGCCGGTCGTCAATCCGTAGATCTGGTTGTTCATGACGATGTAGGTGAGGTCCAGGTTGCGGCGCATGGCGTGCACGAAGTGGCCCAGACCGATGCCGTAACCGTCTCCGTCCCCGCCGGTAATCACCACGTTCATGTCCTGGTTGGCGAACTTGATCCCGGAAGCCACGGCCACGGCCCGGCCATGCAGGCTGTGGACGCCGTAGGCATGGATGTAGCCCGGCAGGTTGGAAGAGCAACCGATCCCTGAGACTGTGAACAGCTCCTCGGGCTTGATGCCCAGTTTCCCGGCCGCCATCTTGACGCCCCTGAGAACACCGAAATCGCCACAGCCCGGACACCAGTCCGGATCGATGATGCTTTCATAGGTGCTGATGGGTAAAGAAATCGTCATTTCCATAGGGTCTTAAGCCTCTCCGTTCTTCCCGCGCCATTTCAGGCGGCGCGGCAAATCAAATCCAAAGCGATACCAAACCCGATCGATCTGTCGGTTTTGTGGCCGACTACCGTCGGTTGTCCCTCTCAGTCGGCGGATACCGTCGAAACCGGTTGCCAGGCATAAGTAGACCCGGTCCGCTGCCCGACGAACAGGTCTCCGGTCTTTTCGCCGCCCTTCCGGCTCACCAGTTCGATGCACCAGGTGGGCTCCTCCGCCGACACGCCGTTCCCCACCTGCATGGAGGCCGGCCGCACCGCGTTGCCCAAATGGGTACGAATGTAGTGATAGGCAATTTCCTGTGCTTCCTCCCGGGTGACCTCCAGCGAAAGCGACTCGCCTCGCACGATCTCCTTGACCCGGTTCACGATGAAGGCCGGCTCGAAAGGCTCCCCGTCATACTTCAGGACCATGTCATCCAGGGAGAAGCCCGTCTCTGATCTCAAGTGACGGGCAAACTGGCCGGTGTAGTTCACCTCCACGCCTATGGTCTTCCTGCATCCATTCAGGATTTCCAGGGCTTCCTTGGCGTGAAACGGCAGCAGATACTTGAAATGGAGCTGATTGGTGGCAATGCCTTCCGACCTCAGGACCTCGGCGGCCTCTCGAATCACGCCCCTGCAGGATCCCCAGCCGACCAGGGTGATGTCCGCATCCTCCGGCCCCTCGATTTGCGGCGGCGGCAACTCCTTCAGGGCTCCTTCCAGCTTCCGCATGCGCTTTTCCTGCACCTTGCGCCGCACCGGCGGACTGGTGTACTCGTCGCTGATCAGAATCCCTTCCTCGTCGTGGTCATCGGTGGGAGAAACGTAGACCGTGTTCTTGGTCCCGGGCAGGGCTCGGGGAGATATTCCCGACTCGGTGAAGGCGTAGCGCTTGTAGGTGCCGTTGCCTTCCGGCCATTCGGTCACCAGCTGGCCCCGGTCGATCACCAGGTCGGGCTTGAGCGCATCCCTCTCGATGGTCTCGGGATGTTCCGAGAGCAGCAGATCGGAGAGAATGATCACCGGGAGCTGGTACTTGTCCGCCAGGTTCAGAGCCTCGGCGGCGGTGTAGTAGGCCTCGGTCACGTCGGCCGGAGCCATGATGATGCGCGGGAAATCGCCTTGGGAAGCCCCCAGCGCCTGGTTCAGATCGGCCTGCTCGGTCTTGGTGGGAATCCCGGTCGAAGGACCGCCGCGCTGCACCGTAATGAACACGACCGGCGCTTCGATCATGCCGGCCTGACCCACGGCTTCCGTCATCAGGGCAAACCCGCCGCCCGAGGTGGCGCACATGGAGCGAGCCCCGGCCAGGCCGGCGCCGACAGCCATGTTGGCGACCGCGATTTCGTCCTCGCACTGCTTGACCACGATCCCGCAGCGGTCGGCATGAGCGACCATCCAGTGCAGGATGGTGGAAGCGGGCGTCATGGGGTAGGCGGAATAGAACTTGCAGCCGGCGGCGACCGCTCCCAGGGCCATGGCTTCGTTTCCGGTAATGAAGGGTCTGCGGATGCGACTGAAGTTCCACTCATACCCCAGGGGCACGAACTTTTCCTTGGCGTAGTTATAGCCCGCCTTGGCCACCTGCACGTTCTGGTTGACCACTTCCTGGCCCTTGTGCTGGAAGGTGTCGGCCAGGACTTCGGCCATCATCTCGAAATCCAGTCCCATCAGGAAGATGGCCGCGCCCAGAGATACCGTGTTCTGCATGACGGGAAGCGTTTTCCCCAGCGGCTTCAGCAACTCCCGCACCGGCATCGGCACCGGCAGAACCTGACTTTCGAACAGCGAGGAGTCGAGGGTCAGCTTGTCGGAATTGAACAGGACAGCTCCGCCGGGCTCCACTTCCCGGGCATGCCTCTCCAGGGTGTCCTGATTGAGCGCGATCAGCAGATTCAGGTGGTCTCCGTGAGAGTAGACCTTCTCCTCGCCCATCCTCACCCGCAACCAGATGTGGCCCCCTCGGATGATGGACTGATAGCTGTTGTAGGCATACAGATACAGTCCCAAGCGGGAGGCGGTCTTGGCGAAGGTGTCGCCGGTCTTGTCCAACCCGTCGCCGGCGGCTCCTCCTATTCCCAAGGTCACTTCTCTCATGATTCTCCTTTCAAAACCTGCAACCGGCCGTGACGGTCACCATGAAATCGGACCCTCCGGTCCCCGGAGGGCTTCCCTGGTGTCCGTAGCTTGGCAAAGGAAGACTCCCTGAGCCGTCCACGAGCCGGAAATTCCCACTGCGAATTGTCTGAGAATTTAAGCTAAATATCGTGTATTCCGAAAATGCCGTCGAGCTGGGCGGCCCTGCCGCCCCTGAATGATCGCCGGAGCGTCGCTTGGCGAAACAGGTTGCCGGGCCATCAAACGCGCTACCCGCGCCGTGTATCAGAATACCAAACATCCCCGTCAAGTCCCTAACAATTAATCAGGGCTTCTCTCAATCGGTGGGCCGACTCGGCCAGCGAGGGTTGCAGGTATGCCACCGGCTCCCCCTTCCGGCTGCGCAAGAGCGGACCTTCGGATCCGGGTTCGACCCGGGCGGATACAAACACCGGACCGGGTTCCCGGAGAATCGTGGGAAGTGTCCGGGCATAGAGCGCCGGGTCGTCGAAAGCGTAAGCCCTGCCGAAACCCGCCGCCCGGGCCAATCCGGCGAAGTCCACCCGGCCGGCGCCCGCGATGGCTTGATTGCCGGTGATTTCAAAGGTTCGGTTCTCAACCGTGAAGAGGATCAGGTTGGGGGCTCCGGCCTCCACCACCGTGGCCAGGGAGCCCAGGGTCATCAGGAGACTGCCGTCACCGTTCAGGCAGATGACCCTGCGTTGGGGCTGGGCCAGGGCAATGCCCAGGGCCAGATCGGCAACGTGGCCCATGGCGCTGTCCGCCGAGGCGAAGTCCAACGGGCTGTCCGAGAACCTGGACCAGGGCCGCACCACGCCCATGGTGGTCACCACCACCTCGTCCGTCCTCAGCGACGCCAGGGGTTGCAACAGTTCCTGCTTGGTCAACACGATCAGGATCCGCAAAAAGAGGATTCGGCGGGCGCGCGGTACTCCAGCGTCAACTCCGGGGTCTCCAGAGCGAGGCCACCCTTTTCCCTGGATTCGATCCAGCGATCCAGGATGCCGGCGGCGATCCAGGCCCGTTCGGGGCGAACCGGACTCCGCCCGGATTGAATCAGGTCCTCGATCCGGGCCGCCAGGCAGACCGAGCCGGCATGGTTGGGTCCTGGGGGGAGAAGGAACTGGGTCGATGCCACCTCGGAGACGTCGCGGAGGCGGGCCGCGAAAGTGAAATCCCCCACGGCTCCATTGAGCATCAGCACCGCGGCGCTCGTCCCGTCGGAATAATCCACCAGGCAGACTTCCGGATCCTCGACCAGCCGGGGCAGTTCCCCGCCGCCGGCCAGGTCCCTGGGACGCCCGTCCTTCAGCGTCTCTCCCTGCAGGGAGTCGGAACGGGCCACGGCTGCCTGCAGCAGTTCCCGGGACCAACGACCGCTGCTGCCGGCGCGCCACACCGCTTCACCCGCCACCGCCTGCACCGACCGCACACCGGTTTCGCCGTCCCTGCGCCGCTCCACCATGGCCTGCAGGGTTTCCACGGCCCGGTAGCGATCGGAGCGCCGGGAACCGATGCCCACCATCAGAGCCTGTTCCACCCGGCAACCTGTCGGCAACTCCAGAGGAGGCAGTCTCCAGGTCACCGGCAAGGAGGATCCGGTCAGCACCGGGAACCCCAGTCGCCGGGAGGCTTCCACCATCTTGCGGGCCTGCGCGAGGCCGGGAGGTTCATCCCAATAGACCGGAACCGTCCGGCGATCTTCCTCGAAGACCCTGAGCATCGGCTCAAGCAGGTCGGAGCCCGAAGGACCGCTACCCGAATCATCTCCCTGCCCGGCAAGCATCAGCACCCCGTCCACGGCCAGCCGGTCCCCGCCGCAACGCAGGGTTTCGGCGACGGAAGAATAGATTCCAAAGCCGAACTCGGCGGCGCGCTGCCGGCTCTGATCCACTTCGGGCGTGCGGTCCACATAGAGAGAGACCACGTCCATGGCGGGCCGGTGCCACCTGTCCTCTCGCGGATAGCCGATCAGGAATCGGTCTGCAACCTGGCGTGCCGGTGAGCCGGGAGTCCAGCGGGAAGCCAGGATGGCCAGCCTCTTCGCCCCTGGCCGGGTCCGGATCGGCAAGCCGGCCACCGGGACAGCCGAATCGGCATTCAGGAAAGTGTGCCGGCCGGTCACGAGTGTCTCCGATAGGTGGGTTCGGGAGTGGATCGGTAGCGAACCGCCAGGTGGGGCGTTTCGACTCGACGCTGCCCTCGCCACAGTGAATCCACCCCGGCCTCGGTCATTCCGCTGGTCAGCAGAGTCCGCTCCACCGGGTAGGTTGCCTTGCCGGTCAGAAACATCTTCTCGACGCCGTTCACCAGCGGGCTGAAGAAGTTGGCTTCAGCGCCCCCGCCCAAACCGCGCACCGGAAGGTAAAAGTGTGTGGAGACCAGCCGTGGCGGGTTTTTCAGACGGGCCGCAAAGGTCCAACCCATAGAGAGGCCTTCCAACAGAAGCAGCGTGGCCTTCATCCCGTCGGCATATTCGCAACGGAAGGCCAGAGGCTGATCCAGTTGAGGGCCGGAGTCGGTGACCCGGTCCTTGACCAGCCCGGGTATTTCCTCCAGGGACGGATAGCTGTGGTCGAAGCCCTCCCGGGTCGAGGTCAGGGCCAGACTGCGGCACAGGCAGGCCTCGAAGAGCTCGGGATCCCAGCCTCCCCGGTCCCAGGATCCCGCCCGTAGCGCCTCCCATACCCGGGGGCCGCGGAC
>VXMN01000033.1 GCA_009841055.1 Acidobacteriota bacterium
CCCGTTCATCATTCATCATTCCTAATTCATCATTCATCATTCATACGTCTCGATCAAGCTGACCAGGTTGGGGCTCAGCGGGGGAAGATAGTCTTCCCAGGAGAGATGGCCGCTACGGGTGGGGAATTCGGGATAGCGCTCCAGCAGGTGCTGCTGAAAGTAGACCCCCATGCGCGCCATCACCTTCAGGTTTTTCACTACGGTCGCACCCAGGCTTGCCCGCATCTCCTCAGCCCGATTCAACAACTTCGGCAGAAGCGCCTCCACTTTGGCCTCCAGATCGGGATCATCGACCTCCAGCAGAAATTCCGAGTGCCCCCGCTCCCGCATCAGGTTGCGCAGGCGCTCGTCCATGGTGATTCCCGCCGAGGCCACGCCGGCCGGCATGCTGGTGACCACCCCGTGAAATCGGGAAGAAAGGAGCAGGTGGCACTGCCGCAGGATGCTCACCAACTGGTACATGTCGAACCGGTCGGCGATAAAGCAGGGGGCGCCTCCCAGGCTATGGCTGATTTTCTCGCAGCTGATTCGATCCAGCGCCTCCATGCCGATCAATACCGGAAACACCCGATGATTTTTTTGGAAAGCCCGGATGCCGCGGCTCCAGACATCGATATAGCGCTGAAAGGCCTCCCGGACCTGGCGGTTGTCGTGATGGAAGTAAATGGAACGGTAGTGGCTGGCCTTGTAAAACCCCAACAGGTTACGGGCGGCGAACTTGGCCAGCGAAGGCCGTACCGGCCACCAGAAGGGGTTGATGGGGCAGAGCCCAAGGATTGGGGTGCGCCCATCCCAACCGGCGGCCTTCAACTGCTTTTCGCCGTATTGCGGGCCGTGAGGTTCAAAGGTCCAGGCCGTATCGGTTCCCAACTCCGTCGGCACCCCCAGTCCACCCAGAATGCCCTGGGATTCCTCGTTGCGGGTGATGACCAGCGAATCGGAACAGAAGCGCCGGCACATGGATTTCAGAAAGCGGTCCATGTCGCCGGCTTCCGCCCCATATCCCACCGAAAGCCTGTTGTGGGCGGCAGCGATTCCCAGGCTGCCGATCATCATGGCGCTGAGGGCGTTGGCGAACTTGCTCTTGAACATCGAGCCTTCGCAGGCCAGAACCCCGTGATAGCGGCCAACCTCCCGAAAGAGAAAGGGAGGAAAGACATCCGGCAGCTTGACCTGGCGCACCGAATCGAAATAACCGCGGGACCACTCCAGGTTGTGCGAAAGCACGCTCAAGTCCAGGTTGGAGTCGCCAAGCACGTGGCGAACCTGGCGGATCATCTCCTGGACCCGGACATCGGCCCCGGTATTGCGGTTTCCGTTGTACCCGGCAAACAGCAGGCGCAGCGGGGTTCCAGGCGTCCAGGACTCCCCCGATCCCAGCATCCATCTCAGCTTGGAGAGCTCGATCAGGCTGCTGACCCACAGCTCCAGTCCCAGATCCATCATATGGCAGTCCCCGTCTCAGGCCATTCCCGGTAGGGATAGGTGAAGTCGTTCCTGGTGGCGAACTGATAGAGAGGATAGCAGTAATCGGTGAAAGATGCGGGGCTGGTCCCCGTTTCCCGCACCACCCGGCTGTTGTCGAAGACCGTGTTCCAATGCAGGTAGGGAAGAAAGACCTGCATGAGGCTGGCCAGATAGCCTACCGGGGTTCCCCGGCGCCGGGCCAGCCAGCCCACCAGGGAGTTGGCGGGGCGGATCAGCGAGGGGGCATAGATGGGCCTGCGGCGGTTTCGTACGGCGCTCAATGCGTTGGTAATGTCCTGGCAGGTGGGAGAGCTTCTGCCGGAAGAAAGATGGTAGGTGTCGAAGCCGGGACTCTCTCTCTGGTGCAGATTCGCCACCGCCTCGGCCACGAAATCCACGTTGACGATGTCCAGGCGGTCGCCGGCCCGTAGCGGCAGCAGCGGCAACCCCGCCAGGAAGGCGAAGGCCTGCACCATGTCGAACTGGGTGGTTTCCGCCCTCCGGCTGTCGCCCAGCACGATGCTGGGGCGAAAGATGGTCAGGGGAGTTTCCGGCAGAAGCTCACGGATCAGGTGTTCGCAGAACTTCTTGGTGCGGGCGTAGGGATCGTAGTCGGACCGGTTCCAGTCGATGGCGTGTTCTTCCTCGACGACTTCATCCTGGCGGGCTCCAGCCACCGCCACCGTGCTGATGTGGCTGAATCGCCTCAGGCCGTGGTCGGCGGAGATGGCCCGGGCCAGCTTGACGACTTCCAGGGTCCCGCGGAGATTGATGTTCAGGCAGGCTCGTTCCGATTTGCGGTTGAGCGAGGCCGCCACATGCAGGATCGAATCGGCGTTCTTGACCAGGTGGCGATACTGGTCCGGAGTGAAGCCGAATCCCTCTTCAGTGAGGTCTCCGGTCAGCACCTCGATACCGGTATTCAGGTGGTGGTGGAAGCGGTCGAAGTCCAGGTGTAGCTGAAAGGCTCGCCAGAGGCGCTGGGCCGCGGCTTCACGGTTAGGGGCTCGAACCAGAAGAATGAGGCGCTGATGGTGTTTTTCCAGCAACTCGGTGGCAATGTGAGCGCCGAGGTAGCCAGTGGATCCCGTCAGGAATATACCCATTTTGATCAGTACTGGCTCTGCCGGGCAGGATAGACGCCGCCGCCCAACGGATCTCCGGATGCGGCGGCGGTTGCCGCTACGGTGGAGACGGGCTCCAGCTTGAAGTTTCGGGGGAGCAGGCCGGTGTCGGGACGGCGCCCTTCGATGATGGGATAGGTCCAGCGGCGCAACGCCGGCACGTGCAGGTTCACCCAGTAGTCGTACCAGTCGATGTTTTCCGGGTGGTATCCGAAATCGGCGACTTCATCGCCGGGTAAGGCAGCCCCCAGTTTTCGAATGTGGTCGGCGGCAAAGAAGTACTCGTTGTCCAGGATGAATGGCTGGTAGAGCTCGATGACCTTGTGAACCCGGTCCAGAGCGCGCTGCTTTCGGGTGAGGCTGTCGTTCTTGACGGGGAGCACCCCGGTTACACGCTGGAGACCCTGCAGCAACGTCTTCAGGCGGGGAAGGGAAACGTTCCGGTAGCGGGCCTGGGAAACCGGAATGGTGTCGAAGCGGGCTCGGAGCCAGTGCTCCAGGCCTTCCAGGGACCGATAGTACTTGCGATGGGCCAGGCCGGTCAGCTCGATGGTCCGGCGCATGTCGGCGGGATTGGTGGCCGAGGTCGCCAGTTGGTAGACTCGGTCGTGACGCCGCTCGACCAGGGCTGCCGCCACCAGGGTGAGTCCGCGACACACCAGGTCGACCGGGATGACATCCAGGCGCTTGCGCTTGTTGGAGGGGAGTTGCCGGAAGTAGGTGCTCAACAGGTAAGACAACGGGGCCGTAGTGTTGACGCCCTCGTTCCAGCCCCGAAACGGTTGACTGATGGAGGACTCCACGATCGAGGGTCTGACCACGGCAATGGGGAGATCCTGGGTGGCCAGCAGCGATTCTCCCAGGCTCTTGGTGAAGGTGTAGATGTTGGGCCAGCCCCAGTGCTGAGCTCGCTCGATCCCGAATTCGATTCCGCGGTCACGAATCCAGCGGGTGCGCTCCTTGCGAACCAGGCGCGAGGGGTCGCTCACATTCGGCTTGCGGGCAAAGACCCGGGCCTGGACTTCCTCCGTTACCGCCTCGCCGTCTCCTTCCCGGGTGATGCTCTCGATGGCTTGATGGACCAACCGGTGTTCCTTGTAGACGTCGAAATCGGCTCGGCCGGCGGGTGTGTAGTTGGGAAGCAGTTCCTCGGAAACCCGCCCATCGATGCGACCGTTGACGAAACAGGTGGAGACGTGCAGCAGGGCGGCCCGCTTGCAGCGCTTCAGAAAGTCGATCAGACCCATGACGCTGTCCACGTTGGTGGTCATGGCCAGGCGGATGTCCGGATTGAAATCGGTGAGGCCGGCTGAATTGACCACCAGGTCCAGGTCCTGGACCAGCCGCCCCAGGGTGGTTTCGTTCAACCCCAGGTCGGGATCCCCGATGTCTCCCTCCAGCACTTCCACCCGGTCCATGAGCATCCGGGGCAGTCGGTCGCCGAAGCGTTCATGAAGGGGAGCAAAGGCGGGAGATTCGGAGACAATCTTCTCGAAGCGTTGCAGGGCGCTGCGCGAGCCCTGCCGTCGGATCAGCAGATAGATTCTTCCGATCTCCGGAAGGTCGTCGAGCAGCATGGACAGCCAGACCTTGCCGATGAATCCCGTCCCGCCGATCAGCAGAATGTGCTTGCCGGCAAGGGCCTGGCGTACCGAAAGAATCTCGGCGCTGGCCCGGCGCCGGTGGAAATCCACCACCGGAGGCGCAGGGCTGTTTGTTTGCCGGGCGGTGGTCTGGATGTGCGGTGCCAGGGCGCCGGAGGAAAGTCCGGGCAGGCCGTCGATGAGAAAGCTTTGGGAACCGAAAGGCGCCCGGTTCGGCTCGGGTTGCAGGGTGTCGGGGATGATGGGCGAATGCAGCCGCCCGGTAGCCAGTCCGTCCCGAAACTCCAGTCGGTTGGAGACCAGGCTCCGGACACCCAGATGCTGGGCCAGGGGACGGAGGAGATGGTCCAGTTCCCGGCTGACCAGCACCACCTGGTTGCCGTCGGCGCTCAACCGCCTTATGGCCTCAACCCCTTGGGGCTCGAGATGGTTTCGCAGCTTGTACTGGAAATATTCTTCACCCAGCAGGTCCAGGCGGTCCCGGCTGGTGCCCCTCAGCGGCAAGTGGATCAGTCGGGTGGCAAGCCGGGGATTCCAGATGCCCACGATCAGATGGATGGAACGCATCAGAGCAACGCCCAGCAGGCGGTGGATTCGCCCGGCAAACGTCTGGGAGTTGCTGGCGTAGTGGGCAGCCAGTCTCGAGGAGTTGACCCGGAACAGCCCACCGTCGGCACTCACAAAGGCAAGCTTTCCAGTCTTATCAATGGTGTTCTGCAACGAATTGCTGGTGTCCCGCCGGACGCCGTGATTTATAGTTCGCGATCCGTCCAGGACGGAAAAACCGTCCTCCCGTGGGCCGGCCGGTTCCCGGACTCAGAAGGTAGGCCCGGTCGCCACCGGCAATCGAAAAGAATACGTGAGCACCAAGGGTTTTTCAAGCTCAAAAGGGCCGCCGGCAGGCGCTGGCCGGCCGGCGGGCGCTGGGGCGGGGAGGCTGTCCAAGGCCCATCTCCCCCTTGAGTCGAGGCCGATCCTTGGGTACAATGGAACGCGATTGTCGACGTAGAAGTCCTTCCTTTACTTTCATTGCCTTCAGGAATTGGCTCGGTAGCTCCGGTGTTCCAGTGACACTGGCCAATGCGGTACGCCTCGAGATTGGAACGCCGGCCCGCCGACCCCGGGGAAGTCCGGGGAGTCCGGGAAACGCTGCTCCAGCGGTCTGGAACCAGGATAAACGTCAAGCAGAGTCGAGGAGGAATCATGCGGTCCATGCATCCATTGAGCCCTGTTGCCATCTCTCTGACGATCGGTTTTCTTGTGGGCGTGTCCCTGTCGGGATGCGCGCCCGGTGAACCGCCGGCTCCGGAATATCAACCGGAGATCCTGCCCTTGCCAGAGCAGTTGGCGACCTACGAGGAGATGAAGATTCCGGAAGACAATCCCATGACGCCGGAGAAGGTCGCGCTCGGACGCCAACTGTTTTTCGACAAGCGCCTCAGCGCCGATGGGTCCCGTTCCTGCTACTCCTGCCACCTGTGCGAGAACGGCTTGACGGATGGATTGCCCACGGCCATCGGGGCTCTGAACAAGAAGCTCACGCGCAGCAGTCCGACTCTCTGGAACATCGGATACCACTCGGAATTCTATTGGGACGGCCGCAGCGGCTCCCTGGAAAAGCAGGCCATGGCTGCCTGGAAGGGCGGCAACATGGGAGCCGATGTGGAGGTTGCGACCGCGAAGATCAATGCCGTCCCGGGCTATCAAGCCCAGTTTCAATCGGTGTTTGGAGGCGAGGCGACTCCCGAACGGATCGTCCAGGCCATTTCCGCCTTTGAACGGACCATCATCAGCGGCAACACTCCTTTCGACCGGTGGCGGGCCGGGGACGAAACGGCGGTGAGCGATGAGGTCAAGAAGGGCTACGAGGTATTCAAGAAGCTGGAGTGCACCAACTGTCACGACGGCGTGCTCCTCACCGACCAGCAGTACCACAATGTGGGCATCGGAATGGACGCCGAAAAACCGGACGTCGGGAGGTTCAAGGTCACCGGGAAGGAAGAGGACACGGGCGCCTTCAAGACGCCCACTCTGCGCGATATCGCCAAGTCGGGTCCCTATTTTCACGATGGCAGCGTGGCCACCCTGGAAGAGGCCGTGGACCTGATGATCGGAGGAGGCAAGCCCAACAAGTATCTGGACCGCACCAATCTCAAGAAGCGGAAGGCGACCGACGGTGAAAAGAAGAACCTGATCGCCTTTTTGGGGTCGCTGACCAATGACTGTCAGTTGACCGAACCCAAGCTGCCTGAGTAAACGACGACCGGATCGACCGTCGTCATGCCCACCCCACGAACGCGGGCCTCAACCATTGGGGCCCGCCTGCTTCCTTGCCGGTGAGAGCCCCGCCGGCAGGAACCTCAATGGATTCCTTTCTCATTCAAATAGGGAAACGCTGGGTCTTGTATGCCGAGGATTCGCCTCTCCCCGAGGGGGAAGCGGGGCGCTCGCAGGACCGTGTCGACCGTATCATCCGGAGCCTGGCCGAGCGGGAAGCGTGGTGGGCGACGTGGATGAGCCGTCTGATCCGCGCCGTCCGGGACGGGTACTACGAGCTTCAGAACCGCCTCGATCCCATGGAACGCGTGTTCAATCGCATGCGCCTTGCCGGACCCATGCGGGTGCACTTCTCCTCCTCCCTGTCGGAATCGGAGGCGCGGGCCAGGCTGAAGTCGCTATTGGCGGGCCAGAGAATTCGTCATGGGGCCTGGATGATCGTCGACGGTCTGCTGGCGTTGGGGATGGTGCCTCTGGCTCCCGTTCTGGTTCCCATTCCCGGACCGAACCTGTTTTTCTACTACCCGGCCCTGAGGACTTTCAGCCACTGGCTGGCCTGGCAAGGGGTTCTGTCCGCGCTCAGGCAGATGCCGCCGCAGTTGGTGGCCAGGGAAGAGATCGCCGGTTTGGAGAGCGCGATCGGCAGCAGGGGAATCGCCGGAAGTCGAACTGAAATTCAGGAATTTTCCTCCAGGCTGAAGCTGGAACAGCTTCCGGAGTTCATTGCCCGATATCAGTCGTAGTACTCCACGCCGAGGTGGGTGATCATCTCCTCCCCCTTCAGGTACCGCAGGGTGTTCTTGAGCTTCATGAGCTGGATGAAGATGTCGTGTTCAGGGTAGAGTTCCGGCGCGCATTGAGGGCTCTTGAAGTAGAAGGACAGCCACTCCTGAATCCCGTGCATTCCGGCGCGTTTGGCCAAGTCCAGGAACAGGGCCAGGTCCAGGCAGAGGGGGGCCGCCAGGATGCTGTCCCGGCAGAGAAAGTTCAGCTTGATCTGCATGGGGTACCCCAGCCACCCGAAGATATCCACGTTGTCCCATCCCTCCTTGTTGTCTCCACGCGGCGGGTAGTAGTTGATGCGCACCTGGTGATGATAGTCCCCGTAGAGTTCGGGATAGAGGCCGGGCTGCAGGATTTGATCCAGCACCGAAAGCTTGGTTTCTTCCTTGGTCTTGAATGACTGCGGTTCGTCCAACACCTCGCCGTCCCGATTGCCCAGGATGTTGGTGGAGTACCAGCCGGCCAGGCCGATGAGCCGGGACTTCAGTCCGGGAGCGATGATGGTCTTCATGAGCGTCTGCCCGGTCTTGAAGTCCTTGCCGCAAACGGGGACCTTGTTCTTCCTGGCCAGTTCCAGCATGGCCGGGATGTCGGCCGACAGATTGGGAGCCCCGTTGGCATAGGGGATTCCCATCGAAAGGGCGGCGTAGGCGTAAATCATGCTGGAGGAGATCCGGGGGTCGTTTTCCTCCAGTCCCTTCTCGAAGCTGGCCAGACTGGAGTGGACCTCGCTGGGCTTCAGGAAGACTTCGGTGCTGCCGCACCAGATCATCACCAGGCGGCTCAGGTCGTGGGACTGCCGGAACTGCTCGATGTCCTTCATGACCGCTTGGGCCAGTTGGCGCTTGTTGGCGGCTCTCTTGACGTGGCGTCCTGCCAGGCGCTTGACGTACTTGCGGCTGAAGACCGCCTTCCAGGGTCGGATGCCCTCCAGGTGGGGCCGCAGCTCTTCCAGTTGCCGGGGGTCGAGCACCCCGGAGCGAACGGCCGTCTCGTAGCAGGACTCTCCGTGAATGTCCCAGCCGCCGAAGACCAGGTCATCCAGCGAAGCCAGGGGGACGAAGTCCTTGAT
>VXMN01000295.1 GCA_009841055.1 Acidobacteriota bacterium
GTCCAGGCCGTGGAACATCTTTGCCTGATGTTTGTCGTAGAACCTGGAGTCGCTTTGCCCGGTGATCAGCAACACCGGCACGCAGTCGGTATAGGCCTCCAGGATTCCGGTAGAGGCGTTGCTGGCCCCGGGTCCCGGCACGGTCAGGGCTACCCCCACCTCCCCGGTGGATCGGGCAAACCCGTCCGCCATCTGGGTGGCGGCATATTCGTGCCGCACCAGGTAGTGGTCGACGGAACCCTCTCCGCAGCGCAAGAGGGAGTCGTAGATCTCCAGGTTCTGGGTCCCCGGCATGCCGAAGACGGCACGGACCCCCTGGGCCTTCAGGCACTCGATCAGCAGGTCTCCACCCCTCAACGGTCTTTCCTTTCCGATCCCACCCGTGGTCTGAACCGAGTATCGGGCCAGGACCATTCCGGGCGGATTATACCACCGGCCGCCCTTCCCGCTCGGGCGGGGGCGCCTCCGGCAGCCAATCCTCTCCATCTCCGGTGCGCGCCTCCGCGGTCGTGGCTGGGCCTGTTGCAAATTTGGTCAAAAAGTGATTGACTCACCAAGCCCGCACGATCTCCGGGGCCGACTCAACGCCAAACATTCCCAAACGCACAAGGATTCACCATGTCATCAGACCCTTCCCAGCCGGAGAACCCTCCCGCGACTCCCGATGCTTCCTCCGCCGACGCCGGCCAGACCGTCGATCCGACCGAAAGCCCCGGCGGGTTTCAGGCTCCGCGCCCGGGTTCCCGCAAGATGCCGCCCTGGAACACCGGTGAGCTGGTGGAAGCCCCCATCTTCACCTGGCGGCACTGGTTTGCCCTGTTGGGACCGGGATTGCTTCTGGGAGGCTCCTCGATCGGTGGCGGGGAATGGCTGATGGGTCCGGCGGTCACCGCCAAGTACGGCGGCGCCCTGATGTGGCTGGCCACGCTGAGTATCGTGGGCCAGGTGATCTACAACATGGAGGTGTCCCGCTACACCCTCTACACCGGCGAACCGATCTTCACGGGCAAGTTCAGAACCGCGCCCGGGCCGGTCTTCTGGATCTGCCTCTACCTGGTTCTCGACTTCGGGGCGGTCTTCCCCTACCTGGCCGCCAATGCGGCCACGCCGCTGGCCTCGGTTCTGCTGGGAGGAGTGCTCCCCGACCCCGAGAATAACGAAAGCCACCGCCTGCTGATCAGAGCCCTGGGCTACGCCATTTTCCTGCTGGCGCTGGTGCCGCTGGTGGCGGGAGGCAAGATTTACAACGCCCTCAAGGCCATCATGACCTTCAAGATGTTCACCGTCCTGGGGTTCCTGATGATCCTGGGAGTTTTTCACTCCAGCTTCTCCACCTGGACCGAGATCTTCGGGGGCTTCCTCCGATTCGGGACCATGCCCACGGGGGGGATCGAGACCGCCAACATCTTCACCTCCCTGGCCGAAGGCAAGGGCATGCCGGACATCGACCTGAGCACCATTGCCCTGCTGGCCGCTTTTGCGGCCATCGCCGGCAGCGGAGGCCTTTCCAACGCCGCTGTCAGCAACTACACCCGCGAGCAGGGTTGGGGCATGGGACGCCACGTGGGAGCCATCCCGAGCGTGATCGGGGGACGAGAGTTGAAACTGTCCCATTCAGGGACGGTATTCCAGGTAACCTCGGAAGCCCTGGCCCGCTGGAAGCGCTGGTATCGTCACCTGGTGCGGGACCAGGTGGTGGTCTGGATGCCCGCTTGTTTCTTGGGGGTGGCCCTGCCCAGCATGCTTTCGGTGCAGTTCCTTCCCCGGGGCACCGAAGCCAGTAGCTGGGTCGCGGCCGGCATGACTTCCGACGGCGTGAGGACTCACGTGGCTGCCGCCTGGGGCGCCGACGCCGGTCAGCTCTTCTGGTATCTCACCATGCTTTGCGGCTTCCTGGTCCTGGGTCCCACCATGTCGACCCATTCGGACGGATTCATCCGTCGCTGGGTGGATGTCTTCTGGACGGCCAGTCCCCGCCTGCGAAAGCTGGATCCCTCCAACATCCGCTGGGTCTACTTTGCAGTGGTGGTGGGTTACGGCATTTTCGGAGTGATCATGCTTTCGGTGGCGCCTCCTCTGGAACTTCTGAAATTCGCCGCCAACCTGTTCAACTACGCCCTGGGCTTCAGTTGTTTCCACACCCTGTTCGTCAACCTCACCCTGCTGCCCGAGGCCCTGAAGCCGGGCTGGTTCATGCGCATCGGACTGGCGGCCGCGGGCACCTTCTTTACCCTGCTGGCCATAATCACCACCCTGCAGTTGGTGGGGGTCTTGTAGGCAAGAGAGCCGTCACTCCGGCAGCGGTTTTCCCCGGGTTTCGGGGGCGACGGGAAGGACGCAGACGCCCACCAGGTAGATCCCTGCCAGAGAAATCGCCGCCGAACGGAAGGGGCTGGCGAAGCCTGCTTCTTCAAAGAGGACCGTCAGCGTTCCCAGGGTCAAGGGGCCCACGGCCGCGATGATGCGGCCCACGTTGTAGCAGAAGCCCACCCCGGTGCTGCGCAAGTGGGTCGGATAGAGCTCGGGGAAGTAAATGGAGTAGCCGCCGAAGACCATCAGGTTGCAGAAACCCAGCACGGGAACCATCCAGAGCACCTGGGCAGGGCTCTCCAGCCAGCCGAAGGTCCAGATGGTCGCCCCCAGGCCCAGCAGGAAGGCGACCACGAAGGCGGGCCGCCGTCCCACCCGGGCGGTCAGCAGGGTGAAGGCAAATATGCCGCCGAAGGCGCCGACGTCCTGGAGCAGGGTCCCCATGCTCACGTACCAACTCCTGGTCCCGGCCGAGACATCGGCCAGGGCCTCCCGGATCAGCTCGGGAGACCAGAATCCGATTCCCCAGAGCCCGATCACGCCCGAGATCGCCAGGGTGAGTCCGACCAGGGTGTGGCGCCTCCAGCGCGGGACTCGAAACAGTTCCCCCACCGAACCGAGCTGACTCCGAAGCTGCTCCCCTCCGGCTTCCTGCACCTT
This sequence comes from Acidobacteriota bacterium, assembly GCA_009841055.1. Taxonomy (GTDB): domain Bacteria; phylum Acidobacteriota; class Terriglobia; order Versatilivoradales; family Versatilivoraceae; genus Versatilivorator. The sequence goes on from VXMN01000295.1 coordinate 2,971, forward strand.
CCGCCAGACCTCCGGCTCCTTCAGCTTCCGCCGGACGGCAGCCACCAGCAGCGAGGGGAAAACCCCGACCATGAACAGATAGCGCCACCCCAGCGGCAGGACCACGAAGCTGATGGCGGACCCCAGGATGTTCCCGACCGCCGAGAGAGCCTGAAGCAGCCCCAATGCGTGGGCGCGGGCACGGGCGGGCATCACTTCGGCCACCAGGGCGACCCCGGCGGCGAACTCTCCGCCCACGCCCAGTCCGGTGAGGAACCGGTAGAAGGTGAAATCCACCCAGCTCACGGACAGGGCGGATAGCCCGGTGAAGGCGGAATAGATCAGGATGGTCAGCAGCATGGTCTTGGCGCGTCCCCAGCGGTCGCCCACGATGCCGAAGACGAACCCTCCGGTGGCCCATCCCAACATGAAGACGGCCGTCGCCACTCCGCCGTACCAGGTCACTTCGCTGGCCGGGGTCCCCGCCGGCAGCAGCTCCTCCAGCGCCGGGCCCCTGGCCAGCACAAAGATGCGCTGGTCCATGGTGTCGAAGAGCCACCCCAGGGAGGCCACGATCAGGACCCACCAGTGGTAGCGGGTCATGCCCCGGTACCAGGGTCCCGACTGGTCTTGACCATTCATATCGCGCTCACCCACGTTGCCGCTCCACGACTCGATCCTATCCCTGCTCGGCCGGCTCCACCGCCCCCTCGTGCATCCAGCGCTTCAGCAGGGGGACCAGCAGGAAACAGACGACAGCCGACCCAATGGCCGTCAGGGCGATGCTCCCGAACACATCGCCATAGACGTGCACGGTGTCCTTCGGTACCGGGACCAGTCCTTCACCATAGCCCCCTTCGGTGACGCCGGTGAACTGGGCGATGATGGCCGCCAGAAATTGGGAGAAGGCGGTCGCCAGGAACCAGGCTCCCATGACCGTGCTCACCAGGCGCGGCGGGGACAGCCGGGTCACCATGGAGAGCCCCACGGGGGAGAGGCAGAGTTCCCCGGTGGTATGGAGCAGATACCCCAGAAAGATCCATCCGAGCGCCACCATGCCCCGTTCGTCGGCGCCCTGGGCCCCGTACCAGAAAGCTCCGAAGCCGAGCCCCAACTGCAGGAGCCCCAAGGAGAATTTGAGGGGCGTGCTGGGCTCCAGGTCGATCCGCCCCAGAAACGTCCACAAGGCGCTGAACGCGATCCCGAACAGAAGAATGTAGATCGGGTTGACAGCCTGAAAGACCGAGGCCGGACTCTCGGACCCGCCAATCGCCATGCCCAGGTTGTCGGGGGTCACGACCCATGAAAGCTTCAGGCTTCCCCCCGGCTCACCCGCGGCGGCCCGAAGATAGGTCAGCCCGCTCATGGTCAGACGGTCATCCCGGGTGGCCGAGGCAACCAACTGGTCCACCTCTTTCCCGGTGAGCTTTCCCTTGCGCTTCTCATCGATGCGGATGGCCTCCTCGATCTGCCGCTTCATCCCCGGGCTGGCATTCCGATGGCCAAGCTGCTCCTGGGTGAGCAGCGGCAACCGCATCAGGTCGGGATCTCCGCTCTGAACCGGAATGCGGAATGTGAGCGTGTTGCCCACGTCACCGGCGGCCAGCGGCCGCTCTTCGGCCACCCGGTCGACGTTGCGGTCGGTAAAGTTGTTCACCGAACTGCCGGCCTGTTCGAAAAAGGCCCAGAAGAGCATGGAGAAGAAGGTGAGGATCAGCACCACGTACATCCGCTCCCGGGGCACCTTGTCCAGCCGAAAGGTCTCCATGCCCAGGTAGACCAGCGCTACCAGCCCGGCCAGCATCAGGATGAGGCCGGCCGGCGTGCTCATCTGGGCCAGCACATCGGCCGAAACCTGCAGGATCGCGTTGCCGCTGGATTTGAGGCTGTCAACGACGGCGGAGGGGATGACGGTGACATTGCGGTTGGCCGAAACCAGCAGCGCCAGCACGGGAATCGACAGCAGCGAGAGGAGGTAGACCGACCACTCGGCAGAGATCGGACCGGCCACCGGCTTGCGCAGCCGTCGAGGATCCGAGGGGGCTCCCACCTCGGCCGGCAATCCTCCCCGACCCAGCGCAACCCAGGCGATCACGCCCGCGATCAGAAGCGCGATGCCCACGAAGATATTGACGCCGGTGGAAAAGGGGTTGTCGGGACGAAAGTAAAAGAGTCCGAGGGCCGCCGCCACCGCTCCCGACATGATCAGAACCTGGGTGATGCGCACCGGGGCCACGAAAACCGCCAGACCGGTGAGCATTCCCAGGGTGGCCAGTCCGAAGCCGTAGTGCCAGCCGTAAGTCTCGCCGATGTAGCCGCACAGCAGGGGCGACATGGCCGCGCCCAGGTTGATCCCCATGTAGAAGATGGTGAAGCCCGTGTCGCGCTTGGGGCTTCCCTGGGGATAGAGCGAACCCACCATGGTCGAGATGTTGGGCTTGAAAAACCCATTGCCCACGATCAGCAGGGCCAGGGCCAGGAAGAAGGCCATGTCGCTTTCCGCCGACATCATCAGGTGACCGCCGGCCATCAGCAGGCCGCCCAGAACCACCGCTCGCCGGGCGCCCAGCAGGCGGTCGGCCAGCATGCCGCCGAAAAGAGGGGTCATGTAGACCAGCGCGGTGTAGGCCCCGTAGATGGCGTAGGCATCCCTGTCACCGTAGCCCAGGAAGCCCTTGAGCATGTAGAACAGGAGCAGGGCCCGCATGCCGTAAAAGGAGAAGCGCTCCCACATCTCGGCAAAGAACAGGGTGAACAGACCGGTCGGATGGCCGAACAGGGTTCCAGGCTGCTGCGCATTCATCGGCTGTGCTCCTTGATCATCGGGTCGAGGATACGGAGAATTCCGGTTAGGCGAGCTGGGAAGGCGGATTTCGGCGCGGTGGGGATTATCCACCGCAGGGCTAGCATAAGGAAATTTCCCGGGGTTTGCAACGGAGGGCACCCCCCCTCCGGCATGTGGAAAGGCTGCCGCCACGGCGACGATCGGGATGGCCCTGACAGCAGTCCGGAGTGGCGTACGACTTCTTTTCAGTCCACCTCGTAAAGGTGAGATCTGAGGCCTGATCTGACGTATAATGCGCCGGTGTGCGCGGTCCCGCGCGGGACCCGTCTTCCCCAGGCCGGATACAACTGAAAACGGTCAACCGTACCGGAGGTCTTCCATGAACAAAGAGTCGAAAGATGAGAGCTGGCGCGGCAAGGTCGGCAAGCTGAATGAAGCCGAGATCGCCGAATTTCTTTCAGGGCCCGAATTCTGCCGGCTGGGGTGCCTGGATGCCGACGGCTGGCCCTACGTGGTTCCCTGCTGGTTCCACTACGCGGACGGAGGCTTCTACATCATCCCCCGAGCGCGTTCCGCTTGGGCCAAGCACATCCAGCGGGACGGACGCGTGTTTCTCTGCATCGACGACTCCACCATCTACAACCGCCGCGTTCTGGTGAAGGGTGAAGCCACCGTGCTGGAGGAAGCCAACGTCGGCGGCCGCTGGATGGAGATCGGGCACAGCATGGCGCTTCGCTATCTGGGAGAAAGAGGCCCCGACTACCTGGTACCCACCTTGAACGAGCCCCGCTGGCTGCTGTTCGTGAAACCGATCACCATGAAAACGTGGCAGGGAGTCAATTGGGCCAAGAAGTACAAGCACACGGACTGGTGAACCAGGCCTCGCCGAACCGCATACAAGGGACCACGGGCCCCATGGCCAACAGCGATACGCGAGCCGCCCTGCGGTATCACCAGCAGACCAAGCACTCCTACCACAGTGTCCGGTTCGGTTCCCATACCCTGGATTGGTCCAACCGGCCCGAGCCCTTCAAGGTCTACTCCGACGCGGACCGCGTTCCCCTGCCGGACCGGTGGCGGGAATCGGAGTTCCCTGCCCTGGCGTCGCTGCTGCCGCCGGATTCTCCCGGCCCGACCCGATCGGTTCCCGACCTGGAGGACCTGGCAAGGCTTCTCTATCACAGCGGCGGCATCACCAAGCGAAAGCCCTACCCCGGTGGGGATATCCTGTTTCGCGCGGCCTCCTGCACGGGAGCGCTCTATGAGATCGAGCTCTACGTCGTCTGCGGCGATCTGAACGGGCTGCCGGCGGGCGTCTACCACTTCAATCCCCGCGAGTTCGTGCTGGAACGTCTGCGTTCGGGTGACTACCGTGGCCTGCTGTCTGCGGCCGCGGGCCGGGAACCGCAGCTTTCCCGAGCCCCGCTAACCGTCGTCTCGACCGGAACCTACTGGCGCAACGCCTGGAAATACCGGGCCCGCACCTATCGTCATTTCGGTTGGGACAACGGAACCGTTCTGGCCAACCTGTTGGCCATGTCGCGGGCGCTGGGCTTCTCCCACCGGCTGGTGCTCGGGTTTGTCGACCAGGAGGTCAATGGCTTGCTGGGCCTGGACACCGACCGCGAAGTAGCCCTGTCGCTGGCAGCCATCGGCGTGTGCCGGGAAGAAGTGTCCAACGACTGTCCCCCGCTGGTACCCTTGCCGGCACGGACCGGCGCCGCCAGCGGCGAGGTGGACTACCCGGAGATGCGGGAGATGCACGCTTCCACCACGATCGGAACCACCGAGGAGGCGAGCGCCTGGCGCGGGCGCATCGGCCGCCAGCCGGCGGTCGGCCAGGGCAAACGCTACCGCCTGGATCCCCTTTCCCCGGACGAAATTCCCAAAGAGCCCCTGGAGCCCGTCATTCGGCGGCGTGGGTCCAGCCGACGCTTTGTGCAGGCTCCCGTCTCCTTTCAGGCGTTCTCCACCATGCTCTATTATTCGGCTCAGGATCTTTCGACCGACTTTCTGGAGCCGGGAGGCGGACTGCTCAACGACTGGTATGTCACCGCCAACGCGGTGGAAGGACTGCCCTCGGGAGCCTATTGGCTGGACCGTGACCGCTGGGAGCTGGAGCTGCTTCGCCAGGGCAGCTTCCGCCAGGCGATGGGCTACCTGGGACTGGAGCAGGACTTGCCGGCCGAGGCCAGCTTCGACGTCTTCTTCATGGCCGACCTGGAGCCTGTGCTGGAGCGATTCGGCAATCGAGGGTATCGCGCCCTGCAACTGGAGGCGGGCCTGCTGGGGGGCAGACTCTATCTGTCGGCCTACGCCCAGAGGCTGGGGGCCACCGGGCTGACCTTCTACGACGACGATGTCACGGCCTTCTTTTCGCCTCACGCCCGGGGCAAGAGCGCCATTTTCCTGATGGCCCTGGGCAGAGGCAAACGCAGAGAGCTGGTGTCGCTGGGCTGACTCCGGCCCTGTCTGAAGCAAACGCTGGTGAACCACAAAGGCCTAAAAAGAAATCCACAAAGACACACGAAGAACGACGAAGGGCCACGAAGCGAGACGGATCTGCTTCAACGG
>VXMN01000242.1 GCA_009841055.1 Acidobacteriota bacterium
CTTCAAACTTCATCCTTCCTCCTTCATCCTTCAAACTTCATCCTTCCTCCTTCATCCTTCAAACTTCAAACTTCATCCTTCAAACTTCATCCTTCATCCTTCTTGCGGAGCGATGGCTTCCAGAATATGATGGCGCTTTTCGTGGCAAATCGAACCGAAAGGAGGGGCTGCCTTGAGTCGCCGAGTGCTTGTGAGCGTCTCCGACAAGGAGGGTCTGCAGGACTTCGTCAAGGGCTTGTTGCGCCTGGACTACGAAATCGTTTCTACCGGAGGAACGGCCCGGTTTCTGCGGGAAGGCGGGGCCCGGGTCACCGACGTGTCCGAAGTGACGGGATTCCCGGAGATCCTGGGGGGCCGCGTCAAGACGCTGCATCCCAAGGTCCACGGGGGACTGCTGGGGATCAGGGAAGACGGGGAGCACCGGCGGCAGATGCGGGAGCAGGCCATCGATCCCATCGACATGCTGGTGGTCAACCTCTATCCCTTCCAGCAGACTGTCGCCAGGCCCGGGGTCACTCTGGAGGAAGCCGTCGAACAGATCGACATCGGCGGGCCCGCCATGGTTCGGTCGGCAGCCAAGAACTTCAGGGACGTGGTCGTGGTGGTTCGAAATGAAGACTACGGCTGGATTCTTCAGGAGCTTGAGGCGCGCGGGGGAACCCTGACCCTGGAGTCCAGGTTCCGCCTGGCCCAGGAGGCCTTCAGCCTGACCGCGCGCTACGACGCGGCGATTTCAAGTCATCTTTCGCGAATGGAAGCCTCTGCCGGAGCCATTCAGCCTGGTTCGGGAAGGTTTCCGAGCCGGTTGGGCATTGCCCTGGAAAAAGTGATGGACCTGCGCTACGGAGAGAACCCCCATCAGCAGGCGGCCTTTTATCGAGAGCTGTCCAACGGGGTCAGTTTGCTGCCCGACAGCGTCCAGTTGCAGGGCAAGGAGCTGTCGTTCAACAACCTGCTGGATCTGAACGCGGCTTACCAGTTGTCGGCTGAATTCGCTCTCCCCTGCGCGGTCGTCATCAAGCACAACAACCCCTGCGGCGTGGCCGTTTCCCGGGTCGGCCAGGCCGACGCCTATCTCAAGGCCCGCCAATGCGATCCCGTTTCGGCCTTTGGCTCTGTCCTGGGGTTCAATCGGACGGTCGACCTCGAGACGGCCCAGGCCATCGCCTCGACTTTTGTGGAGGCGGTGATCGCCCCGGGCTACCAACCCGAAGCCCTCGAGCGCCTGAGCGCCAGGAAGAACCTGCGGCTGCTTCGATATGAGGCGGCGGAGAGTTCGGATTCGGGCTGGGACTACAAGAGGGTCGAAGGTGGCCTGCTGGTGCAGGAAGTGGACCGAGCGCCGGAGGATGAGGAGGGGTGGAAGGTTGCCACCGACCGCTCCCCCGCGCCCGAGGAGTGGGAGGCCCTCCGATTCGCCTGGATCGTAGGCAAGCACATCAAGTCCAACGCGATCGTCTATACCAGCTCCGATCGGACCGTGGGGATCGGCGTGGGGCAGATGAGTCGGGTGGATTCCGCCAGGTTGGCGATCTCCAAGGCCCTGTCTCCGCTGGAGAGCTGCGTCATGGCTTCCGACGCCTTTTTCCCCTTTCGGGACGGCATCGACATTGCCGCCGAAGCCGGCATCCGGGCCGTCATCCAGCCCGGCGGCTCGGTCAGAGATGCCGAAGTCATCCAGGCAGCCAATGAGCATGGGATGGCCATGGTCTTGACCGGCAGGCGGCACTTCCGCCATTAGGCAAGACAGGAATCCCTCATGAAAACCGCTCACAACTGCCGGTTTTTTCGAGTGAACCGGCCGCTCCCGCCACCGGCGGCGGGAGTTTGACGGGGTCCATCCCGCGTGAGATAATTCCGAAGGATGAGAAGTCGAGGAGACGGATGAACCACTCAAGATCGGGTTACATGAGGAGAAGCCTGTTGGCGGCGCTGGCGGTCCTGTGGACGGTCGCGGCTCATGGCCAGGAGTCCGATCCCGCGGCCGGCCAAGCGGAAGCGCGGGCGGTGAATCGATCGGCCGCCTACTATCACTTCAGCATGGGGCGTCTCCTGGAGGAAAGCGGCAGCTTCTTCAAGGCCGAGGCGGAGTATCGGAAGGCGCTGCGCCACGATCCCCGGTCCTCCCAGCTCCACACGGAAGTGGCCAGCGCCTACCTTCGAAACAACCGTATCCTGGAAGCCATTCAGCAATTCGAGACGGCCGCCCGCATCGATCCGGACAACCTGCGCGCCCGCAGGCGCCTGGGAGCCATCTATTACGAGTTGCTGGCCAGTGAACGAAGGGGTCACCGAATCTCCGCCGGAGACACCTTGAACAAGGCAATTCGCGAGTATGAGGCCATAGGACGTCTCGCCCCTCAGGACGGCGACTCGCTGCTGGTGCTGGGCCGTCTCTACGGTCAGGCCGGGCGCTCCCGGGAAGCCATTGCCACCCTGGAGAAGCACCTGGAAGTGGCTCCATCCTCCGAAGAGGCCCTGAGCATGCTGGCCGAGCTCCATCGCGGCCTGGACGAACTGAAGAAAGCCGTCGAATATCAGGAAAGAGCCGTCGGGATCAACTCCGGTTCTCCCGTGCTTCTTCGAGGTTTGGGGTTGGTCTATGAGCAGTCCGGTGATTTCAGGAAGGCGGCCGAGACCTACAGGAAAGGCATGAGCGTCGAGGCGGCCAACGTGACCCTGGTGACCCTGCTGCGCAGGGATCTGGCGCGCGCCCTGATCCTCGACGGACAGATCGTCCCCGCCGAAAAGGAATACCGCAAGATCCTGGAAGTCGATCCGGATGATGGAGAGGCTCACCTGGGCCTGGGGCGGGTCAGCCGCACCCGCCACCGTTACGAGGAGGCGCTGGAGCATCTGAAGAAAGCCGATGCCTCGCTCCAGAACAACGTGGAAGTCATCTTTGAGCTGGCCAGGCTTTACAACGGCCTGGGTCGGTTTGAGGAAGCGGAGTCGGGCTTTGAAAGGATGCTGAGTCTGTTCGGCAATCCGGGCGACAGCTTCGGCGCTGTGCGCAACCGCAGCATCTCGTTGACCCATCTCGGCCTGGCGGCTCAGGAGTTGGGGAAATTCGAGAAGGCGGCCGGTCATTTCCAGGAGCTGAAACGGCTTGGGGAAGCCTATGCAGGCCACGATCGGGAAACTCTGAAGGTGCTGGGCAAGGAGAACAAACACCGGGCCAGGGTTTTGCTGATCGGGCTCTATCGAGCGGCCAGGCAGGTTTCGCGAGCCCTGGACGTGTGCACGGCCGCCGGGGAGCAGGCGGCGACTCGAGCCATCAAGGCGCTTTGCGCCGACGTGCTGGCGGAGAGTGGAGAGCCCGAAAAAGCGTTGCGGGAACTGGAGGGGATGCTCGAGGGCGACAAGGAAGACCTGGAGATCTACCACTACATCCTGCAGGTCTACCAGAGAGAAAAGCGATTCGAGGAAGCCGAAAAGAAGCTCTACGAAGCCGAGAAGTATTTCGAGCATGAGAAGTCCTTTTACTTCATGCTGGGGGCCCTGCAGGAGCGCCAGAAGGAATACGACAAGGCGGCGGCGACTTTCAGAAGGGTCATCGCCCTGGACCCAAAGCACGCATCCGCCTTGAATTACCTGGGCTATATGTGGGCAGACCTGGGCGTCAACCTGAACGAGGCGCTGGACCTGATCAAGCAGGCAGTTGCCCTGGATCCCAACAACGGTGCCTATCTGGATAGTCTGGGTTGGGTCTATTTCAAGATGGACCGCATCGAGGAGGCGGAGCGCTACCTGGTGAGCGCCCTGGACCGGGTGCGCCGGGACCCCACCATTCACGAGCACATGGGAGACTTGTACTACCGCAAAGGGAAATACCGGCAGGCTCGTTCGTCCTGGCAGCGCTCGGTGGCCTACGGCCAGGACGAGGAGGAGACCCGCAAGGTCAAAAAGAAAGTGGCGGACCTGGACACCAAGCTGGCCTTGTCCGCCGAGGATGAGTAGGCGGCGCCGGATTCCACTCAAAAAGCCCAATCCGGATGGATTGGGCTTTTTTGCGCCTGATCCATAGGGAACACCCGCATGAACCCGGAGCGAATCAAGCTGCGCAGCTACGCCAAGGTGAACCTGGGACTTCACATCCTGGGCAAACGAGAGGACGGCTATCACGAGATCCGCACCATCCTACAAACCATCGGTCTACACGACACGCTGGAGATTCGCCTCACCCAGGGTCGAGGAGTAACCCTCCAATGCAACTGGGACGAATTGAACTGCGGTGACAATCTGGTGGTTCGAGCCCTGGAATCCGTCTGCCGCCAGGCCGGCCTGGAACGGGGACTGGAGGCTCGGCTGGAAAAGAGGATTCCCATGGGCGCCGGCCTCGGCGGGGGAAGCAGCAATGCCGCCGCCGCCGTTATGGGGTTGGACCGCCTGCTGGGGCTGCGGATGTCCCGGCGGGACTGGTTCGAGATCGGAGGCGCGCTGGGGTCTGACGTCCCCTTCTTCTTTGTGGGTGGACGGGCGCTCGGAGTGGGGCGAGGCTCCGAGGTCTATCCGCTGGAGGACGCTGCTCCCTGCCACGTTCTGGTCGTCGTCCCGCCCCTGCCGATGCCGACTGCCGATGCCTATCGGAGGGCGAGTTTGCGGTTGACAACCCCGGTGAACAAAAGTAAGATTCCGCTCTTCTGTCCAGCCTACTTGGACACGTTGGAGTCAGGGGATGGGCTGGAGAACCACTTTGAAACGGTGGTTTTCAGGGATCACCCAGACCTGAAGCGCCTGAAGCAGAGGCTCCTCCAATGGGGCGCCAGCAAAGCCGGCCTCACCGGGAGCGGCTCGGCGCTGGTAGGTCTTTTTGACGAAAAAGGAGCACTGGCACAGGCTCACGCAGCCCTCCTGGCAGGGAATGTCCGCCTCCTGGCGACTCAAACCCAGACCCGGGATCAGTATCGGCACTCCCTTGTCGAATGTCACCAGCGGGCCATCGGATAATGGGGCGTCGTCAAGTGGTAAGACACGGGTCTTTGGAACCCGCATTCGGAGGTTCGAATCCTCCCGCCCCAGCCAACTGTTTCCCCGATACATCGACGATTGACGGGCCCCTGAAATACGAAATTCAGAGGTGAAGGTCTCTTGACTAACGGCATGAAGATCTTTACGGGAACCGCCCATCGGGCCTTGGCCGAGGAGATCTGTCGATCCCTGAATGTCCCCCTGGGCGAGGCCTCGGTCTCCAGGTTCAGCGACGGCGAGGGGTACTTTCAGATTCTGGAGAACGTGCGCGGAGAAGACGTCTTCGTGATTCAGCCGACCTGTCGTCCGGTGGACCGGAGCCTGATGGAGTTGCTGCTGATGATCGATGCCTTCAAGAGGGCCTCCGCCAGGCGAATCACGGCGGTCCTGCCCTATTTCGGGTATGCCCGCCAGGACCGGAAGGACAAGCCGAGAGTTCCCATTTCAGCCAAGCTGGTGGCCGACCTGCTGTCGACCGCCGGGGCCAGCCGGGCTCTGACCATGGATCTGCACGTGCCCCAGATTCAGGGCTTTTTCGACATTCCGGTGGATCACCTCTACGCCGCGCCGGTAATGATGGGGTACTTTCAGAAGCTGCATCTGCCCGACCTGGTGGTGGTCTCTCCCGATGCCGGAGGCACGGAGAGAGCACGGGCCTACGCCAAGAAGCTGCACGCCAGCCTGGCCGTCATCGACAAGCGCCGCGTCAAGCCCAACGAAGCGGCCGTGGTCAATATCGTCGGAGAAGTGGCGGGAAGGACGGCGCTCATCGTGGATGATCTGGTGGATACGGCCGGCACCCTGGTCAAGTCGGCCGAGGCGCTGGCCAAGCAGGGAGCCACCCGGGTCTACGCCTGCTGCACCCATCCTGTCCTGTCGGGTCCGGCCACCGGAAGAATCGCCGGGTCCAACTTGACCGAACTGGTGGTGACCAATACGATCCCCCTGTCGCCCGAGGCCTCTCAATGCCGGGACATTCGGGTCCTGAGCGTAGCCGGGCTTCTGGGCAAGGCCATTCAGTCCATTCATGAGGAAAGTTCCGTCAGTTCGTTGTTCATATAGCGAAGCTCTGCCTCGGACCGACAGGCAGGAAAGAGGTTTCCGCCAGGGGGCGCAAAGAACCGCGAAAAGAACGATTAAAGAGAGTCACCGATGAAATCAATCCAAGTCTCAGCCGAAGTCCGGTCCAGTTACGGCAAGAACGCCGCGCGCCAGTTGCGAATCCGGGGCAGGATTCCTGCCGTGCTCTACGGCCAGCAGGAAGCGGCGCTCTCCTTGACCGTGGATCCCAAGGACCTGTTGACCATCCTGCACTCGGCAGCGGGACACAATACGATTCTCTCGCTCGACGTCAAGGATCAGGGGAAGTCCAGCGTCATCCTGAAAGAGTGGCAGTTCGATCCCGTCAAGGAGACCCTGCTGCACGCCGACTTTCTGCGAATCGCGATGGATAACGCCCTGCAGGTCAGCGTGCCGGTCCTGCCGGTGGGTGTGGCCAGGGGCGTCAAGGATCAGGGAGGCATCTTCGAGTTTGTCCTCAGGCAGCTTGAAGTGGAGTGCCTGCCGGCGGACATCCCGGAGCACATCACCACCGACATCTCTGAACTCGAGATCGGCTCCAACTTGAGAGTGGCCGACCTGAGGGTGGATCCCAAGCTGAAGGTCTTGTCCGACCTCGATCTGGTGGTGGCGCACGTGGTGGCTCCCAAGGAGGAGGTGACCGAAGCGGCCGAAGAGGTCGCGCCGGGACTGGAAGGGGAAGAGGAGCCGGAAGTGATGCGGAAGGGCAAGGGAGAGGAGGAGGGGAGTGAAGGGTGAAGTTTGAAGTGAGAAGTTTGAAGTAGGAAGTTTGAAGTGAGAAGGGTGAAGTGAGAAGGGTGAAGGATGAAGTTTGAAGTAGGAGAGGTGGGAGTTTGGAGTTTTGGAGACGATTTTCGTGCTCTGGGCCAAGCCGGGAGTAATCATCTCTGAGACTTCAGAGAACTCGTTGAACGTTTGCACCTCGATCGGCACTATGCTCAATGCGTTAGTCAAATCACTCTCACAGCTCGAAGTGTAGGGTGGTTGGTGGAGAGTTTTGGGAGCAAGAAAGTACCGAATGCTGTCTTATGGCTCATACCTGAAATCGTTCGCCTGCCATAAATCGATGGACAATTCCAAACCCGTAACCCGAATCACTCTCCACCCTTCAAACTTCAAACTTCAAACTTCACACTTCAAACTTCAACCATGAAGTTGGTCGTCGGACTCGGCAATCCCGGGGAGCGATACGCTCACACACCCCACAACGCGGGTTTTGCCGTGGTCGACCGGCTTGCCTCGGTTGGGGGCGGTCGCTGGCGGTCTGATGTCGGACCGGCTCTGGTTACAACTGTCGGTCTGTCGGGAACCTCTCTGGTGCTGGCCAAGCCCCAGACCTACATGAACCTGAGCGGCGGTGCGGTCAGCCTGCTTCTGTCCGGGCACCGGCTGTCCCTTGACGACCTGATCGTAATCTGCGATGATTTGGCGCTGTCCGCCGGGCGGATTCGGATTCGGGCCAGGGGCGGTGACGGAGGCCACAACGGCCTCAAGTCCATCATCGGGGTTCTGGGCACGCGAGAATTTACCCGGGTTCGCCTGGGTATTGCCCCGCAAGGGCTTGTTCCGGATGCCGCTGAATTTGTCTTGTCTCCCGTGTCTCCGGACTGCGCCGCGGCGTTTGGGCAGATGATCCACAAGGGCGCCGAGGCCGTGGCGTCAGTTTGTCTGGCCGGGGTCGACGAGGCCATGAACCGGTTTAATCCCGGGGAGGGCTAGCGGTTTCCAGCCGCGGCATTTCGGCCGCAGCCGGACGGACATTAACGGGAACAGGGATTCATGAGACGTTACGAAGTCATGTTTATCGTGCACCCCTCGTCCAATGACGAGGGGATCGAGCGGATCACGGGCCAAATGGAGGAAGTGGTCCGGAGCTACGACGGCGAAGTGCACGCCATCGACCGATTGGGCAAGAAGAAGCTTGCCTATGAGATTCAGGATCTGCGCGAAGGAATCTACATTCTGCTCACCATTGGGGCCGGCGGGGATTGTATCAAGGAGTTGGAGCGGCGCTTGAGGGTCAATGACCAGGTCTTGCGCTACCTCACGGTGCGAGTGGATGAACACCTGAAGCGAGCGGAAAAGATCAAGGCGGCCCGCCTCAAGAAGAAGGCCCGCCGCAGTCGTGGAACCGAGCCTGAGGCGGTTGCTCCCGCCATCTAGCCGGCAAGGAGCGGTCCGCCCGCTCGGAAAACCATCAAGGAGTCGTTGCAATGCCCCCCAGTCGGAGCCCAGGAC
>VXMN01000123.1 GCA_009841055.1 Acidobacteriota bacterium
TGGTTTGGGCCGATCTGGACAGCGACGGGGATCCGGACCTCTACGTGGCCAACGTCAGCACGCCCAATCAGCTCTTTGTCAACCAGGGAGATGGATCTTTCAGGGAAATGGGTTTCCTGAGCGGCCTGGCGACCGACGCCGACGGGCGTTTCCAGGCAGGCATGGGGGTGGATGCGGCCGATTATGACAACGACGGGCGGCCGGACCTGTTCGTGACCAACTTCGCCGACGATTACAGCACGCTCTACCACAATCGGGGACAGCTTCTGTTCGAGGACGTGAGCCAACAGGCCCGCCTGAGCCAGCCGGAATGGATGCTGGTCGGCTGGGGGGCGGGATTCTACGACTTGAACCACGACGGCTGGAAGGACATCTTCCACTCCAACGGCCACGTGTATGCGCTGGTGCTGACGGCCGGCTGGTCCGACCGCTATTACCAGCCTTCTTCCTTCTACCTGAATCGAAAAGACGGAACCTTCAGGGACGTGAGGAAGTTGGCCGGACCGGATCTGCAGAAAGAGTTGGTCGGACGGGGCATGGCCTTCGGAGATCTGGACAATGACGGAGACGTCGACTTCATCATCGGCAACCTCAACGGGACTCCCCAGCTCTTCAGGCACGAAGGCGCCGGCCCCAACCATTGGGTAATGTTCCGAGCCAGGGGGACGCGGAGCAACCGCGACGGAATTGGCGCCCGCATCACGGTGGTCTCCGGCGAGCTCCGCCAGGTCCGGGAGATCAAGCGAACCGTCGGTATCTTCTCGGCCAGCGATCCCAGAGCTCACTTCGGTCTGGCGGGCGCCAAGCGAATCGACAAGGTGCAGGTGAAGTGGCCCAGCGGCGTGGTACAGGAATTTCGTGACGTTCCCGCCGACACCCACTACCGGCTTGACGAGGAGAAGGGCTTGGAGAAGGAATTCTGAGAAACGGGCTACAGGGCTCCCGCTTTGCGGTAGATGCGCTTCCGGTAGGCTTCGTGGCTCCGCGACGCTTCCTGGTTGACCTCGGTGCTTCGCCCGCGGTAGTCGAGCACGAATCCCCGGCGATCGGAATCGGTGTTGTTGGGGCCGCTGCGGTGGATGGTGAGGAAGTGGTGGATGGAGGCGTCTCCCGGTTGGAGCAGGGCCGGGACCTCCGGGTAGAGCTCGGGGTCGGGAGGTTCGGAGAGGGCCTTGGTGAACAGGGGCAGTCCGGTCTGGACGTGGGGGATTTCTCCCAGCCGGTGGCTGCCTCGAACGAAATGGACGGCGCCGTTTTCGAGGGTGGTCTCATCCAGGGCGATCCACATCACCAGGCCGTAGGGAGGGAGGTAGTTGAAGTAGGCGTTCTCCTGGTGGTAGAGGGCCGGCGAGCCGACGCGGGCAGGTTTGTAGAAGACTTCAGTGGTAATGGGGTCCACCGGCTCTCCCAGGCAGGCGCCCAGCAGATCCACGGTGGCCGGCCGACGCAGCGCTTGCCGAAAGTATTCATCATAGAGTTCCATTCTGGAGAACTGCTTCAGAGGCCCGCTCCAGCCCGACTCATAGACCACGTGAATCCGGGGGACGGTGGGCAGGACCTCGGCGATGTAGCGATCGATCTCCTGCTGCGTCTGCTTCAATTCCCCGGCGGCCAGGAATCTCTTCACCACCACGAAGCCGTCTTCCTGAAACCGGGCGGCCAGTTGCTTGGTGTTCAGCGTTGCAGGCATTTCGTGCTCTCCGGTCCATCACTCCGATCGGTAGTCGACCTCCAGCCGCACGCCGTGAAACTGCGCCCAGGCAGCCATCCCGGGCAGGTTTTCGGGCCGAACGGCCCCCGGCCTGGGACGTGAGCCCTTGAGGGCCAGCACCACCGTGTTCATTCCCTGCCGCAGGGGGGGAGCATCCACGGGATAGCTCACCCGATACTCGCCCTTGCCGGCGTCGACGACCGTCGATTGTCCGCCGGCCAGGTCCTTGCCGTTCACCCGGCAGACCACCGCATCCGGGCGGGCAGCGCTCCTCACATCCAGCACCAGCCTCATGGTGTCGAGCGTTCCGTTTTCCTTGGCCGAGGCCAGGTCGTCCCCGACCACCAGCGGAACCCTTCCCACCACTCCGTATTTTATGGCTCCCTCCCGGCTTACGGGCAGCGGCCGATGGCTGGAGATGTGAGCGTAGTAGTCGATCACTCCACCGGTATGGTTGTCCACGCAAAACAGCTTGTTTCTGGCCGCCAGAGTGCTGAGCTCGCCGATATCGCTCAGGCAGGCATAGGACCGCCGGCGCGTCTCCACCAGGTCCTGACCGGTCTTGTACTCGAAGGGCGTCCCCAGGTTCCACAGGTAGACGCCGTCGGCGCCGGTCCGGAACCAGTTGCTGGCCATGCCCCGCACCCCCTCCAGAAAGCGTCCCCCGGACACGTTGTTTGCGGCGCTTTGGTTGATGCAGGGATAGACCAGCACGCCGTGAGGGTGGGCCGCGGAGGTGAACTCGGCCAGGGGCAGGCTGAAGGGGGCATAGCCGCCTCCGGCAATCAGAATGTCCACCAGGTCCTCTTCCAACCAGCCTTTCAGGTCCAGCCCGATGTTCAGGGCCAGTCGGAAGCTGTCCGGCACTCGAGTGGCCAGCAGCAGCGGACGGCCCCGCCGCCGGGCCTGGCTGTCGGTGAGCTTGCGGATGCGGCGCATGAAGGCCGTCATGACCTCGACCTGTTCGGCGCTCACCGGTTTTCCCTGCATGGTGGGGCTGAAGAATACCGGGTGGCGAATGAAATCCAGCTCGAAGCCGTCAACGTCGTAGCGTCGGGCGACCTCCTCGATGATCTCGAACTTGCGCTGCCGGACCTCCGGGTGGGAAAAATCCTGGGAGGTGATATAGAGATCCAGAGAGGTAAGCCTGCCCAGGGGGTCCACCAGAAACTCCGGATGCTCCTTCTTCCAGGTGGTCAAGCCGCCCCCGATGAAGCTGTCGTGAACGTCGTTCATGCGGACCGAGGCCAGGATCTCCATGCCATGAGACCGGGCAAAATCGATGACGATCTGCAGGGGGCCCCGGCCGGACTGGATCAATTGCTTCACGTTGGCGGTGACCTTGGACCAGTAGGCGGGCGGGCCACCATGGGCGTCGCCGTAGATGGGCTGGATCTTGCTGTCGTATACCGGGGCGTCGGCCCACCCCCCCAGGATGGACCAGGAAATGGTATCCACCTGAGTCCCGGCCAGGGGTTGCAGCCGGCGCTTCAGGAATCCTTCCGGCGTGCCGGCGTCGTCGCGGGACAGCTCATAGCTGTCGTCGTTGAAGATGATGCGGCGCTGCCTGGCGGCTGCTTCCACCCGGGCCTTCTTGGCGTCCGACCAGTTGGCCCGCGGGTCCGGAGCCGGTCCGGAGCAGGACAGGATTCCCGCCAGGGCCACACAGATGCCGGCTCCCAGACTGAAGCTCGTTGCCAGTCTCCGTCTACCCTTTGGACTTGGGTCAGTCATTCTTGAACCTCCTCCGCCCGATCGATCCTGCCGGGCAGATCATTCGAGGAAAAACAAGCGATCGTCAATAAAGACGAACCACGAATGCACACGAATAAACACGAAGACAGGCGGACCTGCTCCAACGACAAGCGGCAACACAATGCTTCTGCAACTCTGTCACCCTGATAGGACTTCGTTTCCTTCGCAAATATTCCCTGGATATCGGTTGTCACACCCCCCGATCAACCGCTCATCAATCCATTCATTGGTGTTCATTCGTGGTTCGCCGTTCCCGGTGGTGGATGTCTCTTTTCTTCTCGTGTCTTTCTTGGTGGCCCTGCGTCGTTCTTCGTGTGTCTTCGTGGATAACTCTTTTTTTCTTTTGTTTCAGAACAAGACAAGCACCGCCCAATAGTCCTCGGCCGGGAACCCCATCCGGCCAGGATCATCGAGCAAAGCGCTCGATCCGCTCCATCAGTTCCCGGTAGCTATTCAGAGCCTGCCGGGCCTGTTCGGACTGCCCGGCATCCCTGTAGAGTCCGGCCAGCAGGCGGTGAGCCACCGGATTGTCGGGCAGGAGCCGGATGGACTGCCGGGTGGCCGCAATCGCCTTGTCCAGTTGTCCGAGTCTGCGATAGACCTTGGCCAGACCGAAGTGGAGGTCGGGGAGCGAGACCGTTTGGCTCTCCGGGGAAACGGCAGTCAGATGGGAGAGAGCCAGCTTGGGTTTTCCGAGCTGCAGCAGCAGGTCCGCCAGTTCCAGGCGGGCCTGACCGGCGTCAGGGTGATCCTCCACCTCCTGCTGCAAGGCTTGCAGGGCCTCCCGGAACCTGCCGGCGTCCAGGTAAATGGCGGCCAGGTGGTAGTGAGCCCAGGCGTATCGGGAATCCCTGGCCACCACCGCCTCGAACTGCCGGAGCGCCTTGCTCCTCATATTCTGCTGGTGGTAGGTGCGTCCCAGGTGCATCCTGGCCTTGAGGTGGCCGGGGTCCAGTTCCAGGACTTTCTCCAGAAGCCGGATGCCCTCTTCCACCGGCTCGCTGGTTTCGTTTCTGGCGCCCATCCCCATGGGATCGGTCGGGTCCTCGGTCTCGCTTCGCTGCTGGAGTATGAGAGCCGCCACGCCGTAGTGGAAGTCGGCTTTGCCGGGGTCCAGAGCCAGGGCCTTGCGCAGCTCGGGTTCGGCGTCGCTGTACTGGTTGAGCTGCAGAAGCGTCATGCCGTACAAGTGCCTGTAGTCGGCGTTCTCACCGTCCTGCTGCACGGCTTTTTGAGCCGCCAGCATGGCCATCAGGTACTCCTGGCGTTCATACCGCTCTTTGGCCTCCAGGTAATCGGCCGATTGCGCCTGGAGCCGGACCGCCCCAAAGAGGACAAGGGCAAGCGCCGGGACGGTCGATAGACGGCACAGCCCAGTCCAACGCAGGTGGCCCGCCCGCTCTCCCGCTGGGATCCATCCTTCGTTTCCTGATTTGAGCGGTTTAGCCATTGGGCGTTCCTGACATGCAATTCCCCGGCGTTCAGGGCTTCTTATCGGCGACGATGCGGATCCAGTGGTCGGCGAACTCGGAGTGGGTCATGAAGCCCTCGACAAAGGGCATGTGACAGGAGCTGCACTGGCTGGCAGCCACCTTGCAACCGGAGGCCATGGCGTGGTCGCCTCCATGGCAGGACAGGCACTTGGAATCGTAGGCTGCAGGGGTTTGCACCAGGCTCTCGTGCGGGTCGTGGCAGGTCGTGCACTTCAATTGATCCCGGCTCTCGCTGTAGCACTGGCTCAACACCAGCCGCTGGGCCGGGAAACGGGACACTTCCTTGTCGACCATGAACCTGGCGAGCGCATGCAGGTCGCTGCCCCCCGGCGGCGCTCCGTGGCAGGCGCCACAGAAATAGAGCTGCTCGATCGCCGGCATCTTGCCGGGGTTGCCGATCGTGGCGGCGGGATCGGACTCTCCTCGATTCATGGCCCGGACATGTTCCTGCCCCGGTCCGTGACAGCGTTCGCAGTGGACACCGGCCGAGGCGGGGGCCATTTTCTCAGGCGGAAGGTCGGCGTTCCGGGTGGTGTGGCAGGCAAAGCAGTGCTCTCGTTGAGGAGGGCTCATCCAGTCCGCCAGCGCATCGTAGGCGTTGTCGACCCGGTCCTCCAACCCGGTGGTGATGTCCAGTCCCCCGGTGGACTGGTACCAGCTCACCCGGCTCTGGCCGTAGGCGCCGGCATCGGTCATGCCCACGAAGGTGATGCCTTTCCTGCCGGCCCCCATGCCCCAAAGCAGATGCATGCGGTCGGCTACTCCGTCCCTGGAGGCCACCAGGTCGAGGGTGAACTCGGGGTCGGCGGACCGCTCGATCCGATAGGCCACCTGGTTGCGCGGGTCGGAAAACTCCAGGGGCGCCGTTTCCACCAGACGGGAAATGGAGCGCACTCGCCTCAAGGTCAGCGGGTGGCCGCTTTCCAGTTGCACCTCGGCGATCTCCCGGTGGCACTGCACGCATTGGCTGGACCCCACATAGCCCGATTCGTCGGTGGCTTGTGCGCGGGGCGGTCCCGCCGAAAGGAGGACTGCCTGGACCGCGACCGAGAGGAGGCAGGAAGCCAGGTTCCTGCGCATGGCTGCCGATTCCCTGGCGGGCCCCGGGTGGGCCGGCGGGCGGATGGCGATGGACATCAGTTGTTCCATCTCCCTATCCCCATTTGCGCACGATTCGCAGGATTTGCCTGCAACTCGCGATCATGTTCGTCCTGTCCTACCGACTCTTGCCTTCGACCGTTGCGTTTTTCCCCAAGGTCCCGGGACTTGATCCAGAGGGCGTTGCCGTAGCGAAATCCGTAGGGGGATTTGGGCTTGGAATCGAAGGGTACGAAGGTAAACCCTTGGGACCGGCTGCCGAGCACCCATCCTCCACGGTTCTGGTAGCCGAAGTTCGGGTAGGCCGACCGGCGCAATCGGGCCGAAAGGCGTGAATTGGACTGGGCCAACTGTTGGGCCCGTTCCTTGCTCCATTGATTGAGGTCGTCCTTCTTTCTCAGCTTTCCCGAGTGAAGCCTGGAGGTTGCCCCTTCGACCTGGTAGCTTCTGCCGGCTTCAAGCCGTCGCCTCTTCCGGCCATTCCCCATCCATTCCAAAGCTCCCTTGTAGACCGAGACGCGCAGCCGGGGCTCCAGGCTGAGGCGATACAGCCCTTTGGCGGCTACTTGAAAATCACCCCCTGGAGTCGAGATGAACAGAGAGTGCAAGG
Organism: Acidobacteriota bacterium; assembly: GCA_009841055.1. Taxonomy (GTDB): domain Bacteria; phylum Acidobacteriota; class Terriglobia; order Versatilivoradales; family Versatilivoraceae; genus Versatilivorator. The sequence continues at coordinate 6,668 of VXMN01000123.1, forward strand.
CGGGATTGAAGGCGGCGGATTCCACGATGACTTCACCCCGTAGAATCTCGAAATTCATGGTCGCGTAACCCGTCCTGATGAATCGGACCAGGGTGCTCTCGGCGAGCCGCAGGTAGCTGCCCGGATTCAGGAGCAGTTCCGCGCGACCGTTCTCCAGGGTCCTGAGCTCCCCGCCGGCGTTCAACTTGTGACCGGCGGTCAACAGCCAGCGGTTGCTGCCTCCGAACGAATATTGAGGCGGTCTTCCCCAGAAGCTGTTCAACAGGAAAGCGGTACGCACCTGACCCCAGGGGTCCAGGTGATCCCGGCTGTGCCTGCCCAGCTCGTCCACCTGCGGAGTGTCTTCGGCCATACCGCGGAGGACGTACCGCTTGCCGCCGGTCAGGCTGAGGACTTCACCGCCTCGCTTCAGCCAGTTCAACTTGCCGGAGTGAACGGCAACTTCCAGGGCAGAGGGTTCCTTGATTTCAATCCCATAAAATCCGTCCTTGAGAAGCTCCAGGTCCCCGGCAGGGGTTGACAGCCTGAAGGCGTGACGCCGGCTCTTGAAGCGCCTGGAATCGACGACGACCGTTCCTTCCGAAACGCGGAAGTGCATCTTGCGGTAGGCCGTGTCGAGGACTTCCAGTCGGGCGTGGTCAGCCAGACGCAGGTAGCCGCCGGGATGCAGCATGATTTCGAGACGGTCCCCTTGGCCTGTCTTGACAATGTCCCCGGGCTCCAGTCGGTGGCCGATCGCGATTTCAGCGGGCGCCCCTTGCCCGCCGGCAAGCAGAAGCTGTTTGCCCTTGACGTACCTGACGGTGCCGGCTTGGAGGTGGGAGACGTGAGCTGCGGGGTCCTTCGGCAGTGCCCGGGCAGCTCCGGCAAGAAGCAGGAACCCGGCCGCCGAAGTCACGATGATCCCTTTCATGGCATTGCCTCTCGCTGGCGGAAGTCTGTGCCCAACATCGACAATTTTACCGGAGGACGGCACGGCCCATCGATCACTGGCCCTATCTTAGTGATCCTGCTTCGGCAATTCCAGTCTCATGTACGGACATGTCTCATGTACGGACAAGAGGCTGCCGCCCCGGGATCAGTCGCGATCCGTGCTAAAATCAACCCAGAGAAGGCGATGATACCGTCGCTCTCCACGTAGCGAACTCTTCCGGCGATTCCTGCAGGCAGTTTGCTCCATTCCAAGAGATGAACAAGCCCATTGCACTGAGCGTGATTGCTTGCCTGGCCGCGTTGACGGGGACATCCGCCAACGACTTGTCCCGCTCGGACAAATCGTTGCCTGTCTCGCCCTCGCTGGTCTTTGAGGACGTGGCCGCCGAAGCGGGCCTGGATTTTCAGCATTACAGCGGCAGCCCGGAGAAGCGGTACATCCTGGAGAGCATGAGCGGAGGGGTGGCCTGGATCGACTTCGACCGGGACGGTTGGATGGACCTCTACCTGGTCAACGGAGGCCGCTGGGAGGAGCTGGTTCAAGGAAAACGCACGGTTTCCAACGCGCTCTACCGGAACAACGGGGACGGCACCTTCACCGACGTGACCGAAGAGGCATGAGACAGGAAACGACAATGGGGTATGGGAGTGGCCGCCGGAGACTAAGCAAACGACGGCTGGG
>VXMN01000140.1 GCA_009841055.1 Acidobacteriota bacterium
CCCGGGGCTACACGAGGCCGCTGCGTTGCAGCTCTATAAGGATGGCTTGTATGGGGCGTTTCGTGTGGTTACCGACGCCAACCGCTGCGTCGCAGCTCTCCCCTAACCCACGACACTGCGGGAGGACAGGATTTTTTAAATTGTCACCAACCGCTGCTTCGCAGCTCTCCCAAAGTTACGACACTGCCGGGGGCCAGGATTTTTTTGAACTGTTACCGGATGTTACGTTGGGAGATGGGATCATCCCTGGTGTTCAGCCTCGAATAGGTAGCGAGTATCGAACTCGATGTGGTGGCGTTTCAATAGTTCCATGAGTTCGTCCTCGACGGTCCGTGTCCGATGATGTTCGCTCTGATTGAGGATGTAGGTGCGAACGGATGCGATATTGGAATGGCTCACAGTGAATACTCCGTATCCCCTTTGCCATTCCAGGCGTTTCTCGGTTTCAGGGAGTCCGTTGGCCCATCTTGCGGAGTGGGCCTTGATGTCCCGAACCATACTGGAAACGGAGCTTGCCGGCGAGAAATTGACCAACAGGTGAAGGTGGTCTTCAATGCCGCCGATTTCGATCAAGTGCCCAGCCCGGTTCCGAATAACTCCTCCGATAAACCGATAAAGCGGTTCCCGAATCTGCTCCCGAATTGATTTGACGCGGTGCTTGGTGCTGAACACCACGTGGTAGGTCAGTTTGCTGTAGGTGGTCACGGTTGTCTCCCTCCGTTGAGTTCCGTGGGCTGGGGCCCATGGAATTTCGTTGAAGCCGCGTTTGCGGCTCGACAACGTGAGGGAGTGACGAGTTCCCCGAGCACAAGCTCGGTAATTCTTGTTCTAAATCGTTACGTCTACGCAGTGTCGTGATTTCGGAGAGAGCTGCGAAGCTGCGGTTGGCGTGGCGAACCGAGGAAACGTCTCTTATGGACCATCCTTATAGAGCTGCGAAGCTGCGGCCTCGTGTAGCCCCGGGTGGCAACCCGGGGTCGTATCGGTTCTGCGCCAACTCAGCCGCGAATGCGGCGAATAGGAAGCACCCGTTGGGGGACGCATTGCTCCTCCAAAGAACCCCCAGGCGCAAACCATTGGATCGCGAGCGCCGTCGCGGTGTCACCAGTTTAATGTAAGGGAGATAGACACGAACGTGCCGTGCGTCGGGAGGGAGGACGTCACACTCGGTCAGCGGCTGGGTGCCGGCTTGGCCTTCAACTCCGGTTGCTTGGTGATTCGACCCTCGATCCACCCTTCCAGCCGGGCCATGCGCTGCTCCAGCTTGCCCATGCGGTGCTCCAGACCGCCCATGCGGTGCTCCAGGCTGTCCATGCGGTGGTCCAGGCTGCCGACGCGATCGCCAAGTACGGTAACATTTTGGCGTACCAGGTGGATTTCCTGTCGTAGGTCTACGGTCGCCTGGTGGATTTCCTGTCGTAGGTCTCCGGTTACCTTCCATCCGAGGCTGACCAGGGAAACTCCCAGAATGCAGATCGCAATCAATTCCGCGCTGATGGTCATTGCTGATTCTCCTCCCACTTTGACGGACCTGCTGAGAGGGAGATCAGGCAAGGCAAGATGTTCTGTTGTTGACGGCTCACAAAGTGAGTATACCACGGCGAGCCCGACCCGAATTGAGTTCGAATCGGTGGCTCTCAGTGACAAGGATGCGGGCGGGACGCCCGCGCTCCCGGGTGGATGCGGGCGGGACGCCCGCGCTCCCGGGTGGGTTTCTCCCATGATCTTTGCCACTGAGTGGGAGAGACGATTACCAACTGGTGGATAGTTCCCCATGAACCAGATTGCCATCCTTCACCACCGCTCCCGCCCTCGCTGGCCCTGGCCCCTGCTGCTGGCGGGTTCCGGGATCTGCTGCGCCGCCATCCTGCTGTTTCCCTGGCTGGTTCTTCAGGGAGAGGCCGGGGCGGCCCTGTCGATCCGGCACGTCTTTTCCCACCTCTGCCACCAGGACCCGCAGCGGTCGCTCAGCCTGGCGGGCGTCTTCCTGCCGGTGTGCAACCGCTGCCTGGCCCTCTACCTGGGCGGGTTTCTGGGAGTGCTGCTGGCTGCCCCGGTCCGCGGCCGTTCCGCCTGGCTGCTGGGCCGCCGGGCCCTGCTGCTGGGGCCGCTGCTGCTCACGGGCCTGGACGCCGGCCTGGACCTGGCGGGAGTCTGGAACAGCACCTTCTGGTCTCGGGTCGTCACCGGCGGGTTGGCCGGCCTGGGGTTGGGGCTCTACCTGACCCTGTTCCTGGAGAGCCGGCCCCGCGCCGGGCCTGTACCCCACCGCGGGAATGTGGGACAATGAGCTCGAGGCCGCGGTGGCTGGAAGGGTGCGGCCCCATCCCGGACTGGATCGGTCAGAGTCGGAAGAGAGGGAAGAATGAGCGTTTCGTGCAGGGCGAGAAAAGAGGTCTGCCGGATCCTGCTGGCAGGCCTGGCCAGCGGGTTGCTCCTCCTGAGCCCCGCCGCGGCTCCGCTGGTCCCCGACGCCAGTGGGGATTCCATCGAGGAGCTGCGGGAAAAGCTGAAGAGCAAGAAGGCCGGTGACCGCAGGAAGGCGGCCAGGGAACTGGGCGAGACGCTCAGCCGGGAGGCCACCCAGCCGCTGCTGGGGGCGGTTGGGGACAGGGATCCCCAGGTTCGCCGCGCGGCCGTCAAGTCCCTGGGACAGATCAGGGATCCCGGCGCCGTCACCATGCTGTTGAACGCTCTCGAGGACGGGGTGCCCGAGGTGCGCCGTGAGGCCGTCATCGCCCTGGTCAACCTCTATACCGAGAAGGACGCCAGCTCATTCCTGACCCGGGAGGCCAAGCGCCTCTACGCGCGGCTGAACCCCTTCAGCGGCCCGGTCGCCGGCGACGACACCGTCATCGAGCCCGACGTGAAGGTGGCTCCTGCCGTCATCGACGGCATCGCCGGGCGCCTGCGCGACTCCCATAGAGAGATACGCTTCTATGCGGCCAATGCCCTGGGGGTGCTGCGGGGACAGGCGGCGATTCCCAGGATGGTGGAGGGCATGAACGGCGCAGAGCCCAACCTGCAGGTGGCCATCCTGCGGTCGTTCTACAAGATCAGGGACCGCTCGGTGGCCGGGGAGGTCCAGCCCTATCTTCTCAACACCAACAAGAAGGTGCGCAACGAGGCCCTCCTGACCCTGGGGCTCTTCAAGAGCGTGGAGGCGCTGCCCCAGATTCAGACACTCTACGACCAGAATCCCGGCCGTGACGTCCGGCTGAACTGCCTGGAGGCCATGGCGCTCATCGGCGACCCCGGCTCGCTGCCCGTGTTTCGGCGCCACCTGAGCGACGGGGGACCCAAGTACCGCCAGTTTGCCGCCGAAGGCATCGGCCGGGCGGGAGATGCTTCAGTGGCGGAGGATGTTTCGAGAGCCTTTCTGGCCGAGAAGAAGCCCGCCCCCCGGCTGGCCATGAGCTTTGCCCTCTTCAGCCTGGAACGCAAGGAGCACCTGGACCAAGTGGTGGCGGCCCTCAAGGAGAGGATGATCCACCAGCAGGCCCAGGCCTACCTGCTCGAATTGAAGGACCGGGTGGCGCCCCAACTGGTGAGCTACCTGAGTGACAGCAACCCCCTGGTCCGCAGGAGACTCTGCCTGGTCCTGGGGCAGATCGGGGACAGCTCGACCGCCGAGAAACTGCGGCCGCTGCTGAAGGACGACGACACCGAGGTGGTGTCGGAAGCCACCCGGGCGTTGCGTCGCATCGGGGCGCGGTAGGGGCGTGGATTGGCCGGGGCCTTGCGTGTCTTCACAAACTCGGACAGGTTCCGCAGGCGATGAAAACAAAAACCCCCGGGCCCGGCCCGGGGGTTTTTGTATGCCGCCAAGATTGCGGCGGCTTCCGTCCCCGGGGGTGAGCCCGGGGGTTGGGGTCACTTCTCTTTCTTGATCAATTCTCCCCTGGTAAATCCTTCAAACAGCCCTTCCAGGCGAGCCATCCGTTCTCTGAGATCGGCTACATCCCCTCGAATTTCACCCACGTCCAGTCGGACATGGTGGATTTCCATGCGCAAGTCTCCGGTTACCTTCCATCCCAGGCTGACCAGGGATACTCCAAGAATGGCGATGGCAATCAACTCCGGGCTGATATTCATTGTCGATGCTCCTTTCATTGTGACGATCCTTCCGAGAGGGAGATCGGACAAGTTGGGGGGTTGGGGTGAAGACGACTCACAAAATCAGTGTACCACGACAAGCCGGGCTTGAAGAAGGGAGCCTGAGCGGTGGCTGGGGGACGATCAACAAGAAAACCCCGGGCGCCGGCCCGAGGGCTGCAGTTCTGCCACGGAGCGGTGGCAGCATAGAGCCGTAGTCGCGAGCCCAGGGTAACGGGTCTACTTCTTTTCCTTGATCAATTCTCCCCTGGTAAATCCTTCAAACAGCCCTTCCAGCCGCGCCATCCGTTCCCTGAGGTCTGCCACATCTTCTCTGACAAGGTGGATTTCCCCGCGCAAGTCTCCGGTCACCTTCCATCCCAGGCTGACCAGGGAGACTCCAAGAATGGCGATGGCAATCAACTCCGGGCTGATTTTCATTGTCGATGCTCCTTTCGCTGTGACGAACCTGCCGAGAGGGAGATCAGACAAGTCAGGGTGTTCTGGTGTTGAAAGCTCACGTGCTCAGTTTACCACGATAGGCGGGACATGAAAGAAGGGAGTATCCGCGGCGCCTGGGCGACCATCTACAGAAAACCCCGGGCGCCGGCCGGGGTTATCAAGAAGCCGCTTAGGCAGCGAGAACAAGTAGCCGCTACTTGGCGGGCTTGGCCTTCAACTCCAATTCCTCGGTAAAGCGACCCTCAATCCAGCCCTCAAATCGGGCCATGCGCTGCTCCAGGCTGCCGATGCGATCGCCCAGCGCAGCTACGTTCACTCGGAGACCGGCCACGTCCTCGCGGACGTAGTGAATTTCCTGCCTCAACTCGCGTTTGATATCGGATGAGACCTTCCATCCGAGGCTGACCAAAGCCACGCCAAGAATGCCGATGGCGATCAACTCCGGGCTGATTTTCATTGTCGATGCTCCTTTCGCTGTGACGAACCTGCCGAGAGGGAGATCGGACAAGTCAGGGTGTTCTGGTGTTGATGACTCACCGAGTAATTGTACCACGACAGGCCGGGTTTGAGCGGGGTACGCCCGCGTCATGTCCGCTTGACAGCCGGCGCCCTTTCACCTTAAGATTTGCTCTCTTACTCCCTCCCTCTGCATCTCCCTCGATGGTCGGTCCGTTCGGTTTTTGAGACCGAAGCAGGCCGGCAAGCGGTCCCCCCATGACTCTCCCCTCGGGGCCCGCGCCTTGCCGCGTTCTCCCTCCTTTTTCCCTCTCCACCTGGTTGGGCAGGAGTTTGCGCATGGGTCTGTTTTCCGGAACCGAATCCCTGGCGGGCCTGGACCTGGGATCCAGCGCCGTCAAGGCGGTGGAGCTGCGCCGCGTCCGCGCCGGTTTCGAGCTGGTTCGCGCCGGACTCGAGCCCCTGGAGCCGGGGGCGGTGGCCGAGGGCGCCATCGAGGATGCAGGCTCGGTGTCGGCAGCCATCCGCAGGGTCTTCAGCCGGAGCCGGATCAGGGCCAGGAGGGTGGCCACCTCGGTTTCCGGGCACTCGGTGATCGTCAAGAAGCTCACCTTGCCGGCGATGAGCCGGGAGGAACTGGAGGAATCCATCCTTTGGGAAGCCCGGCAGGTCATTCCCTTCGATCTGTCGGACGTGCACCTGGACCACCAGGTTCTGGCAAGCGCCCCGGGCAGGGAAGACACCCGGGTCCTGCTGGTGGCGGCCCGCAGGGAGCGGGTTGAGAGCCGCCTCCAGGCCATCACCGGGGCCGGCCTTACTCCCGTGATCGTGGACGTGGACGGCTTTGCCCTGCAGAACGCCTACGAGGCCAACTACGGTTCGGACGCCGCGGTAACGGCCGCCCTGCTCCATATCGGCGCCAGTGTCACCAACGTGGTGGTGACCCGGGGCGGCCTCCCGCTGTTCACCCGCGACGTGTCGGCCGGCGGCCACCAGTTGACCGAATTGCTGCAAAGGCAGCTCGGGATGGGTTTCGAGGAAGCCGAGCGGATGAAAAGGGAGAGCCCGGTGGAAGCCCTGGAAGCCGGTCCGTCCGGCGCGCTTCTGCAATCGGCGACGGAGGCCCTGCTGCTGGAGATTCGCAAGACCCTGGACCTGTTCGAAGCCGCCGGCGAGGGCGAATCCATACAACGGGTGTACGTGAGTGGCGGGTGCTCCGAACTGGCGGGGCTGATGGAGCGGCTGCAGAGCGGGCTCGATCTTCCACTGGAGCCCTTGGACCCCTTCAAGAGCATTGCCGTCGGGAGAGGTGTCGAGGAGGAGAGTCTCTACCGGCAGGCTCCCAGCCTGGCGGTAGCGGTGGGCCTGGCCCTGAGGGGCTTCCATGATTAGGATCAACCTGGCGGGAGATGCCGGAGCCGGGTGGCCGGAACCGCCGGGGCGGATGGTCCGCGCCGGCCGTGGCCGCACCCTTCAGCGGCTGCTGGCCCTGGGGATGATGCTGGGCGGGGCGGCTGTCGTCTTGAATTGGCGCATGGAGCAGGCGGCCCGCAGCCGGAGCCTTGAGGCTCGCATTGGGCAGGTGAGCCGGCAGAGGCAGCAACACCGGGAACTGGCCCGGGAACTCCAGGGGCTGGAACAAGCGGGCCGGTCGATGGAGGGGCGAGTCCGGGCCATTGAGCAGCTCAGGGCACTCCAGGAGCGCCCGGTCAGGGTGCTGGATGTTCTGAGCGACTGCGTCGAAGCGGTTCCGGGGCTGCGTCTTCAGGAACTGAGCCGGAAGGGCGGGACATTCTCGCTCCGCGGCCTGGTCTCGGGGGAATCCTCCCGGGTCTCGGAATTCATCGCTCGCTTGCAGCGCACCGGCGAATTCGATCGGGTGGAACTCATCCACTTCCAGGAGCAAAACGGCCGCTACGCCTTCGCCCTTTCCTTCGAGGAGGCTGTTGCCGAGGAGCCCGGCACGGAGCCGGAGCAGAAGTCCGGCGGAGCAGGCGATCTGTAGTGAAGGGCTGGGGAGGTACCCGGTGCCCGGAGATAATCTATTGAGGATCGGCAGCGGGATCGTTAACGGCAATGACCACAAAAGGCACAAAAGACACAAAAGGCACAAAGAGAGTGGAACGATGAGAAACGACCAAGGCATGCGGGTTTTGTGCGATCAGATCAAGAAATTCGTTTTGTGACGAGCCTTTTGCAAAATTGGGCAGTGGGACGTTTGCCTGGATTGGCCACAAAAGGCACAAAAAACACAAATTATGGCTTTTGTGCCCTTTGTGCTTTTTGTGGTTAGACAGTCTTTTTCACCAGGTCGAACCCGATATCGAAGAAGGCAGGACCTCAGGTTTGCGGGCAAGATGACCTGCCCCGCCACGAATTTTGCAAAAAGCTCTGCCTTTTGTGCCTTTTGTGGTTAGAAAGCATTTTTCGGCCCGAATGGCGTTCATCCCGCGCTCCGGTTCAGCCTTGAAAGGAGCGACTCCATGACCCTCACCACCCACATCCCTCCCTGGTTGGAACGGATGGGCATTCCCCTGGCACTGGGCGGACTGGTGCTGGCACTGGGCTGGTATCTGTTCGTCTCGGGGTACGGGGCCGAAATCGAGTTGCAGCGACAGCAGTTGGACGCCTTGAGCCGGGAGTTGGGGCAGGGAGCGGAACTGGAGCAGCAGCTTGAGGACCGGTCCAGCCGGAACCGGCGGCTGGCCTCGCAGCTGGCGAGCCTCGAGGCCGCCCTGCCGGAGGAGGCAACGGCGACCCGCCTGCTGCGCCAACTGCAGGAGGCGGCGGTGGAGTCCGGATTGAAGGTGAAGAGTATTCGAAAGATGCCCGCGCAAGAGGGAGAGACCTTCTCCCGGGAGCCCTACGGTCTGGCTCTTGCCGGCGCCTATCACGACCTGGGAGGCTTCTGCGGCAAGCTGGCCGGGCTGGCCCCCATCGTGAGCCTGGAAGACCTGCGGATCTCGGCTGCCGGCCTCGAGGATTCTCCTCACACCCTCATCGCCGACCTCACCGCTGTTGTCCATCGCTACCGGCCGGCCGCCGCTGCCGTCGAGGCTCCTGTCGATCCTGCTCAGCCGGCCCGGCAGGCAACCCTCCGCTACCGGGTCAGGGGGAGGCGCGATCCCTTCCGCCTCCCCCAGGCTCCCGCGTCCGCCCCTCCCGGCGTTGCCGCCGCCGGCAGGCCTCGGGGCTTGAAGGGACAAGGGATATGGGAGCTGCAGCTGG
>VXMN01000117.1 GCA_009841055.1 Acidobacteriota bacterium
AACGGGATGTGTCGATTGCGTTTGAGGTCGACGAGCTTCTCCGGCGCGTTGCTCATGAAGGCCTGGTTTTGCAGTCGCCGCCGGATCGGTGTCATCTCCCGCTCCAACTTGAGAATCTCCCTTTCGATCCGCCCCTTCTCCACTTGTAGATCGATCAGTCCCTCCAGCGGTATCTCGACATCCACTCCTGACGCCACCGAGCGAGCCGAGTGGTCTTCTCTGCCAACCGCGGCCACCACCTCGACCCGATCGCAGCGGGCCAGATTGAGAATATAGGGCCGGCTTTCCAGCAGGAACGAACGCACCCCCGGGTCCGAACTGGCCAGTCGCACCGGGATTCTGCGCCCGGGATCCAGGTTGATTTCGGCTCTCAGGTTCCGGATCTTGGTGATGACGTCCTGCAGCATGCCGATTCGGGCTTCAGCCTCGGCGTCGGTCCAGGCCGGATGCCCCCCTGGAAAGGGCTGGACGGCAATGGAGAGCCCCTTGTGCGGCAATCGTTGCCAGATCTCCTCGGTGATGAAGGGCATAAAGGGATGCATCAGCCGAAGAGACTGATCGAAGACCACCAGCAGCACCCGGTAGGAGAGCTGATCCTCGGAATGTTTTTCCGTGGCCACGATCTTGGGCTTCACAAGCTCGATATACCAGTCGCAAAGCTCTCCCCAGAAAAAATGGTAAATAGCGTGGCTGGATTCGTGAAACCGAAAAGCCTCCAGCCCCTCGTTGACCTGGCGGGTAATGCCGGACAGCCTGGAAAGGATCCATCGGTCCACCAGGGACAGTTCCTTCCACCTCCGGGAAAGCTCTTCCACCTCGGCACTGGCATCGAAGCCCGGCGGCAGTTGAGTTCGAATGCCGTCCAGGTGCAGGGTGACCAGGCGAAAAGCATTCCAGATCTTGTTGGCAAAGGCCCGATGGCTGAGGATCTTTTCTTCGGAGAGGCTGATGTCGGTGCCCGGCGCAGCCATGATGGCCAGGGTGAAGCGAACCGCATCGGTACCGTACTGTTCCATCAGGTCCAGCGGGTCCACCACGTTGCCCTTCGACTTGCTCATCTTCTTCCCTTCGGCATCCCGTACCAGGCTGTTGATATAGACGGTCCGGAAGGGAACGTCCCCTGCAAACTTGAGCCCGGCCATGATCATGCGGGCCACCCAGAAGAAGATGATGTCGAATCCGGTGATCAGGACGGAGGTCGGGTAGAACTGTTGCAGGTCGCGGGTCCGCTCGGGCCAACCCAGGGTGGAAAACGGCCACAGGCCCGAGCTGAACCAGGTATCCAGGACGTCGGTCTCCGGCGTCAACTCCCCGCTGGAGCAATGGGCGCACTGCCGCGGTTCCTGCCGGGCCACGTTCACCTCTCCGCAGGCCCGGCAGTGCCAGGCAGGAATGCGGTGCCCCCACCACAGTTGCCGGGAGATACACCAGTCCTTGATGTTTCGCATCCACTCGAAATAGGTCTTGGACCAGTTGTCCGGAACAAATCGGATTCGGCCTTCCTCGACGGCCCGGATGGCTGGTTCGGCCAGGGGCCTGGTCTTGACGAACCACTGGGTGGACAGGAGAGGCTCTATCACGTCCTTGCAGCGATCGCACTGCCCCACGCTGTGGGTATGCTCTTCAACCTTTCCCAACAAGCCTTGCCGGTCCAGCTCACTGACCACAGCGGCCCGGCAGTCCAAACAGTCCATTCCCTGGAAATCGCCCGCCGCTTCGGTCATCCGTCCATCCTCGTCCAGCACCGAAATCTGTTGCAGCCGGTGGCGCTGTCCTATTTCGAAGTCGTTGGGATCGTGGGCCGGCGTGACTTTCACCAGTCCGGTTCCGAACTCGGGGTCCACAAAGGAATCGGCCACAACTGGAATCTCACGGTCGACCAGCGGCAGCCGCACGACCTTGCCGGCCAGCCCCCGATACCGCTCGTCCTCGGGATTGAAGGCCACCGCGGTATCCCCCAGCATGGTCTCCGGCCGCGTGGTGGCCACCGAGAGCAATCCATCTCCGTCTGCCAGGGGATAACGCAGCGTGTACAACTTCCCTTGAGTCGGCTCTGCATTGACCTCCAGGTCGGAAAGCGCCGTACGGCAGCGAACGCACCAGTTGATCAGTCGCTTGCCGCGGTAGATGAGTCCTTCCTCGTGGAGCCGCACAAAGACTTCTCTCACTGCCCTGGACAGCCCCTCATCCAGCGTAAATCTCTCCCGTGTCCAGTCACAGGAGCCTCCCAACCGGCGCAATTGCTTCAGAATGGTGTTGCCGCTCTGCTCCTTCCACTCCCACACTCGCCGTTCGAAGGCCTCCCTCCCCAATGCCTGCCGGGAGGTCCCCTCGGCTTCCAGTTGACGTTCCACCACGTTCTGGGTGGCTATGCCGGCGTGGTCGGTGCCCGGCAGCCACAGCGTGTTGTACCCCTGCATCCTTCGCCAGCGAACAACGATGTCATGCAGCGTATAGACCAGCATGTGCCCCATGTGCAGAGAACCCGTCACATTGGGGGGTGGAATGACGATCACGAAGGGGGGCCGGCCGGAGTCGGCGTCGGCTACGAAGAGACGCTCCCGCTCCCAGAATTCCATCCAGCCCGGCTCAACCGATTGGGGATCGTAGGTCTTTGAAATTTCCATGCTGATGACTCGGACCGGCAGGGGGTGGCGCCGAACCCGCGGTTTTCAAGGGGCCGCAGACAGGCTATTGTAGCGCCGTCCCTCCAAAAGTGAAGGGAAACCACCGGTAGCGGGAGGGGTTGGATTGCCCGGAGGATGGAATCCGGCAGGAGGCCGTTCGGCGAAGCGCCTCCAGCCGGCGCGGTGTGAGCCGCTTGCCTACTCTTCGGATCCGGAATTCGGGGAAGCCGACTCGTCGCCCTGCTCTCGTTCCGGACGGGTGACGATTTCGATGCCCAGAGAGCCGCTGGGGACAGCGGCTGGTGCGACGGGTGCGGCAGTCGAAGTGGGATCTGCCGGGCCGCCCGGCTCCAGATTGATTTGCTCCGGTCCCAACAGCAGAGGCGGGCGTTCGGCCTTGCGCGCCCGCGAGACATCGGGTCTCTTGGTAAACAGCAGGGCGAACCGCCCCACCAGGGACCGCTTGGTTTCGTTCTCCAAGTCTTCCTGGGCGCGTGCCAGCGCCACCGGGTCGACGTCGGGAATGGGAAGGCCCAGCTTCTCCAGCTTTTTTCTGGACTCGCCTTCAAACTCGCTGAGCGGGTGATACCGGACCACCAGTCCGTAGTAATACCCGGCCGCCACGATGTTCTGCTGCCTTTCACGCACCCGGCCCAGGACATAGAGGACCTCATCCTGCCGGCTGAAATCGGCGTACTTGATGGCCGTTGCCGCGCGGTTGAAGGCCCCTCTGTAGTTCTTGCGAACGAACTCGTGCTTGGCCACCCCCAGGTCACCGACCGCCAGGACCTCTTCGACCTCCCGCAGGTACTGGCGCGCTTCATCCACCAGGGGGCTCTCCGGATGTTCCGCGATAAAGTCCTGGAATTCCCTTTGGGCAGCCCTGGCCTGGGTGGCGTCCCGATTGGGCTTCTCCATCTGGCGATAGTGCGTCAGCGCGATGCGCATCTGGGCATCGTCGAGTTCCTCGCTGGTGGGGAAAAAGGTCTTGAAGTCCTCGTATTCGGCCTTGGCCTGGAGTAGTCCCGAGGTTCCTCCCTGCTTGAAATAGGAATCCGCAATGGCCAACTTGGCCCGTTCCTGGTATTCACTGTCGGGGTAGGTGTTCAACAGGTTTTGAAAGACCAGCCGGCCCACGTCGTAGCGGCCCTTGGCTATGTCCTGCAGGCCCTTCTCATAGAGAATCTTGTCGGGCTCGGCCGCTCCGTCGGGGGTGATGACCTCTCCCTTTTTTCCTCCGAAGAAGCAACCCGAAAAGGTCAGGCTGAGGACAGCCAACCAGGCTAACGGTCTCCGACTTGTCATGAACTCCTCCAGGTACGTCTGCCGACTATCTCGCTCCATCCTGGCTGCTCTCGAAGCAATCAGCCGACCGATCGATCATTTGCCTTACCACGGCGCCAGGGTCCGGCGAGCCGAATATCTGGGAACCGGCGACCAGCACCTCAGCGCCGCTCCTGACCAGCGGGCACAGGTTGTCGAGGCTCACCCCGCCGTCCGCTTCTATTTTAACGGATAGTCCCTTCCGATCAATCATCTTTCGCAGCTCCTCGATTTTCTGCAGGGAGTAGGGGATGAACTTCTGGGCACCGAAGCCGGGATTGACCGACATGATCAGCACGAAATCGACCAGGGACAGGACGTTCTCCAGGACGGACAGTGAGGTGGCCGGATTCAGAACCACCCCGGTCGACAATCCCCGAGAACGTATCCGGTTCAAGGTCCGATCCAGGTGAGCGCAGGCTTCGGCATGAACCGAGATCCAGTCGGCGCCCGCATCGGCAAAGGCCTCGATATAGGCGTCCGGCTTCTCGATCATCAGATGGACATCCAGGGGCAACCGGGTAATCTTTCGGATGGACGCCACTACGGGTGGACCCAGGGTAATGTTGGGAACAAAGTGGCCGTCCATGACATCCAGGTGGAGGAGATGGGCGCCGGCATCTTCCACGGTCCGCACCTGCTCTCCCAGAGCAGCGAAATCCGCGGCCAGAATGGAAGGAGCGATTTGAATCATCGGAATTAGCGGGCCACCTCGAAATCGACCGTTCCCGCTTCCAGGACGATGTCGCCGGCCGCCGGACTGTGTTCCAGCACGGTCCCCGCGGCCAATCCGGGAAGGCTCTGGTAGTGGACCTCTCCCAACTCGATGTCCCACAGCGCCAGAGTTCGGGAGACCTCCCCCAACCGCTTGCCCACCAGGTCGGGCATCAGGTAAGCCACCGGGGCCGGGCCGGCAGAGATCAGCAGATTGACCGAGGGCGATCCGCTCTCCTGCTCCCCGGGCAGCGGAAACTGGGACAGCACCAGCTCCTTTTCGGTGCCGCCGGAGCTGATGGTGGCGGTGAAACCGGGCGTGAGTCCCCTCTGCAGGAGCTGATAGCGTCCGGCCCTCAGCGTCTTCCCGCGCAAGTCAGGCACCTGGATGCGCCGCGGCCCCAAGCTGACCAGCACCTTGACGGTTCCCTGGCTCTTGAGGCGGCTTCCCTCTGCCGGGCTCTGAGTAATGATACCGTCCGGGGGCACATGGTCATCGAAGCGCTGTCCTCTCACCTTGAGGACCAACTGCGCGCTCGAAATCCGTCGACCCGCCTCCTCCAGGGAGCGACCCACCACATCCGGAACCGTGACTTCACTGCCTCGAATGGCCAGACGCATGGCCGTCAGGCAGCTCAGCAGAGCAGCACCGATGAGCACGCCGGCCAGGAACAACATCCTCAGAAACCCGACCAGCTTCCTACGGCCCCGGCGCATCGGCTGACGATCACGATCGAACACGGCGAAAATTTACCACAGCCGCGACCGGGCTTCACAAATTTTCTGGCAAAAATCAGGGTAAGCTGCGACTCTGTTTCGGAACCGCTGCGCCGTGTCAGGACTGCCCTCTCGGCGGTTCTACCGGCCGCCTGCCTCCCGGGAGAAAAACTCATATGCGAAAGAAAAACGGCCTCATGGTCGGGATCGACCTCGGGGGGACCAGCATGACGGCGGTGGCGCTGAATGGACGGGGCCGCATCCTGGCCTCCAGAAAGAGGTCCACGTGTCCCGACCTGGGTCCCGAGGGCGTCACCCGGAGAATCGCGGCAACCGTCCGCAAGCTCCTGAATGACCTGGGAACGAAATCGAAACGGGTTCAGGGGGTCGGGATCGGAGCTCCGGGGACCGTGGATCCCGAAAAGGGAGTGGTGCTCTATGCCCCAAACCTGAGTTGGCAGGACCATCCCCTGGCGAAAATGCTCGGCCGGCTCCTGAGCCTGCCGGTGACACTCGACAACGACGTCAACGGAGGCGCGGTCGGCGAGCATGCCCTCGGTTCCGGGAAGGGCGCAAACAACCTGGTGGCGATTTTCGTCGGAACCGGCATTGGCGGCGGCGTCATTCTGAACAACCGGCTCTACCACGGAAGCTATGGCGGGGCGGGAGAGGTGGGTCACATCAAGATCCTGGCCGACGGGCCTCTTTGCGGCTGCGGGCGCAAGGGCTGCGCCGAGGGATTGGCCAGCCGCACGGCCATGGAGCGCGACATGCGGCAAGCCGTCGATTCGGGGCGTGCCAGCCGGGTCCCGAACATCATGGCCAGGATGGGCCGGGAGCGCATGACCAGCCGGGTGATTCAAGAGGCCCTGCGGGAGGGAGATCCCCTCATGCGGGAAATTCTGCAACGGGCCCAGCACTGCCTGGGACTCCTGGTGGCAAGCCTGGTCAACCTGCTGGACCCGGATTGCGTGGTGATTGGCGGCGGCATCGCGGATCGGTTGAAGGACGAGTTTCTGGAACCGATTCGGGCGACGGCCACCCGGCACATTCTCAGGGCGCCGCACCTGGAACCGGTCAGAATCGTGCCCTCCCGGCTGGGCGACCACGCCGGTTCCGTCGGCGCCGCCGTGATCGCCTGGAACAGGCTGGCAGGGATCAACCCGACCGAATCCTGAAGTCTCCCGGTGGCGGAGGACCGGATTGGAGCCCTCACACCACGCCAACCACGCAAATTTGCTTCGGAAGCCGGAGCAGTTGGCGCTAAAATTCTGAATCATGCTTCAGATCTCGGTTGCAGCACCCTGCAACGGCTCCGGAAAGACATCGCTCCTGCTGGCCATTCTCCAGGCGTTCCCGGGCGCTTTCACAACCGCCAAGTTCACCACCATCTATCGGGACGAACAGTTCTGCCCGGTCGGAAACAGCGGCTGCCCCTGCCATCGCCTGGAGGGAAGCTATCTGCTGTGCGAAGACCTCAATGTTCTGGCTCAACCGGATACGGACACGGGCAAACTGGTGCAGGCCGGCGCGAGGCAGACCCTCTGGGGTGTGGCCCGGCAGGACGGATACCCGGCACTGGTGGATCTGCTGCGCAGGGATCGCTTCCGGGAAAACACCGTGCTCTTGACCGAGGGAAACACCGTCCTGGGGCACCTGGCGCCCGATTTGCTGCTGTTCGTGGTGAATCCCCTGCTTCCCCGGGATTGGTGGAAGGGCGACTCCGAACGACTCATGGAGGCGGCCGACCTGCTGGTGATCAACCCGTTCCTTCCGGAGGCCGACCGGCCCGGCGCCGCCCAAGACCCTTCCATAGAACAGACCTTGGCACCCCATGCCGACAAATGCATCCGTGGCCAGGCCGCCTTGCAACTGGATCGCTGGAAAGACCGGCGCCCCTTCGACGCCATTCAGGCGCTGCTGGCCGGTCGTGTGAACCCGGCACAACCGCGGCCCCGTAGCTAACATCCCAGGAAATTAAATAAACGTCAATAGCCCTCCCGTACGGTAAAGCGAAGAGACCCGCGTCCCCGCGTCACCCCGCACCCCGCACTAGAGGGGAAAAAGTGGAGGAGGCGACCATTCTTTGCCGCTGGTGCGGCACGGTATAGGGTAAAGGTGGACGGGGGCCGGACACCCTTACTCCCCTTGTCTTTGGGGGTTGTTCCCTCCACAGCGATCCTGCGGACTATATTTGTCAGTGAGTTAAGGATTTGTATATAAAGAACTTATGGATTTACAGACGATGTCCTGCCCCCCATTATGCCCTCCAGAAAAATACAGACTTCCCTGGCTCTTCGTGGCCCTGTCGGGACAGTTGGCCCCGACCGAATTGCGACCACTGAGCGAGCCGGCCATTCCGGATTCCCCACAGGGGGGGGACCTGCGGTCCCTGAGAGGGAAATCGGTCCAGGAACGGGTTTCGGAGTGCTCTGGCATGCCAGGGAACTGGAAATCGCAGCCTGTCCGGCAATGCTCAATGATTCAGGTGGCAGGACACCGTCGAACGCCATGGCGGCTTCGATGTCGCCACGAAGAAGATCGTCCAATGGGAGCAGGAAAACCCGGCCTCGAATGGCCGCAAAATGATCGACGATTTCCGCTTCCAGAGGTCACGCCCGTGGCGTCGTATGGGTGGCCAACTTACAAGAGAGGGGTGTAGCATCCAGGTCGTGTACGATTTTGACAATTACAAATCTGCACTCAGTACTGTCCGGTTAAAAGTCGAACAATATCAACTGCTTACAGGATTGGGAGT
>VXMN01000075.1 GCA_009841055.1 Acidobacteriota bacterium
CTTCCTTCTGGTCGGCCGAGATGATGGAGGAGCAGCTCCACGCCCGTCCTTCCCTGCACGAGGATGGATTTCAACCATCCAAGCGGGTCTACCTGGCCGACTCGGAGGACGCCGGCCATACCTGGACCCGTTTCCGCCCGGTAAGCCGGACGCCGAACGGGCCAACCGACCTGGCGCTGGGACAGGCTCACGGGGAGCTGTCCCAGTTGTCCGACGGAACGCTCATCCTGACCACCGATCACCGCTACCCGCGCCATGAAGCCCAGGTTCTGGCGCGGATCAGCCACGACGAGGGCCGAACCTGGAGCGCGGAAGTCTATCACCTCACCGGGGCGGGCGGTACGGTGCTGGGGTCGTCGATCAAGGGCTACGGAACCGGCTATGCTTCCAGCGTCGTCCTGGAGGACGATACCATTGTCACCATGACAGGAGCGGGCACCTGCCTGCGCTGGAGGGTTTAACCTGCATTTCACGCCGGATCGGGTTGTGATAGGCTCACCGGCAAGCGAGCCCATGATCCCGCCTGGAGCGCAGCAATAGACTGCAGGGAAGCCATGATCGCGCCTCCCCTGAACCGGGCTGCGGCCCGGTCGACTGAATTCAAGTCGCCGCGACCGCGGGTGGCGCGCCGGTCGGTGCCGTACCCCGTTGCAGCCGCGGTCAGAATCGGCAACCGGGAAGGAATTGGCCGGGAGGAAACCCATGAAATGCCCACGATTCAGTGTCCTTGCGGTCTCGCTCCTGCTATGCGGGACGGCCTTCTCCAACGATCTCCCCGAGGTGAGAAGTGTCGAAGCCCAGCCGCTGCTGGCCCAGGCGCTGCGGCTGGACGACGCGCTGACTTTCCTGGGGAGCGGGCTCTCGCCGGAGGACTCCCGTCGACTGCAAGCGCTGAGGGATGAAGCGCCCGGCCCCAAGACGACTCGCAGCATCCAGCAGATCCTGGACCCCTACTGCCTGGCCATGGTGGTGATCAACCCGGAAGCGCGGGTCAAGGTCCTGCGCGGCCCCGCCCAGCCTTTCCTGGTGCAGAACGGGTGGAGGAGCTTCCTGGTCAAGGTCCACAACCAGGCCATGGTCACCACCCGGCTCGAAGCCGAGAGTCCCAACGCCGAGCCCATCCTGCACCGCTCGACCGGAGCCAAGCAAGCCAAGCCGGAGAACCTCCTCTCTTCCGGCCAGGTCGCCAACCGCTTCCTGGAACTCTACATGTATCGGAGGCGGCCGCTGCTCAGCAACCTCTCCGGGGTCGAGCTCGAATATGCCGTGCTTCAGATCTACACCCGGGAAACCGGGCGCCGGGAAGCCAAGATCGGCTTCCACGTGGGCCAGGGCACCCAGGATATCGGATTTCGCAGCACCGTCGACATCCTGTTCGACTGCCGGGCCGCGACCAAGGTGGTGTTCCGGATCAAGGATCATGACGGCTCTCCGGCTCCCATGGCCTCACTGGTCATCACCGACGGGATCGAACGCATCGTGGAGGGTTCCGATCCCATGCAGATCAGCGGAACCGCTCCCTCGGGAAGACCGCCGCTGCCCAAGGACTATCGCCTGGCCCTGGCGGCCCGACAGACCTGGGAGGAGCGTGGCGGCTCCGACCCGACGGCGTCTTCCAAGGCCAAGCGGCTGACGGGAATCCGCCCGCTGCCCTCCCGCCGCCTGGCGGCGCTGGATGAATTTCCGGATTTCTTCTTTCACCCGCAGGTGTACCGCGGAGACGGCGAGCACGTGTTCCTGCCGGCGGGGGAGTATGAAATCACCCTGACCCGGGGTCCGGAGTACCTCCCCCAGACAAAACGCATCCGGGTGCCCTCCGGGAAGAAGGTCCACGAGGTCCAGCTTCAGCTCACGCGCTGGGTTCACATGGCCAAGCTGGGCTGGTACAGCGCCGACCACCACGTGCATGCCGCCGGATGCAGCCACTACGAGAGCCCCGAAGAGGGCGTGCGTCCCGAGCACATGTGGCGTCAGGCCCAGGGGGAAGACCTGAATATCGCCTGCAATTTGACCTGGGGGCCCTGCTGGTACTACCAGAAGAGCTACTTCACCGGCAAGGTGCATCCCCTGTCGAACCAGCAGAACCTGCTGCGTTACGACGTGGAGATCTCGGGCTTTCCCTCCTCTCACGCGGGACACGTCTGCCTGCTCCGTCTGCGAGAAGACGACTATCCGGGGACCAGCAAGGTGGAGGATTGGCCCAGTTGGACGCTGCCCATTCTGCAGTGGGCCAGGAAGCAGGACGCCGTGGTGGGCTACGCCCATTCCGGATGGGGGTTGGAGCCCATGGAGCCGACCGATTCGCTTCCCAACTATGTCCTGCCCAAGTTCGACGGCATCGGCGCCAACGAGTACATCGTCACCGTGACCCAGGACGCCGTCGACTTCTACTCTGCCGGGGACACCCCCGCTCCCTGGGAACTCAACATCTGGTACCACGTCCTCAACACCGGGTTCCGAACGCGCCTGAGCGGCGAGACGGATTTCCCCTGCATCTTCGACGACCGGGTGGGAATGGCCAGGAGCTACGCCAAGCTGGAGGGCCCGCTGAATTTCGACCGGTACATGGACCAGATTCAAGGCGGGCGCAGCTATGTTTCCGATGGGGCCTCCCACATCGTCGATTTTTCCGCCAACGGGCTGGAACTGGGAACCCGGGAGAGCGAGCTGAACCTGCCGGGTGCGCAAACGGTCGAGATTCGATCCAGGGTGATCGCATACTTGCCCGATCGGCAGGACGAGGTGGGCGCCATTATCGCTTCCAGACCACTCCACCGCCCCCCCTACTGGCATATCGAGCGCGCCCGCCAGGGAAAGACCCGCCGGGTTCCGTTGGAGCTGATTGTCAACGGCGAACCCGTGGCCAGAAAGATGGTGGAGGCGGATGGGCAGTGGCGCGAGGTGAGCTTCAAACACCCGGTGGATAGGTCCAGTTGGCTGGCTCTGCGGATCTACCCCAGCTCGCACACCAATCCCATTTTCGTTCAGGTGGGGGGCAAACCGGTTCGGGCCTCGCTCCGGAGCGCCGAATGGTGCCGGCGGGCCGTGGACCAGTGCTGGAAAATGAAGAGTCCGCGGATTCGTCCCGAGGAACGCGAGCAGGCCGCCGCGGCCTATCAGCGGGCGCGAGACGTCTACGACCGCATCATTCGGGAAAGCCGGCCGTAGCCCCGCCGGCAGGCCATTGTCGTCCGGGCGTGGTTCGACGGAAAAGGAGGGACAAGAGATGAGCGATGTGCGAGTAGGCATTGTGGGCCTGGGCTGGGTGGCCGGCGCTCACATCGATGCCTTCAAAGCAGTTTCCGGAGCCCGGGTGACGGCTGTCTGCTCGCGGCGGCAGCTCGATGAAGCCGCCTTGAGCCGGGACTACGGCACCCCGCTTCGAGCCTTCACCAGCTACGAGGCAATGCTGGCCGATCCTGACATCGACGCGATCGACATCTGCACTCCCCACCCGCAGCATGCCCGGCAGGCCATCGCCGCCGCCAGAGCCGGCAAGCACCTCATCATCGAGAAGCCCATCTGCCTCTCCTTCGAGGACGCCCTGGAGATGCAGGCTGCAATTCGGAAGGCCGGCGTTCAGACCTGCGTCTGCTTCGAATGCCGCTATAGCCAGCACTTCGACCTGATCCGCTCCTGCATCGACGAGGGCCTGCTGGGCGAGATTCACTACGCGGAAGTCGATTACTACCACGGAATCGGCCCCTGGTACGGGCAGTTCGGCTGGAACGTCAAGAAGGACTTCGGGGGCAGCAGCCTCCTCACCGCCGGTTGTCATGCCCTGGACGGCCTGCTCTACTTCACCGGGTCCCGGGTCGAGGAGGTCACCAGCTACGGCGCCAGGTCGGGCAACGCGATTTTCGAGCCCTACGAGTACGACACCAGCACCGTCACTCTGCTGAAGTTCAGCGACGGCAAGATCGGAAAGGTGGCCTCCATCGTGGACTGCCTGCAGCCCTACTACTTTCACATCCACCTGGTGGGCAGTGAGGGCAGCCTGCTCGACAACCGCATCTACAGCCAGAAGCTGAAGGGAATGACCAAGGCTCGCTGGAGTGTCCTGGAGACCGCCCTGATCGACTCGGGCGATGTGGTGGACCATCCCTATCAGCCCCAGTTTCAAGCCTTCGCCGACAGCGTCTCCCGGGGGCGGCCCATGCCGCTCACCGATTTCGAGACCGCCTTCGAGACTCATCGAGTGGTCTTTGCGGCTGACCGCTCCGCGGCGGAAGGCCGCACGGTGAAACTGGCCGAGTTTTCCTGACCGGCAGGGTCGGGCAGCCCAAAGGCCCCAATTTCTCACCAGGTCGCTGGATTCATCCGGAATGAGCCCCAACCCCACCTATCTGAGCACTCTTCAGGCCTCTGTCCCGCGACTCCCCGGAGATTTCGAGCCGGACGCGGACCTCGCCAAGCCTGCCTGGCGCGGGGTTCCCCGGTTGACCCTGCACCACTACCGAAAACCGGGCAGGACCATTCCGAGAGTGAACACCGCGGTGGCGGCGGCCTATACGCCCTCAAGACTCTACTTGGCCTACCGGTGCCAATACTTCGAGATGCACTGCTACCAGGGAGAGGACCCGGGGCCGGAGCGCTGGCTGTTGTGGGACCGGGACGTGGTGGAGGCTTTCGTCAACCCCTTCCCCCGGAGCATGAACACCTACTGGGAGTTTGAAGTCGCCCCCAACAACCAGTGGATCGACCTTGCCATCGACCTGGACCGGGAGCCCGTGCTGGACGCCGGCTGGGATTCCGGCTTCGCCCATGCCACCCGGGTCGATGAGGGCAAAAAGGAATGGACCTGCGAGATGAGCATTCCCGCCGGCGCGATGGGTGTGGCTTCCATCCGGCCCGGCATGGAATGGCGGATCAACTTCTTTCGGTGTGACGGAGTCGGAGAGATCCGGCAGCGCCGACTGCTCGCCTGGAGCCCGCCCCTGGAGGACTCCTTCCACATCCCCAGTCGATTCGGCACGATCCTCTTTCAGCCGTAATCCGCGAGCCTTTCCCGCCAATCCGAATCAATCCAGGGGCACGACCCATATATTCCGGTACTGGACGGGGTCGCGGTGATCCTGCAGGAGCAGCGGTCCGCGTTCGCCTTCCTCGCTGCTGACACCCCCCGGGGTGAGCCGGGGGAGCTCCCGGTCCAAGTGAATCACCTCGCCGTTATGCCGGACCGTGATTTTGGCATTGGCGGTCTTGCCGCCGCTTGAATCGAAGCGAGGCGACCGAAAGACGATCTCGTAGGTCTGCCATTGCAGCGGAGGCAGCGAGGCGTTCACGCGCGGCGGAGCAATCCTGTAGACGCCCCCGCAACCGTTGTCCATCGGCTCCAGCCCGAAGCTGTCCAGGACCTGAACCTCGTAGCGGCCCTGGACATAGACGCCGCTGTTGCCGCGGGCTTGCCCCCGGGCCTCCGCCATCAGCGGAGTGCGAAACTCGAGATGGATGCGAACGTCCCCGAACGACCGGCGGGTGAGAATGTTTCCCCGGGTCACCTCCATGCTGCCGTCTTCCCGCAGCTTCCAGCCCGCGGGCTGCCCGTCCCGGTGCATCCAGGCATCCAGGCCGGTGCCGTCGAACAGGACCACCGCCTTCTCGGGAGGCTCGGCTCCCAGGCGAGGCGGCCGGCGCTCCATCCTGGCCAGGGAGAATCGGGCTGTCGTGCCGGACCCGGCGCAGGTGCCCCTGAACCCCTCGGAGTCGACCTGGCCTTGAAGTCGACACACACCGCCGGATCCCTGCCCCGGAGTCAGGGAGCCGGAAAACACAACCGTCTCGCCCTGTCGGCGACCGGTGGATTCACCCGCGTTCCAGGCCCCGTCCATGTCCAGTCTCATCACGGCCCGGAAGCGGTCCCCGCCTTCGGCCACAACGCGGGCTTCCAGGATCCTTTCAACCCCATCGTCGCCGCGCAGCTTCCCCTCCCATTCGCCCATAGCGGAGTCGCCGGCCAGGACCGCTCCGGCGCCAAGGGTGAGAGAACCCATCAGAACTGGAACAACGGAGAAACGCATGACTTTCAGAGGCAGGTTTCGAAGGACCGGAGGAGTCTCAGGTCATGACGTTTCCGGGCTTTCCCTGCAGAAACGCCAGCACGTTGTCCACCACGCCCTCGTTGAGCAGCTCCACGCCTTCAGGAGTCATATCGGCGCAGTGGGGCGTCAGAACCACCTGCTCGCAGGCACGCAGGGGGTGGCCCGGCGGCAGCGGCTCCACCTGGAACACGTCAATGCCGGCGCCGCCCAGGCGCCCCGCCCCCAGGGCTGCCGCCAGGGCCTCCTCATCCACCAGGGCCCCGCGGCCGACGTTGATCAGGACCGCTCCCGGCTTCATGCGGGAAAGCTCGGTCTCGCCGATGAGATGCCGAGACTGCTCGGTCAGCTTGAGGTGGAGGCTGACCACGTCGGAGCGGCGCAGCAACTCTTCCAGCCCCACAAAAGTAACGCCCAACTCAGCGGCTCTCTCAACCGAAGGATGAAAGGTCCAGGCGATGACCTTCATGCCGAGGGCGCGCCCCAACCGGGCCATCTCGGCGCCGATGTTGCCCGTGCCCACCACTCCCAGGGTCTTTCCCTGCAGAAAAAGACTGTCGACGCGAACCCAATCGCCCGCGCGAATCGAGGCTGTCTGGTATGCGGCCCTCTTGGCAACCGCAAACATCAGCCCGAAGGCGTGCTCGGCCACGATGGGCGCGGTCTTGCCCGGCACGTTGCAAACGATGATTCCCTGCGCCCTGGCGGCCTCGATATCGATGGCGTCGATGCCGATCCCGCAGACGGTGATCATCTTGAGCCGGGGCAGTTCCTCCAGGACGTCGGCCGGCCATTTGACCGAGTTGCGGGAGTTGATCAGTATATCGGCCGGTCGGGCCCGGCCTATCTTGTCCTGGCGCGACTCGGGGCGCGTGGGGTAGAGAACCACCTCGGCCAGGGACCGGAGCCGTTCCAACTGCGGCGAACCCTGGCACTGGGGAGGATCGTCTCCTGGAATGACGACGACCGGTTTGGCCATATTGCATCCTCTCGGCAACGGGTTTCCGTTGGGTGAAAGACGGGGGCCGGCTTCAGTTGGCGGCGGGGGCCGGCAGCGCCACCAGGGTCTTGCTGGACATCTCTCCGGCGGAAATGTCGATGGTGGTCGAATCCCCCTCCAGGCCGTTCAGATATTCGGGCTCGCTTTCGCGTCCGGATTCGTGTTCGACCAGGGCGCACACCAGGTATTCGGCAGGCGGCAGGCCCTCCAGAGAGTATCTTCCGGTCTGGTCGGTTTGAGTAGTCCTGGTAAAGCGCGAAAAGCTTCCCCTCTGCTGGGGATCGGCGGCAAAGACCAGGACGGTGGCGCCATCGACCGCTTTCCCGTCCTCCTCGCTTCTCACCAAGCCGCTGATTCGAGATCCGTTGGGGGAAATCCGGACTTCCACGCCCGACAAGTGGTCCCGATCGTTCATCTCTATCAGCCGGTCGATAATTTCCTGTCCCTGGGCGCGGATGGACTCGACGTAGTGATTGCCGGGCGGAAGACTGACAGACAAGCGATAGAGTCCTCCGGGAAGGTTTGAAATCCTGAAGCTGAAGTCCTCCTCAATCGGCCGTCCCCCTCCACCGAACCCAAATCCCCGGCCACCGCCTTCAGCGGGCCTGATGACCACCGAAACACGTCGCCAATTCAGGGTGGACTCCCGGTTCTCCGACACAACCCTGCCGGTGATGGAGGCGCCCGACCCCAGAGCCAGCATCAACCCCCGGATATCCTGGTCGACCACTTCCACCGGGGCGCTGGCAATCTGCGGTTCCTGCCCACGTCGCCTGCCGGCGATCAGACGATACCTGCCCGGCAGCAGGCCGTCCACCCTGAATGTTCCCTGGAGGTCCGTGGTGGCGCCGCCCCCCAAGGAATCCTGTCCGGCCCCGGATCGTTTGACGGAGAAGACCCGGACCGACTGAGCCGGACTTCCGTCCGACGCCAGCACACGCCCGCTGACACTGTAGGTATAGGCCTCGAACAGGGTGAGATGAAAGCCGCCCGTTTCGGCGCCGGCGCTCACCTCTATCCTGGTGGCCTGCTCGGGAC
>VXMN01000320.1 GCA_009841055.1 Acidobacteriota bacterium
CGTGGTCCTTCGTGTGTCTTCGTGGATAACTCTTTTTTCTTTTGTTTCAGACAAGCCGGTATTCCCGGATCGTGACTCCGGCTTCCTCGAACAATCGAAAGGTCGAGTCGTTCAGTGGATACCCCACATTGAATACCACTTCGGTAATCCCGCTGTTGATGATCATCTTGGCGCACATCAGGCAGGGCGAAAAGGTGGAATAGAGGCATCCGTCCTTGACGCTGGTGCCGTGGTAAGCCGCCTGGGTGATGGCGTTTTCCTCGGCGTGGGAACACAGACACTCGTCCAGCCGGGTTCCGCTGACTGCCAGGCTGCTGCAGCGCGGACATCCCCCCTCGTTGCAGTTCTTTGTTCCGCGCGGGGTTCCGTTATAGCCGGTGGACACGATCCTGCGGTCTTTCACCACCACCGCCCCAACCTTCCGCTTGATGCAGTTGCTCCGCGTGGAAGCCACCTGTGCAATCCTCATGAAATACTCGTCCCAGGAGGGCCGCGGCGGGCCGACCAGCTTCCGCCGCACCAGGTGGGCGAGCCTCTCCAAGGCTTCCGCTTCGGATTGGCCGGGGGGCAGCACCAGGTCGAAGGACACTGCCAGCTCCACGGGTTCACCGACCCAAACTACCACCATGCCCGCTTCCCGCAGGGACTTCCAATCGGGAGGCAACTGCCGTTCTCGAAAAACCAGGTGCTGCGACTGCTGCTGCGGCAGGGGCCGGGTGGACGGGCACGAACCAAACCCCTTCTCTTCCAAGTCACTTTGGAGGGCCAGGGTCAGTGGCGAATCTTCCCCGAACAACCCGATGATCATTCTGCAATCCTATTTCCCCGGATCAGCCCCAACTGATGTCCTTGCACAAACCCTTCTTGGAGCGATTGCCCGCGTTGGCCGTTGCCGGCCGGTCCAGATTACCATAAGATCCGGGCGTAGCAAGCGCGTCCTGGTCCGACCGTCCTGGTCCGACCCGGCAGGAGAACAAACCATGAATATCCTGGAACCGTCCATCGTTCGCTACCTCCATTCCCTGACTCCTCCGAGGGACTCCACCCTGCAGGAAATGGAGCGCATCGCCGCCGAGAAGAGATTTCCCATCATCGGCCCCCTGGTTGGTCGCCTGCTCTGCCAACTGGCGCTACTGACAGGTGCGCAACGCATCTTCGAGCTGGGATCCGGCTTTGGTTACTCGGCGATCTGGTTTGCAAGGGGCTTGCAACCGGGGGGGCGGATCATCTGTACCGACGGCTCCCGGGAAAACGCCGTCCTCGCCGCCCGGTTTTTCCAAGAGGCCCGAATCGAAGGTCTGGTAGACTACCGAACCGGCGACGCCCTTTCGCTGCTGGCCGCGGAACCGGGATCCTTCGACATCATCCTGAACGACGTGGACAAGCACGAGTATCCCGAAGTATTCCGGCAGGCGGTTCCCAGATTGAAGAAAGGGGGCCTGCTCATCACCGACAACGCCCTGTGGCAGGGACGGGTGGTGGGCGACGACAACGCCCCCAACACGGCGGGAATACGAGCCTTCAATCGACTGGCCTTTCAATCCGAAGACATCCTGACCACCATCGTTCCTCTCAGGGATGGGGTGGCTCTGAGCATCAGGCGATGAAGATAGGACCCTACCGCATTGTTTCCCTGGAGACCGGCCGTTTCGGCCTCGACGGCGGCGCCATGTTCGGGGTCGTCCCCAAGACTCTGTGGAGTCGAACCAACCCCAGCGATGAGCGCAATCGGATCCCCCTGGCCATGAGGGCCCTGTTGATTCTGGACGAAAAGCGCAAGATCCTGGTGGACGTCGGCTGCGGTCACAAGTTCTCCGGGAAACTCAAGGAGATCTACCGCCTCGACCATAGCCGCTACACCCTGCCGGGCTCTCTGGCTGCCAACGGCATCGAGCCGGAGGACATCACCGACGTCATCCTGACCCACTTCCATTTCGACCATGCAGGGGGCGCGACCTGCTACCGGAACGACCGGTTGGAGCTGACTTTCCCCTCGGCCAGGCACTACATTCAGCAGCGTCAATGGGAGAGGGCCCTGAACCCGTCCGAGAAGGACCGGGGCAGCTACATGCCAATGGATATCGAGCCCTTCCGCGACCACCCCCAACTCACAATCCTGGATGGCCCCTGCGAGCTGTTCCCCGGCCTCCACCTCCTGATCTCCAATGGACACACCCCCGGCTTGCAGATGGTCAAGATCCAGGACGGCGACACCACGCTGTTCTATTGCGGGGACATGATGCCCACCGCCTCTCACCTCCCGCTTCCCTACCTGATGGGGTATGACCTCTATCCCCTGACGACCATTGAGGAGAAGCGGCGCTATCTAACGCAGGCATGCGAGGAAAACTGGATTATCGCACTGGAACACGACCCGGTGGAGCAGGCCATTCGCATTCAGCCGGGCAGGAAATACTTCGAGGTTTGCGAGTCGGTGGAATTGTGATGGGATGGTGGCGGCGATGGTGACAGCCTTTGCCGGCTATTTCCAGTCATCCTGCTCCAAGCGATAGACCACCGTGGCCCGGTGATCGCCGGCCACCGGCTTGCCGTCCTGGTAGGCCGGAGCAAAGTCCCACCAGTGTTTCACCTCGTAGAGCGCCCGTTCGGTGAGCCCGAACTCCAGGCTGGACTCGGGAACGGCTTCAACCACCTCGCCGCTGGCATCCAGCTTCAAGGCGATGCTCACACTTCCGGTCTTATTCTTTTTCCTGGCCTTTTCGGTGCGCCGGGGGAAGGTGCTCAAGAGAGTCACGGGTCCTCGGGTCCCCTTGCTGACAAACGGGGCCGTCACCCGCCGGGAACGTATCCTGGAACCGTAGTTCTCCTTGCCGTAGAGCACACGCAACTGGAAAACCTTGAGTTGATCGCTACTGACCCCGATGTTGATCTTGTCGAAATTCTCCACAAATCTCCGATAATCTTCACCGCCAACCGGCTGCAGCCGATAGGCCAACCTTCCCAACAGGAAAACGACCTTGCGCACTTGCTCCGGAAAGTCGAAGCTGTAGCCGAGCTCGAATCTGCGCCGCGTGCGCTGGCGGACACAAGCCCGGGGATTGCCCTCCAGCTTGGACTTGCGGCCGTCGTAAAGAAAGGCGTCGAACCGCCGGGGCTGCCCTTCCGCCGTTCGCAGGGAGATCCGCTCCACCGACAGGCAGCGGCGGTTCTCTCCCAGGTTGATGACCTCGATGAAGGCTTCCCGGCTCGGGGTCAACTCGAACGCAAAGAGAATGGTGGAATCCCAATAGGCATGAAAGGCGCTGGCCTCCGGCAGGAAATCCGGGGTTGCCCGGGCGGCGGATCCGCCCAGCAGGGTCAAGCCGACGGCCAGCACGGGAATGGGCGATAGAGATCTCATCGATTCAGCCACCCACTAAAGCACGTCCGCAAAGGAACGCTTGACGTAACGGAACAGCAGGCCGCCGCACACGAATGTCACCAGAGCCATCCCGTAGAGGGGAATCATCCCCTGCCAGGACGGCATCTCGGCAAAAAGCAACATCTTGCGGTAAGCAATCACGACTTCGGCCAACGGATTGAAGCGCATGGCCAGGACCAGCTTGTCGCTGACCTTGGCGAGGTGTTCTTCGGAATAGAAAATGGGAGTAAACCAGAACCAGAAGGTCAGGACTACCGTGACCACCTGGGCGGTGTCCCTCAGAAACACCTGGAGACTCGAGACCACCCAACTCAGCCCCAGGGCAAACAGCATCAGGGGAAGCAGGTGGAGGGGAATCAACAGCACAAACAAGCTCAGGTCCTTCAGGTAGAAGAGGATGATCACCAGGAAGATGGCCAGGCCGATCAGGTGGTTCACCAGGTTGGCGATCAGTACGGCCACCGGCAGGATCTCCGAGGGAAACAAGGTCTTGGTGATCAGATTGGCGTTGTCCACCAGCACGTTGCTGGAGCGGGTCAGGGTCTCCTGGAACATCATCCAGGGAAGGATGCCGCAGAACAGGTAGAGGGCAAAGCTGGCCGTTCCGGTCTCGGGAAACCTGGGGTGTTGTATTTGCAGTTTCCAGATCACCGAAAACACGAAGGTGTAGCACACCAGCAGCGCCAGCGGATGGATCACCGACCAGAAGATCCCCATGACCGAACCCACGTAGCGGCTCTTGAGATCGCGTTGGACCATCGACCGGATGAGTCCCCGGTGGCGAACGACCTTGCTGGCGAAATTGACGATAAGACCGGTCACGGGACGAACCCCGTCTGCGGGCATTGAGGGGGATTACTCGATGGTCAACAACAGGTCCTTGGCCTCGACGTGCTGCCCTGCCCCCACCAGAATCCGGCTGACACGTCCGGCCACGGGGGCGTAAATCGTACTCTGCATCTTCATGGCTTCCAGGGTGAACAGCTTTGCGCCCCTGTCCACTCTCTGCTCCAACTGGACGAAGACGTGAGTAATGACCCCGGGTGACGGGGGCCCCACCTGCCCGGGCTCTCCGGGGCTGATCCTTGGATGGGCGGGGGCGGCTTCTTTCAGGCTTTCGTCGCGCACCACCGCCTCCCGAGGCTGCCCGTTGAGCTCGAAGAAGACGGTTCGGCGGCCGTCGGGATTGGGTTCGCTGATGGTCAGGAACTTGATCACCAGGGTCTTGCCGGGCTCGATGTCCACCGCGATTTCGTCTCCCGGCTGCATGCCGTAAAAGAACTGGGGAGTCGGGAGGACGCCGACGTCGCCGAATTTCCGATGCATCGCCACGTAGTTGAGAAACACATCCGGATACAACAGGTAACTCAACACCTCGTCATGGCGGACATCCCGGCCGAGCTTTCGCTTCAGGAATTTCCGGGTCCTGCCGAAATCGGCGGGCGGCAGATCGGCTCCGGGACGCGTGCGGCTCGGCTCGGCTCCTCGCAGGATGATGGTTTGCAGGCGAGGCGGCCATCCTCCCGGCGGAGTTCCCAGTGAACCGGCAAAGAGATCGATCACTGAATTGGGAAGCGCGAGATCGTGCTTGACGTCCAACTGGAGCAGATCCTCCGGAGCCATCCCCTTGGCCAACAGGAACAGCGTAAGGTCTCCCACCACTTTGCTGGACGGAGTGACCTTGACGATGTCGCCAAAAAGTCGATTCACCTCGGCGTAGGTGGACTCCACCTCGCTCCAGCGGTAACCGAGACCCACGGCTGCGGCCTGCTGGCGCAGATTGGTGTATTGCCCGCCCGGTATCTCATGCAGGTATACCTTGGCATCTCCCGACCTCGGGCCGCTGTCGAAGGGTCGATAGAAATCCCGGACGAGCTCCCAGTAGTCCGAGTAGGCTCCCAAGGTCCCGGAGTCGAGCCCCGTGTCCCGCGGCTGGCCGCGCAAGGCCTCCACAATGGAGTTGAGATTGGGCTGGCTGGTCTGACCGCTCATGGACGACACGGCGCCGTCGACCACATCCACTCCGGACTCGGCTGCCTTCAGGATGGAAGCCGCGCTCACACCGCTGGTGTCGTGGGTATGGAAGTGAATCGGAATACCCACCTCCTGGCGCAAGGCTCTCACCAGTCGGGCGGCGGCGTAGGGCTTGCAGAGACCCGCCATGTCCTTGATGGCCAGGACGTGGGCGCCCATGTCCTCCAGCCGTCGCGCCATCTTGAGGTAGTAGTCAAGGGAGTACTTGGGCCGTCGGGGATCGAGGATATCACCGGTGTAGCAGATGGCGGCCTCGCATACGGCGTCGGTCTCCCGAACCGCCGCCATGGAGACTTCCATGTTTTCCATGGAGTTCAGGGAATCGAAAATACGAAAGATGTCTATGCCCTGCCGGGCCGATTCCTTGATGAACTCGGTCACCACGTTGTCCGGGTAACTGGTGTATCCCACCGCGTTGGAAGCCCGAAACAGCATCTGGAAGCAGATATTGGGGACGAGATCCCGAAGCTGACGCAGCCTCTGCCAGGGATCTTCGTTGAGGAAGCGCAGGGCGGTGTCGAAGGTGGCCCCTCCCCACATCTCCAGGCTGAAGAGGTGGGGCAATCGGTGAGCCAGGGCCTCGGCAATCCTCAGAATGTCGATGGAACGCACCCGGGTGGCCAGCAGCGACTGATGCGCATCGCGGAAAGTCGTGTCAGTGATCAGCAGGCGCTCCTGCTTCCGCATCCACTGAGCGAATCGTTCGGGACCCAACCGAAGCAACTGCTGGCGGGTTCCCGGAGGCGGAGCGACTCCCTTGGGGAAGGGAATCTCCGGCAGGGGCGCCGGCTGAATGTCTCGACTGGTCCTCGACGTGGCAAATGACTCGGGCCAGGGTTTCCCGGCAACTTCCCGGTTCCCGTTGACGATGACTCCCGCCAGGTAGTTCAGCAGTCGGGTGGCCCGATCCCGCCTCTGGACAAAGTGGAACAGTTCGGGATACTCGTCCAGGAAACGGGTGGTGGCCAGTCCTTCCTGAAACACCTTGTGATTGACGATATTCTCGAGAAAGGGCACATTGGTCTTGACGCCACGGACCCGAAATTCCCGCAGGGCTCGATCCATCCGCTGGCAGGCTTCCCTGGGGGTCCTTCCCCAGGCCGTGGCCTTGGTCAGCAGGGAATCGTAGTAGGGAATCAGGACCGCACCCCCGGAGACCGCGCCTCCATCCAATCGCAAGCCGAATCCGGCCGGAGAACGGTAGGTAGTGACCTTGCCGAAGTCCGGCGCGAAGTTGTTTTCCGGGTCTTCCGCCGTAATGCGGCACTGCAGGGCGCTGCCGTAGAGCGGCATCTTCTCTTGGGGGGGCAGAGAGAGCGGAGGCGCGTGCAACCGGCAACCCTGAGCAATCAGGATCTGCGAGCGAACCAGGTCGATCCCCGTCACCCTCTCGGTCACGGTGTGCTCGACCTGAATTCGGGGGTTGACCTCGATGAAAAACCATTCGCGGCTGTCCGCATCCAGGAGAAACTCGACCGTTCCGGCATTCACGTAGCCGACTTCACGCGCCAGGGCAACCGCCGCGTCACACAATTTGTCGCGCAACTCTTTCGGCACTCCCGCGGCCGGAGCCACTTCCACTACCTTCTGATGCCTTCTCTGCACCGAACAATCCCGCTCGAAGAGGTGCACGATATTTCCATGCTGATCGGCCAGGATCTGAACCTCCACATGCTTGGGACGCTCGATGAAGCGTTCCAGAAAAAGGGAGCCATTGCCGAAGGCTGCCTCCGCCTCGCTTCGGGCCTCGGACAATTGCTTTTCCAGATCCTCGGCGGAACGGATGATCCTCATTCCCCGGCCTCCCCCGCCAAAGGCAGCCTTGGCAATCAAGGGGAATCCCAGCTCTGCAGCCGTTTGCAGGGCCGCCTCCCCTTCCTCAACGGGCTCGTCGGTTCCGGGAATCACCGGGATTCCCGCCTTCCTGGCGAGGCGGCGGGCAGCCAGCTTGTCTCCCAGCAACTCCAGTAGACGGGGTGTCGGCCCCACGAAGGTGATGTTTGCCTGCCGGCAAGCCTGGGCGAACTGAGGGTTCTCGGCCAAGAACCCGTAACCCGGATGGATGGCGTCCACCTTCTTGTCCCGGGCAATCGCCAGAATGCCCTCGATGTCCAGATAGGCCTCCACCGGACCCTTGTCTCTGGAAAGGGCATAGGCCTCGTCGGCCTTGAAACGGTGCAAGCCGACGCGGTCCGCCTCGGAGTAAACCGCGACCGTCCGCAACCCCAGTTCAGTGGCCGCCCTCATGATACGAATGGCGATCTCGCTGCGGTTGGCAGCCAGAAGTTTGTTCATCGCTTGTCCGGAACCAAAGAAAAAAGAGTTATCCACGAAGGCACACGAAGGACTACGAAGGGCCACCAAGCGAGACGGTTCTGCCGCATCGGCAGGGGCGGCGGCCCGGCAAGCCGGAGGGTGACCCCTCGAGAAGCAGGAGTGACGGGAGGAGGCGCCACCCGGGAACGCGGGCGTCCCGCCCGCATGCACTCCCGTTGCGTGCCGCTCAGTTTCCCTGCGATGCCCCACCCGGCCACCCTGCCGGCGGGAACGGCACGGGCTCGGCCGAAGCAGAGTCCTGGCGCCGTTGCCGGTCTAGCCGGGTGCAGGAGTTGGGTGAGGCCTTGCCAGTGTTGTGCGGGCGGGACGCCCGCGTTCCCGG
>VXMN01000355.1 GCA_009841055.1 Acidobacteriota bacterium
AACCGGATGTTTCTCCTCGCCCGCCGGGAACTCGCCGTCCACCCAATGGAACGGCGGTTGCCGCCCCGTCGCCTCGAGAAACCGCCGGTAGGCCTCGTTGGTCACCTCATGCTCATCGAGGTAGAACGGCCCGACCTGGATCGTCTTCGCCGGCCGATCGTCCTTGAGCAGTGTCGACCGCCGTTTCATGTCATCATCGGGAAGCGAATGGGACCGCCCCCGCAGAAACTCCCCGCCGGGAACATAAACCATTCCCGACTCGGCGGCGCCAAGCCGCATCACCGCGACCCCGACCAACAAACAGGACAACCAGAGAAAGTGGCGCTCACGCCGCGGCGGGCTGAACCGGCGTCGGTGCCGGTCCTCGTTGCAGGGAACTAGTTCAACTGAAGGTTGGAAGAACGAAGCTGATCTACGCAAGAGCTATCCGTAGATTTCCGAGATCTCATCCGTCGAGATGTAGCCGTTCGCACCCAGCGGATCGACATAGACATAGGGACGTCCCGAAGGCGTGTTGCGGATCTCCTTGGACCAGTCTATCCCCAGCGCCGAGTAGATCGTCGCCAGAACGTTCTCGTTGCGAGGCTGTTCCTTGTGAGCCCAGCCCGTCTCCGCGCAGGTCGCGCCATCCGCATCCGACGCCCCGTGCCGCACGCCGCCCTTCACACCCGCGCCGGCGAACAGCGCCGGGTAAACCGGGTTGTGATGGTCACGCCCGTGCATGTTGTTGAGCGGGCCCGGTGTCCGGCCGAACTCGCTCATATTGACGACCAACGTCTCGTCGAGCAGGGTCATCTCCGGATTGGTCTTCGACCGAATCCTGGCAAGATCCTCGAGCAAGGCCGAGAACGCCTGATCGTACTCGGCGCAGAGAGTGTAGTGATTCGAGTCTTTGGAACGATCCCAAATGTGAGTGTGGTGGTCCCAGCCGGTGTGGCAGATGTGGATGTAGTGCGTTCCGGCATCCTGCGCCAACACGTTCCGCGCCAGGATCGAAGAGACCCCTGCCCGGTGCGTCCCGTAGCGCTCCTTGTCTTCTTCGGTGATGCGAAAGGCCGCCGGCCAGCGCTCATCCGAAAGCAGGCCGTAGGCTGCGTCGTAGAAGTCGTCGTAGCCCAGCATCTTCCGCCCGAGACCGGAAAGCCGCTTGTGCCTGACGTCGCGCAACTTGCTCAAGAGCGCCCAACGCTGTTCCAGCAGTTCCACCACCTTCCGATCGAGCGAGGGTGAATCCGTCACCGCCTCGGTATTGATGTCGACCACCGAGAATCGGGCCGGAAGGAATCCTGTCGACAGAGCTCCGGCCGACCCTTTCTCCAGGTTGAACGACAGGTAAGTGGGGAAGGTATCGGTCGGACGCCGCCGCTCTTCCAACTCGGCCGCGATCACCGACCCAATGGCAGGAATCTCGCGCGCAAACGCCAGGTTCATCTGCCGGCCGGTCTGCAAGTAATATTGCGCCCGGAAGTGAACCTCTTCATGGCTCTGCATCGATCGCACCACGGCGATTTTGTCCATGTGCTTCGACATCTTCGGCAGCAGGAGCTGCGACATGTGCAGGTCCGGCGCCAACTGCGTGGTCGCGAGGTCCTTGGCCGTCCCCGCGCTTTCCTTGAAATCGTATGAGTCGACGTGGCTGATGGCGCCCGACATCTCGTAGAAGAGAACGTTCCGCGCCGTTCCGCGCGGCTGTACCCCGGCGCCGGATGGCCTGGCGGATACCTGCAGCGGCCACACCCCGTCGATCGAGGCGCCAAGAAGACCGAGTCCGCCCAGCCGCAGCAAATCGCGTCGCGTTCTCAGCAGATCCCCTACTTTCCTGGGCTCACCCATCGGAACACCTCCCTGACATAAGCTGGTGCAGCCCCCGCCAACCCGGGGGAACGGCATAGTGTGCCCGATCACCGACCGCTAGTAATTGAAGAAGAACTCCACGCTATTGATCAGCGCCCACTGCAAGTCTTCCGCCCCCATGACGCGGTCCCTGTTCAAGGCCGCCAGGGCGACCGTTTTCTCCTCGCTCGACGGCGGACGCGAAAGCGTCCCCAGGAACATCTCGTCGACCACCCGATCGTTGTCGTAGCTGTCGAGCAGCTTCTTCAGGCGGCTGTCTTCCTTGGCGATGACCCGATCCGTCACCACCGGCGACTGCATCAGGGCCAACGGATGCAGCAGTGAGCCGGGAACCTCCCGAGGCGGCGTATTGCGGTCCGACTGGCCAAAAGTCCGCAGGAACGTCCGCACATCGCGGGCGCCCGGAGGCCCGGCCAGCTTCAATGCCAGACCGACTTTGCTGTCCCCGAACTTGAAGTCCCCGGGGCGGTCCGTGGCCAGCGCAATCGCGTCGTGCAACTCCTCGGCACCCAGCCGCCGCACGAACTTGCGTGCGAAGTACGGCGCGTAGGAATCATTCCATTCACCCTGGAACCGCGCCGACAACCGGTAGGTGCTCGACCTGGTGATGGTTCGCATCAACTCCTTGATACTGTAGTCGTTCTGGCGAAAACTCCGGGCCAACTCCTCCAGCAACTCGGGGTGCGACGGCTGCAACTCCCAGCCTTCGGGCAGGTTGTCCGGGTCCTGTCGCAACAAATCGAACTCGTCGAACGGCTCGACGATCCCGAAGCCCATCAACTTGGCCCAGAAGCGGTTCACCGTGCCGCGAGCGAACTGCGGGTGCGCGGTCAATATCCGTCCCAGCGCCTCGCGCGGTTCCTCTCCGGGCCGCGGCTCTTCGCCGCTCAGCAGGAACACCGGATTGTCCGGCCCGCCCAGCCGCGCGACGCGAACCATGCTCTCGCCCTCGGTATCGTAGCCGGGACTGCCGTCATCCAGTAGAAACTCCCCTGACTGCGGCTGGCCGTTCTCGAAATACATCTGGTACCGCGTACGGCCCAGGAACGCCGCCAGTTGGAAGAACTCCGCCCGACTCTTGGTGCTCAGCCAGGCGTTCACCTCCTCGAGGTGTCCTTGCCCGTCGTGGCAGGAAATGCAGGACAGATTCAGTCCCATGAAGATCTTGGCGTAGTGAATGGCCAGCTCATCGTGGGTATCGAGCTGATGCACCATGCCAAGGTCGTCGCCGTCCTTGGGCTGGGGAGCCCCCTGGATGTGCTCCCGCGCGATCACGTTCGACGCAGCCACCACGTGGTTGCTCTTGGCCGATGCCGAGATGATGTCGTAGGCAACTTCGTTGTAGGGCCTGTCGGCGCGCAGGTTCTGCTTCATCCAATAGTGGAAGAGGTTCTGCCCGCGTCCCATCTTGCCGTTGGCGCGGAACAGATCCATGAAGTGGTAGGCCCACTTCTCCACGTACTCTTCGCCGTCCAGCAACCGGTCGATCAGCGTGTCTCGTTTGTCTGGATTTTTGTCCGCCAGGAAGGCGCGCACTTCCGTCCGAGTCGGGATGCGCCCCGTCAAGTCGAGCGTGACGCGCCGCAGAAACTCGATGTCCGACGCCGGCCGCGCATGCGGCACTCCATCGCGCTCCATCTTGCCGAAGATGTGGTCGTCGATGAAATTCCGCCGCTCAACCAGGCCCGGCTCGGCGCCCGGTTCGGACCCCAGCAGCCGATCGGTCAACTCCGCCGCTTCGTTCGACTTGGGACGGTCGAACAAGGAACCATGCGCCTCGGAGAACTTCTCCGGGCTGAGGGCCTCGGGACGGGCCTCACGCGGCTCGCGTTGCTCCTGCGCTGACAGCATCGAAGCTGTCAACAGCACGCAACCAAGTATATTCGCGACCTGCTTCATGAGAGGCTTCTGAGGTGAACGCAGTTAGGCACATCGTACGCCTGCCCCGTCAGAGTGTCAATTCGAATATATGGTCGGTCGAAGACGATTCAAGACCCGTTTCCAGCCCGCATTCCTCTCCAGGAGGAGGCCGCCTTGTTGACACCCCGATTTATCGTAGTAACATAAAATGCAAATGATCGAGAGCAAACACTCTATGGCGAAAGATTTCGACCCGGATACCGCACCTGACCTGTCGAGGGATGACTGGCCGGAAAAGTTTGCCACGGTGGCTGTCCGGCGAGGTCGTCCGCCGGTTGCCAGGCCGAAAGTGTCAACCACCATCCGGCTGTCACAGGATGTGATCGATCACTTCCGTGCCGGCGGGCGTGGCTGGCAGACACGGATCGACGAGGCGCTTCGCGAGTGGATCGGGAGCCGGTAAAGCGAATTGGGATTTGCCGGCTTTCATACTGCATCCAGCGCCCCGGTGGGATATTCGCGATAAGCCCCACTACCGGAAGAGATCATTCTCCCGCGCCCGAATCAATGCACGAGCCGAACCCTCGGCCGCCGGGTAGGTCAATCCACGGACGATGGCCACCGGGATGCCGCGGGTCTTTCCCATGACCGGCTCGGCTGCCCCGGCCAGTTCGTCGGTCCAGGCCATGGCGGTGGCCTCCAGCGGACGGCCGGCGCTGTCGAGACCGCCCCGGTAGTCCATCAGCGGGGTCAGGCCGGCAACCCCGATGGCGACGTTCACCAGCCCCTCGCGCCAGGGCCGGCCGAAGGTGTCGGAAACGATCACGGCCAGGCGGGTCCCAAAGCTCCGCTCCAGGCAGTTCCGAAGGCGGCGGGCCGACGCGTCGGGATCCTCCGGCAGGAGGGTGACCTCGCCGGCATCCGTATTGGACTGGTCCACTCCGGCGTTGGCGCAAACGAAGCCGTGACAGGTCTCCACGATCAGCCTGCCCTGGTCCATCCTGACGATACGGCGAGACTGGCCGAGGATGATCTCGACCAGGGCCGGGTCCTTGCCCAGCTCGCCCGCCCAGCTGCGGGCCAGGCGGGAAGGCTTTACCGACTCCAGGCGGACGGTCCTGCCTTCATCCTTGGAGACGACTTTCTGGGTGACCACAAAGATGTCTCCTTCCAGCACTTCCAGGGAGACGCCCCGAACGGCCCGGCAGATGAGCTCGCCCAGTCCGCTCCCCTGACGAATTTCCGGCAAACCGGGAATTCCGATGACCCTGTACTCAGGAACCCGCATGGGCGCCTCGATTCAAACCCGCCAGCCTTTCTCCGACTCCCAGCCTCTGTAGAAGGGCCTGGGTGGCGGTTCCCTTCCCCAACCCCTGGAATCGCAGCAGGTCTGACGCCAGGTCGAGATCCAGGGCCAACCTCGGCATCTTCCTGACCAGCACCTGGGCCTCCCGGAGCCGTGCCTCTCGAAGGTGTCCTTGGAGGCTGTCGGCGCCGAACCTGGAGGGGAACATCAGGGGCGGCGAGCGCAGCAGGGCGTTGGTTCCCAGCCCATCGTGGGAGGGCACCAGCACGGCCTCGGGTCCCCGGGTGGCCGGATCGAGGAGGGCATCCAGGTCCCGGGCTTGCACCAGGGGAATGTCCACCGGCAGCCGGAGCACCGCTTCGGCCCCCTGCGCTTCCAGCTTCCTCGAAGCCCAGTCCACGGAACGGCTCTCGGAGACCTGCTCGGTTTCCCGAAACACTTCCCAACCGTTCCCAACCGCATAGGTAGCCACTTCCGGGTCGCGGGCCACCACCACGACACGATCGGCCAGACGGCATCCGCGGACGGCCCCGCAGACGTCTTCCAGCATGGCCCAGACCAGTTGAGTCCGCTCCCCGGGAGAGAGCAGCCCGGCCAGGCGTTGCTTGGATCGCTCCGGATCCTTGACGGGAAGAAGGACGACCGTCACCACGGCCCCATGACTGCTTGCGCCAGGGCCACCTTGTCGGCCAAGCCGGCCATGACGGTGTTGGTGACCTTGACTTGCATTCCCAGGCCCTCGATATCTTTCTTCAGGGCCTGGTCCCGAGTGTCGATCACAAACTGATCGACAACCCCCTGCAGCAGGCGGGCAACGCCCAGCGCCGAGGCCGGAAGACCCAGCTCCTTCAGCATCTTGGCCGCCGGTCCCTTCAGCGCCCTGCCC
This sequence comes from Acidobacteriota bacterium, assembly GCA_009841055.1. Taxonomy (GTDB): domain Bacteria; phylum Acidobacteriota; class Terriglobia; order Versatilivoradales; family Versatilivoraceae; genus Versatilivorator. The sequence continues at coordinate 5,907 of VXMN01000355.1, forward strand.
CCCACCAGCGGACTGACGGCGGTGACCGGCAAACCGGAGTCCCGCAGGAGATCTCTCATGCCGGGAACCGCCAGGATCGGTCCGATGCTGATCAGGGGATTGCTGGGAGCTATCACCACCCGGCAGGCTCCCGCCACCTTTTTCGGCAGCCCCGGGGACATCCGACTCTGCTCCACCTGCCGGTAGCTCACCTGGAGCACCCGGGGGCGGCACTGTTCCCGCACCAGGTATTCCTGCAGGTGAAGGTCTCCCTGGTCGGTCAGGACCCGTGTCGGCGTGTAGGCCTCGTTCATCGGCAGGAGCAGGCTGCGCAACCCCCAGGTCCGGCCGATTCCGGCCGTGACCTCCGCCAGGCCCAAACCCTGCTCCAGCAGGTGGGTCCGCCAGAGATGAGTGGCCAGGTCCCGGTCCCCCAACTGAAACCAGCTCGGAGCGCCATAGGCTTGCAGCCACTCCAGGCAGTCGAAGTCATCCCCGGCGACGCCCCAGCCCGTGGAGGGATTCACCTTCTCCGCGAGGGTGTAGGTGATGGTGTCCAGGTCGGGACAGATCCGGAGCCCACACACCTTGAAATCGTCCCCGGTGTTGCCGACTATGGTGATCTGCTCGGGCGGGATGACCCGGCTGAGCCCCACCAGGAACTTGGAGGCTCCCACGCCGCCGGCCAGCACCACCACGCCTTGGGAACTCACGCTGTTCCCTCCCGTCCGGTCGAAGCCTTGTCGACACCCCTGTCCGGATCTCCGGTCTGCGCTCTATTTTAGCGGGATTGTCCGACGGGGTCAGTCTCGGCAACCCGGGCCGGAACAGCCGGGCGTCGAGGAATGTTGAGACTGGCGGGGTTGCGGGCTACAGACCGACCACGCGAAACCGGGAGTGGTGCACCCGGTGCCGCTTGTTGATCTGAATCGCCAGCAGTGTCATGCGCTCCAGGGTAGCGGCCAGCCTCAGCGGCCCCACGTCCAGCGGCGACAGCCCCTCGATCCCGGAGGCGATCTGGACGATCCGCCCCCGAGCCTCGGCGGAATCCCCGCAGACAAAGACATGACAGTCGAGCCGTTCGCTCAGATCTTCCAGCAGGTGGGCCGGAATGGTCTTGAAGGCCCCCACCAGGGGAACGCCCTCCGGCAGGGCCCTGGCCAGGTGCTCACTGGCGGAAGGTTCCGGCAATTCCCTCAGTTGCAGGCGCTTCTCCCGAAACTGCAGGGGAACGGTCACGTCCACGACGATCTGTCCCTGGCGGAAATGGCCGCGACAACTCTCCAACAGGCCGGCGGCATGCTCGAACGGCGTCGCGATGAAAACAGTCTCGCAGGCCTCGACAACCCGTGAATTCTCCAAACCGGAGATGTCGGCTGCCGAGCCGCCCTCCTCTTTCAAACGAAGCCGCAGCTCCTTGGCCTTCAGGGCCGCCTGATCCGGTTTGCGGGAACCGATGATCACCGGGGTTCCCGCCTGACTCAGGCGCAACGCCAAGCCCCTGCCCTCGGGCCCGGTCCCGCCCAGAATGCCGATCCGCATTCAGGCCTCCGCGGGGCCTCCAACGGCCCGTCGCCTACTCCACCAGTTCAACGTCCTTGTCGGTGGCCGGGATGATGCTGTCGGTCGGTTCCTCCCGCTCGGCCTTCCACACCAGGCGAATCGCCCACAGCAGGATCGCGATCTCCAGCGCCACCATGAACCAATCCAGAGCCGTCACCATTGTGTCAACCCTTCACAGGCGCCAGGCCCATCTGTTGCTCGGGCGTCATCCCCCGGGCCAGCGAACCCTTCATCCATAGGTAGTAGACCAGGCCCGAAGCCGCCATGGAACTGAGCAGACCGCTGAAAAGCTGGTTCTGCCCGACATAGAACCCCACCAGGAAACCCACCAGCCAGGCCACGTAGGCGGCCGGATTGAGGTTCATGTCCGCTCCCCTGGCGCTCTGGTAGCGTTTCCGCCTTTCCGGAAATGCCCAGTAGTCCAGAATCACCGTCATGGCGATGGGGGCCACCACCCAACCCAGAAACTGGACATACCAGTTCACAAACCGGTCCAGCCCCACGA
>VXMN01000263.1 GCA_009841055.1 Acidobacteriota bacterium
AGCAAGAGTGATGGAAGGAGGCCCCACCCGGGAGCGCGGGCGTCCCGCCCGCATGCACTGCCGCAGCGAGCCGCTCAGTTTCCTGGGATTTAGCACCCGTCCGCCTTGCCGGCGAGAACGGCATGGGCTCGGTCGAAGCAGAGGCTTGGCGTCTTTGCCGGTCGAACTGTGTGGAGGAGATGGGCGACGACATGCCAGTGCGGTGCGGGCGGGACGCCCGCGTTCCCGGGGGGCTTCATCCAGAACGGGGGCCGGACTGATTTGAAGGACTGCGTCGAGACAACAGGATGCTTAACCTGTCGATCAAATAACTATCCACTATTCACTAACCACTCTCCACTGTCTTTCTGCCTTACTGCCTCATCAGCACCACCGGCGCCTGGTCGGCTGCGATCATCTCGTCGAAGAACTCCTTCACTGAAGCGTAGTCCTCGGGTGGGACCACGGCGTTGTCGAGCTCGAGATGGCGCTTGAAGAAGAGCTTGCCGGCTTCGACCCGCCAGTCGGCATGGTAGCGTCCGAATGGGGTGGCGAGGTTCACGGGCGCCGGCATTTCATCGACCGTGAATCCCAGGGGAAGATCTACCTCCACGGTTTCCTGAAAGCTGTCGGCTTCCAGAACCACGGCGTACCTTCGCTCGGTCTGGTTCAGATAGGTGAACCCTCGATGGGGCACTACGGCCGGCTTGAAGATCAGGAGATACCGACCCACCGTCCTCCCGTATGCGGCCGCGGTGAAATCCACGTCCACGAAGAAGCCGCCCCGATTCCGGTCACCGGCTTCGATCCTGGACACGGTGGCGCCCGGGGCGCCCGAGGAGATCCAACGCTCGATGACCCTGCGGTAGTCCCTGCTCCCCAGGCTTCTTTGCAGGCGCCGATTGCTGCTGGCGGCGCTCCCCTCCAACTGCTCCCGAATCTGACAGCCGATCGAGCCGTCATGAGCCAGGCTCATGGTGACATGGCGTTTGAAGAGGTTGGCGCGGGGAGGGGAAGTCGGGGCTCGCAGCAGCTTACCCCCGCTCGACCTGACCAGCAGCGCCAGGCTGTCCTGCTGGGGGTCGGGAAGGTAGCCCAGGGGAGTGTAGCGGTCGGTCGGGTCGAACAGAAGGAGCTTCCCCCAATCACCCGCCGAGGCCACAGCGGGTGCTTCCAGCTCTCCTGACAACGGCACGGCGATGATGACGTGGTTGAACTGTCGGGGGGACGGCCAATCGGACCGCACGTAGCGGCGGTTGCCGGAAAAGATCGCCACCGGGTAGGACTCGATGCCCACCGCCGCCAGCAGGGAGCGCATCAGGTTGACCTTGTCCTTGCAGTCTCCATAGGCGTTGTGCAGAGTCTCCCCGGCAGGACTGGGCTGGTATCCCCCGCCGCGCCCGACGCCCAACTGGATGGAGGCGTACTTGATGCGCTGGGAGAAATCGGCGATGGCCTCGATTTTCTCAAGCTGACTCTCCTTGCCCGCGGTCAGGTCCCGCGCCTTGGCGATGACGGCCTTGTCCGGCTTGGCCCGAGGGTCGGCAAGGGAGGCAAGCCAGGCCGATACCTGGCTCCACTCGCGGAAGGTCGGACCGGCGGCTTTGACCTGGGAGGAGGGAAAGTAGCTGACGTTGACCCGGGGCACGATCGACCTCAGCCCGGGCCGGGCGGGTTCGTCGGAAACCGGAGGGAGGCGTTCCAGTTGCCAGGTGTAGGACGAGTCCTTGACCATGGGTTCGATGGTCGGATGGTTGTCCGTGACCGATTCAGCCGTCCAGCCCGATGGCAGTACCAGGCGGAAGCGGGAGAGCAGGGCCGGCAGATCGTCCTGAAAGCTGAAGCTGAACTGGGTAAACACCGACCGGTCTTCCAGGACCGATTCGTATCCGAACACCGAGCCCGTATCTGCGTCGGCCGCGCCACGGATGGACGAATGCCGCGACTCGTCATAGACTTCGTAGACATCGTCCTGTACCAGCGAGACATCGATGGCGTCCTTCTTGCGGTGGGTCTTTGATGCCCCGGAGGGGTAGAGCGTCCAGGCTCGCAGCCGGCGGACCTTGCCGCTGTCGCGGCGATAGATCACGCCCCCGCGAGCTTCCCGGCGGCCTTCCCGCGTCAGCACCTTGATGGCCTTCCGCACCGAGGTGGTGACCTTGCCGTCCGGCTCAACCGTTACCGTGTGCTCGTTGAGAAGAACGACTGCCCCCACCTCGCTGTCGTATTCCGGGACCTGGCTGGAAGCCAGCTCGGTGAGCCAGGAAGGGGGCCGTTCGGCCGCCAGGCAGGGACAACAGAGGCAGGCCAGGACCAGGGCGGCCGCCTGCGGCCGGCTCCACCACCGGTCAATCCGCCGGCGTTTTGCGGGTGAGCGTGAGCACATGGTTGTCCTGCCGGTGGATGTAATCGAAGGTTCGCTTGATCTGAGGATAGGCATCGGAGCGGAACAATATCGTCCCGTTGTCTCCGAAGCGCAAGCTGCGCCTGTAGGTCAAACCGTTGCCGTCGCTTTGCTCCAGGCTGGCTTCATATTTCCCCACGCCTCTCATGGTGAAGGGTCTGGGAGACGAGAGCCTCTCGAGCCGGTGGGTTTGCGGCAGCTCGATGGTGACCTCGTCTGATTCAGTCCAGGAGTACCGGAAATAGATATCGTACCGGCGCTGGCTGGTTTCAAACTCCGCGGGCACGTTCATCTGGAAATAGGCCGGCTGCAGCAGCAGACGCCTGCCGACTCCCTGGGCATAGCCCGGCACCCGAATCCTGTAGCGCACCGTCAAGGGGTCCCGGATGGCCTTGGCATTCACGATCTCGACATCGGTTACATCGGCGGAATTCAACCGTTCCTGCACTCGCTCTGCAATGGCCTTCTGCTGCTCCTCCGGGGTGAGAGCGTCATACACGTTCTTGCGGGACACGCCCGGGTGGCCGTGGAAGACCATCTCCACCGTTCCTTCCAGCGTCCCGTCCTCCTGCAGCTTGAAACTCGCTTTGCGGTGAATCCGGCTTCTCTGGGAATCGGAAGAGGGAGTCTTCTGGAAAAAGGGCTGCTTGCGATGGAGGATCAAGGATTCGACACCCTCCTCGGGCCACAGCAGCATGCCGGGTTCGAGGTAGGGAGATGCCGGATCGTAGAACTTCCACTTGCCGTCGAGCTCGACAGCGACCTGCATGCGATTCAGGAAATAAGGGTCCATAAAATTGGAGTTGAAAAAGAAGTCGTCCCTCCCGGCGGCCAGGGCGACATAGGATCGAACTCCGGCGGCGTTCAGGAGCGCGGAGAACAGCTTGATGATGTCGCGTCCCGTTCCCATGCCTTGCTTCAAGGTGTCGGACGGCTTCTTGCGGGGATTCAGTTTCAGGCGCTGCTCGGCCGTCACCCCCGAACGGTCGTGTTGGATGTTCTTGACCTGGTTGAGGCAGTAGTCGAGGATGCGATCGATTTTGTCGGTGGGTGTGGACAGACCCGCGGTCAGCTCGGCGGCTTTCTTCTTGACGGAGCCGTCCACCTTGACCTCGTTCCTGAGTTCGTGGCGAATGGCCTTTCCCATTTCGCTCCAGTACTTGTCCGGCTTGAAATTGCGTTTCTTGGAGTAGAACAGCAGCATCCAGGAGCGGATGTTATCCTCGGGAGGCATGCGGGCTTCGGACTTGAAGGCCGGAACGTCCTGCACGGTGATGGATTGCCACCCCCCGGGGGTTTCCCTGAATCCTTCGCCCCTCACGTTGAAGACCTGGAAACTCATCAGGAAGCCCAACCGCTCCCAGGCGAAATCCGAAGGCTTGACGTGATAGCTGACCTCCCAGGAAGGGATGTCCCGCTGAAAATAGAGACGGGAATACTGGGAGAAATAGTCGTCGCGATACTGTTTCCACTGGTACTCGATGATGTCGCCCGGCTCCACACCCGGCATGGAAAAGGACTTGAACCTGACCTTGATTCCGCGGGTCCTGGCCACCGTCCGTTCGAAGATGGATCGACCGGAAACCTCCACAATGCGGCCGTCGGACTTGATGGTGCGCGCACGCAGGTCGCCGATGCGAATCTCGTCGAATGCCGATAGAAGGTCGATGGTGGCGTACTCCTGGACGCCGCGTTCGGTAAAGATCTTGATGCGGATGTACTGCTCCTTGATGTTCTGGGGCTGCCGGTTTCCAATCATTTGATCCGTCACCCAGGTCCGCCAGAAAATCGCCTCGGCGTCGGCATCCGGGTCGATCCGGGGATTTTGCTCAGCCAGGTGGGCCGGCTCGACGGGAGCCCACTTGACGGCGGCGGCCGGAAGACAAAGGATCAGGGGAAGCAGCAAGGACGCCAGGATTCGAAGAGCCGGTTTCATCGGGGTTCTCCGGTTGGAATGGAATCGGGGAGTTCGGGTGCGGTATTTCAACGGGAAGCTGCCGGGAAAGGCCATGATACAGGACGCCTCAACCGGAAACAATCCGGTTCCGTCCGGAGCGCAAGCTCCAGTACCGGCCGTTTCTGTGACGCGTTTCCTGCGATTACCCGTTTCCGTGCAGGCACGCAGGAGCCGTCCGGGTTCGCCTGGTCGCTGATGATGCCGTATGCGTAGAAGGTCGCGGTCCCGTCTGTCCGCTCCGACTTTCTCTACCCTATTTACGCCTTCCCAGTCTCTACCAATTTGGGAGTTACGGGAGAAATGCGGGCTACACCTCACCCGGGAACAGTCGGCTTCGCCCCGGGCGTGAAGCGCGGCTCAAAAGGGGGATCGCCCGGCCGGGGTCGGGGGCACTCTCAGGTCTACGTTCGAAGTGCCGGCTCCCTTGACCACCTCCACCAGCCTGGAGTCGAACACCTGGGAGACCCCGTAGCCTCGGCTGGGATGGGTGGTGTCCGGCTTGGAACGGAGCGCCAGAAAATACCGGCCCGGGGAAAGTCCGGCCAGCGTGTATTGAGGCGAGGGGAGGTCAAACACCGAGGAGGTGTTCTCGACGAAATTGATGAGGACGATCTGCAGTTGGTTCAAGCCGGGGGCTTCGCTCGCCGACTCGACGGAGCCCGAGATGGAGCCCCCGATTCTGAAGGCGAAGTCCAGCTCTTGCAGCAGGTCGCCTTCAACCACCGTCACCACCCGCGGAAGCGGCGACCGCAGTGCGATCAGGTTGGGGTCCGAGAGCCTGGGGGTCAGGGAGTAGCGCCCTCCGGGAGTTCCGTCCACTCGGAATGAACCGTCCTCTTCGACCCTCAGCTGCCGGTCCTCGGAGCCCCTGGGATCGAAGTCCAGACGTGCCAGCTCGACCACGTCCCGTGAGCTGTCCCATTGATATTCGAGCTCCGCTTCGGGCTCCTCGATCCCAACCCTGCCGCTGAGGCTGGCTCCGGCCGCTAGGTTGAAGTCGATGTCCCGAAGGGCCTTCCCCTCCTCCAGCTCGATCCTGTCCGCCCTGTCCAGGCTCAGCTTGTCCCGATAGTAGACCCGGATGAGCCTCCGGTGCCTGGCCGGGAGCAGCATGCCCAGGGTGTAGTTCCCCGGAGGCAGCCCCTGAAGCAGGAAGTCCCCCGACCCATCGGTCCGGGTTCGGGCTGGAGAAAAATCCGGCAGCATGACCGGTTGCGGAATCACCTGGACTTCCTCCAGGGGCTCCTCGTCCCCCAGCGTCACCACCCGCCCGCTGATCCAGCATTCCTGCAAGAGGGTGAAGTCGATACCGGACAGGGTGAGACCCGACTCGAGGTCGAGCGCAACTGCCGATTCCCGATGGAACTGTTGGGGATAGAACTGGCGCAGCCAGCCTGGCTGTTGCCGGCCGGGCCGTTCGTCCCCTTCGGGGGGGCCTGCCGACAGCAGGTAGGAGCCCGGAGAGAGGCCGGCCAGCCGGTATCGCCCCTGGGAATCGCTGGTGGCGACACGGGAAATCGGGGAATCCCCCTGTTTTTCGGCAAACACCCGGACTCCCTCCAGCGGCTCCATTCCCTTGAGGGCTCGAATCCGCCCTCGAATGGCCCCTGCCCGTTGCAGCACAAAGTCGATTCCGGTGAGCTTCCGGCGCTGCTCCACGGCTACGGGTCGCGCGTCCTCGCGATGGGAGCTCTCCGGATAGTAGGCGGAAACGTATCGCTGGTCCCGAGTCCCGGCGGAAATGAGGAATTCTCCGGGGGGCAGTTCCGAGAGGAGATAGCTCCCGTCTTCCCCGGTCGCGGTGGAGACCCGATGAACGGCCGACTCGGCCCGGATGGTTGCCTTGGCCAGGGGGACCTCGCCCTCGTCCCTCACCCGGCCGGCAATCGAGCCGCCCATTGTGAGCGACAGGTCCAGGACGATGAACGAATCGAAAGTGGGGATGTGAAGGAAGCCGCCGGCTTCCGCATCTCCCGACCCGCCATACTGCCTGGGGAGGTAGTTGGAATCGGGGACTTCGACCTGGATCCGGTAGCGCCCTCGCAACAGGTCCAGGAGATAGCGGCCCCGCCGGTCGGTCAGAGCCTGAGCCGACGGTTGCCCCTGGTCCTGCGCCAGGGCCCGGACGACGGCTCGGGGAATGCCTTCTCCGGTGTCGGAGTCGGTGATCCGGCCGGAAACCTCGGCTGCCCGGACCGGCGCCGGCAGGATCAGGCCGATGATCAGGAGTCCTGCAGAAGTGAATCGGTACATCGCCGCGCCGAAATTCCCCATTGACGGGGTGCGAACCCGGGGTGGGATCCCTGTCGCGAGATGGACCCTGCCGCGGTTCGGGACCCAACCTCAGAAATCGTGACCTGCCTCGAGAATCAGTCCTTCAATGGTAGCAAAAAAAACCGGATCGATCCCATCCTCCGGGCTTTTCCCCGGGCAGGCCCGGCGGCGGAATCGCTTCAGATCCCCGAAGGTGTCCAGGTCCGCCCGCCGTCCCAGTGATTTCCAGCGTATCCCCCTCCGCCTGAGCCGGTCCAGGGTGGTCTCATAGACCGCCGGAGTTCCCCAGGGAATTCCTTGCAGGATTTGGGGAAGGCAGGCGGCAAATCCGATCAGGTAGTATCCGCCGTCCCGAGCCGGGCCGATGACCACCTCCTGCCGGTTCAGGGCACGGATGGCATCCCGGACCGTCTTCGATCCCAGGCCGGGGCAGTCGGTCCCGACGAAGACAACCTTGGAAAATCCCTGGCGGAACCTGGTTGTGAGCGCGTGGATGAGACGCTCGCCAAGATGGGCGCCGCGCTGGTTGTCCACGCGAAAGCCTCGCGCGTCCATCCGTCCGGCCTGCTTCAGCGCTTCCTGCAGCGTTCCGGTAAGGCAAAGGCTCGCCTCCACCCCGGAAGCGATGAGAGGCCGCATTCGTGCCAGGGTGTGGTCCAGAAGGGCTCGATGCAGGCGAAGACATTGCGCCGGAGACAAGGGGGGAGACATGCGGGTCTTGACCGTCCCGAGGACGGGGGCCTTGGCGAAGATATTCAGGGAGGTCCTGTCCATCGCCCCATTAATCGCTGGAAAAGGCGGCGTCGAAGGCTACTCCGGAGGGGGCGAAGTCCTGCCGGCGGACCATGGCCAGAGCCTCGGGTGCCCCCCAGTTGCGGTCCATGCCGGAGTCTTCCCACTCGATGGAGAGCGGTCCCTGGTAGCCGATGCGATTGAGTGCGCGCATGACCTGGTCCCACTGGACTCCGCCCCTTCCCGGGGAGACGAAGTCCCAGCCTCGGCGATGGTCCCCGAAATCGAGATGGGAGGCGAGAATGCTGTTGCGGCCGTCCGCTTGGACCCGGGCGTCCTTGATGTGGACGTGAAAGATGCGGTCCTTGAAGTCGTCGAGGAAAAAGACGGGGTTGATGAGCTGGGGTATGAGGTGGCTTGGATCGAAATTGAATCCGAAGCCGGGGTGGTGCCGGATGGCTTCCAGGGTCCGGTGGGCGGTCAGAATGTCGTAGGCGATTTCGGTCGGGTGGACCTCCAGTGCGAAGCGAACCTGCTGTTCCTGAAATACCTCCAGAATGGGGAGCCAGCGATCGGCGAAGTCTCGGTAGCCGGCGTCGATGT
>VXMN01000093.1 GCA_009841055.1 Acidobacteriota bacterium
GGACGTCCATCGGTATTCGTGTCTATTCGTGTTCATTCGTGGTTCGTCTTCAAAACAGATCGGCAGTTTCACCCTCGAATGATCCGCACACCGGGGGCGGGGGCGGCACTTGGCTGAAACAAACGAAAAAAAGAGTGATCCACAAAGGGTCACGAAGAAACACTGGAAATCGGAGGATTGCATGCATCGTCGAGACCTGTTGCGGACCGCGCCGTTCCTGCTCGCCGGATCCCTGGGATCCCACCTGGGGGTTCGCGTCGGCCGCTCCGAGACTGACGGCCTGTCCCGAATGCGGATCGCCATCTGCGCCTACTCCTTCCGGACACCACTGGGATCGAAGGCCCTGACCTATGCGGACCTGGTCCACATGGCGGTCGAGCAGGAGATTGACGGCCTCGACCTGACCGTCTACTGGTTTCCCGGCACCGGAGACGATTTTCTGCTGCCCTTGAAGCGGCTGGCCTATCGGAACGCGGTGGAGATCTACAGCATCTCGATTCGGACCAACCTCTGCCGCCCCACGCCCCAAGAGCGGGCTGACGAGCTTCAGGAGATCCGCAAGTGGATTGAAGTGGCCCACACGCTGGGGGCCGGGCATATTCGCATCTTCGGCGGGGACGCGCCCGAGGGCGCCGGCCTGGACCAGGCGGCCGACTGGGCGGCTTCAGTGCTGGCCCGGGCGGCGGAGGAATCGGGCAAGCGAGGCGTGATTTTGGGGATGGAAAACCACGGAGGGATCACCGCCAGAGCCGAGACGATGATTGGAATACTGGAGAAGGTGGACTCTCCCTGGGCCGGCATCAACCTGGACACCGGCAACTTCCTGCAGGACCCCTACGGGCAGATCGAGGCCTGCGCCCCCTACGCGGTGAACGTGCAGGTCAAAACCCAGGTGATGGCGCCCGGGGGGAAGCCGGTGCCGGCCGACTGGGGGCGCATCCTGCAGACTCTGGCTGCCGCCGGCTACAAGGGCTATCTGGCGCTGGAGTACGAGGGCGAGGAAGACCCGGTCACCGCCGTCCCCCGCTATCTGCGGGAGCTGAAGGCGCTGGCGGCGCGCTACGGCGCCTGAGAACCTCCCCGTCCTGGGCAACCCCGCCTTCACCCCAACGGTCCTGGTCCCGGTTCAGAGCTGCAAGGGGCGTTCGGACTGCAGGCAGAAGAACTTGCGCACCGTCTCCTCGATGGTCCAGACCGACCTGAGCCCCTCGTTGAAGTGCAGCATCTTTCCCGGCACGATCGGACAGCACTCCCCGTCCTCCGAGCGAATCTCCCCTTTTCCGGCCAGGACGTAGATGGTTTCGTTCCAGGTGTACTCCCATCGAAACCGGCCGGGTTGGCATTGCCAGATACCGCTGCAGGAGGTCTTGTCCTCGGTTATGAAGACCAGGGCTCCCAGGGCGTCGGGGCTGCCCCCCAGAATGTTGCTTGCCGGAAGCGGCCAGGGGTCCAGCTTCACGTCGTCCCAGGCAAAGGTGGATAGTGGTTTCATGGTTCAGCCTCCCTTTTCAGACCGGCGATTGCAGGTTGTCTCCGCACGCCTGCAATTATGGCCAAAAAGGTGCTGAATAACACTATTCGCCTGGAGGGAAGTTTGAGGGCAGCCGAATGGACGGCTCGACAAAGACGCCACCCGGCCGCCGTGCGTGAGGGATTGGAGGCGATCCCGAATTCGTTCATTAGGAGGATCGCCCCAATTTCCGGACCGAACCGGCTACTCCACGCCGAAGTTCCAGCGCATCCCGATGCGGAAGCCACGACCGGGGTCGGCTCGATAGTAGGTGGGATTGGGACCGTCGAGGTTCGAATCGGTCGAGTCGAAGAGGTTGTCGACCAGCCCGAACAGCTCGATCCCGGCTCCCAGAGGTTTGGCGAAGTACCAGTCCCAGATCTGGTAGGCGTCGGCGACCAGGGTGGCGCTCCGGCCGACGATGGGCCACTTGCCCAGGTAGGTCCCGCGGAAGTTCGTCCTCAGCCCTCCCAACCGGTCGGTCGACCACCACACCCGGAAGTTCCCGTGGTGCTTGTGGCGATGGCTCAGAAAGGCTCCGGTCTCCTGGTCCCTGGCCTCGAGATAGGTGTAGCCGGTGGAGACCAGCAGGTTGTTGGTCAGTCGCAGCTCGATCTTGTTCTCCAGCCCGGTGGTGTATACGTTTTCAATGTTCCGGTAGAGATAGGTCAACCGGTTCAATCCCGGACCGAATGCCGAATCGATGTTGAACTCCGAAATCAACCCCTCGAGTTGTGCAGGTGTCCGCGGTCTTCCCAGCAACTGGGTGTCGATCAGGTTGGTGATCCCGTTCCGGAACCAGGTGGAACTGAACTGCAACCGCTCGGTGATGTTGCTGTCGAAGCCCACCTGGGTCGTTGACGAGGATTCCGCTTCCAGGGTCGGGTTGCCGATGATCTGATAAGTACCCGAAGTGGTGAGAAAGCGGTAGTAGAGCTGCCCCAGGTCCGGAGCGCGGAAACCGTGTCCGTAGGAAGCTCTCAGGCGGAATTTGTCGGAAGCCCGGAACAACATGCCGATTCTGGGAACGGCGTGGGTCCCGAAGGCCGAGTGATGGGTCACCCGGCCCCCGACCGTCAGGCTGAGCCGGGGATGTGCCTGGATGCGGTCCTGGAACCAGGCATCCACCATGCGGACCGACTGTCCGGCGTTGTCGCCGAGCAGCCGGTTGTATCCGCGGTACTCGTTGCTGGTCACCTCGATGCCTCCCTGGAGAAGCTGCCGTCGGCCCAGAACGTGAGAAACGTTGGCGTCGAACCGGTAGAGGCGTTCGTTCAGGTTGGCGGTGTCATCGATGGTCCCCGGAATACGAGCAAGATCCACCACCGAGTTCTCGTCGTACTTCCCGTAGTAACCACGGGCCTGCAACTGGGTGAACGGGGACAACCCCGCATTCAGGGTCAAACCATAGTTGATGGCGCTGTCGTTGGTGGTAGTGGACTGACTTCCGGATCTCCCGGAATACACGCTGATCTCGCGGTTGTCGAAGGCGTTGGCCAGAAAGCTGAGGTCCACGGTGTCGGTGATGTCTCGTGTGATCTTGGCCATGGTGTCGTACCTGCGGTACCCCGGTCCGGTGGTGTCGTAATTTTGGGGCGTCAGGTCGTAGGGGTTGCGCTTGTGGCGCTCGGCGGAGAAGAACCCCGTCCAGTCTTCGTGGACAAATCCCGCGTCGACGCGATGGTCGGCGGCGCCGCGGGATCCGATGGAGCTGCTCAGGTTGACATCGAACTTCTGGCGGGGTTCCCGCGTGATCATGTTGATGACGCCGGCGATCGCGTCCGATCCGTAAAGTGCCGAGGAGGCGCCCTTGACGATCTCCACCCGGTCGAGACGATTGGTCGACTGCCGATTCATGTTGAGGATGCCGCTTTTGACTCCTCGCGCCCCCACAATCGGAAACCCGTCGATCAGGATCAGGGACTGCCTGGAGTCCACGCCCTGAATCTGGGTCCCGGCCCTGGAGCCCGGTGACCTGTCGGTACGGGTTACGATTCCCGTCTCCTCGGACAGGATGTCGCTCACACGTTCGTATCCGGAATCCAGCAACTGGCTTCGCGCGATCAGGTCCACCTTGGTGACCGAATCCTCCCTGAATTCCTCTTCGCGAGAGCCGGTGACGATTATCGACTGCGTCAGAATCGCCGGAGCCAGTTTCAGCACCAGGGGGCTACTTGCGCTGCCGGTAAGGTCGACCGTCTCGGATGCCGTCTGGAAGTCGTTCAACGCCGCGCTGACCCGATAACGGCCCGCCCGGACATCCAGCGAGAATTCGCCTTGTGAGTCGACCTGCTGCGAAACCTCCAGTCCCGTCTCCAGGTTCTTGACGAAGACGCTGGCGTCCGGGAGCGGTGCGCCGGAAACGTCGAACACGCCCCCCTCCAGCGTGACCCGGTCCTGGGGATGCGCGTTCAGAGGGCCGATCGCCATCAGTGACAGCACAGCCAGAACCGATAGCAGATTAAGGTTTTTTCGTCTCATGAAGTATTCCCCCTATTTCAATTCGTTGCCTGCTTGTTATCTCTCGTTGTTCGCGTCGTGGCCGTGATACGGCGCTATCCATCGCTTGCTTCCTTCAGCAGTTCAATGTCGTGCCATTCAATCAGTAGAGTGCTGTTTCGCCCCTTGCCAGTCCGGATCACGTGCCGGGAATGAGGGAGATAGTTGCTGCCGATTTCCTGGAAACGAGTGATATAGGTCCAGGCCTCGCGGATCGCGCCGGAGTCGTTATCGACCACGACTGCGAACACGTGTCGTGGCAGATACTTTCCGGAAGCCGCCGTCCTGGTCTCCAGAACCGTCAGCACCCGTCGGAATTCCGGCATCGTTCGGTCGACCTGGAGGATCTGACGGTCCTTGATGCGATAGGCGGATTGGTACTTGTCGTCCAGCAGGACTTTCCTCCCGAGCGAATGCGCGTCCGGTTCGCCGTAGCGGGCTTCTGTAGTCACGGTGGTTGACGAGGGGACGCGATGCATCAGCATGTTCCGGACGGCGGCCTCCACTACCGGGGGAGCCTTGCCGCCGTTCAACGCGATCTCCAGAGTGCCCGGCACCCGAAACAGGCAGGTGCCGTGGTGAGCCCTGCCGTCCAGACGAACGGTCAGCTTGCTGCGAAAACCGTGAAAGTCTTTTGTGAAGACCTCCCGGTTTTTCCGAGCCTGTTGCAGCAGACCTGCCGCCGAGACGGCATCGGACTGCCCGTTCTGCCCGGCTGCTGCCGGAGGCATGGCTCCCGTGGTCGCGACGATGACGAACAGAGCCAGCGCCAATCCGAATGCCGAAATGCCCTCCTTGCGGCAGCCACTCTTCGACACTGGGTTCCACCGATGAATCGGATGTTTGAATCGGAACATTGTTTCCGTCCTCCCGTGTGCTCTTGACCTTTTCGGGCTGAAACGGCCGATCACAACTGAAAAACAGGTTTGAGAAATGCGGTCACTGAAGTGCGTGAACGACCACGACTCTTCAATGGCTCCGGCGCCTTCGACTTGGGCACTATGCTCACGCCTGGACGGCTGGGCGAGCAGGAGAAATTGACTTCCAGGTCAAACGGCGAGGGGAAGATATCCCAAACTTTTCTAAATGTAAATGAAAATGATTTTCATTTTAATTACAAGTCTTGGTTCCGGACTGGAAGGCGGTCTCGGTGGGGTTGAAACGGAGGCCAGTCGGATCGGAGGTGGGGAGGCTTGCGAGACAGGTTCGACCGGCAGATACTGCAGGCGCCCTGGGTGGATCTTGCGGTTGTGGTTGGGGGGACTGGCTGCGGGCCGGGTCATGCGGAGCTTCTCGCCGGGAGGTGTGCTCGTGGCGCCGCGGGGATCTTTACATTGCCTCGAGTTCTTTCCAGATCCATTCCGCCACCACCCTGTGTCCCCGGGCGGTCAAGTGAATTCCATCGGGCCAAAGCATCCCCTCGGGAAGCCGGCCGCCCTGGTAGAAGGGCTTCAGGCAATCCACAAATTTGACTCGGGCCCTGCCGGCTTCTCGGGAGGCGCGGAGGCTGAAGGAGTGGACGTCCGCGTCTCTGGCCGGGAAGGGCGTGGGACCCAGCAGCACCACTTCCGATCCCATTCGATTGAGCCGGTTCATCATGGTCCCGAGGTGGTGGGCATAGTCGTCCTCGGAACCCGACAGGTAGACGTCGTTCAGACCGAACATGACGAAGCTCAGGTCGGGAGGGGAGGGCTCGTGCTCGCACCAGTGAAGACGGCCGGCGCCGCCCGCGGCAGTGGCGCCGCCCACGGCATGGTTGTAGATCCGGAACCGGTCGTGACCGGCCAACTGTCTCATCTTGTCCAGGAGGAGATCGGGATAGCCCTCCTGGCGGGAGACGTAGCCGCATCCCTGGGTGATGGAATCTCCCAGAAAATCGATGCGCCGGATTCGTCCCTGTCGAATGCTCTCCAGAATCGATTTCGGTCGGGCAGGCCTGTCCTCGCTCATGTCTTGCCTTCTCCTGTGAATCGGCCGGTGGCGGCTCCCTGCAAGACTCGCCGGGCTAGTAACCGACGGCGGCGCTCGCCTTGTAGGGCTCCACTCCGCTCCTCAGCAGGCCGGACCGGCGGTCGACGAGAATGCCGTTGGGCCTGGCGAAATAGGAGCTGAGAAAATGCTCTTCCCTCAACGAAACCTGGTGGCCGAAGGACCGCACCGCCTCAATCGTGTGGGCCGGCAGCCGGGCATCCAGGTGAAGCGGACTGCCCTCGCAGTGAATCCGCGGGGCGCTGACAGCCGCCTGCATCCCCAGCCCGAAATCCACCACGTTGTGGATGACCTGCTGCACCGCCGTCAGCACCTTGCGTCCGCCCGGGGAGCCCACCGCCAGGTAGGGCCCCTGCCGGTCAAAGACCAGCGCCGGCGTGCCGGCGTGAAGCGCCCGCTTGCCCGGCGCCATCGAGTTGACTTTTCCGGGCTCGGGGTCGAACCACATCATGCCGTTGTTCAAGGTGATCCCTGTGCCGGGCACCACCACGCCCGAGCCGAACAACTGGCCCAGCGAGGCCGTCAGCGAGACCAGGTTGCGCTGCTTGTCCACCACGGTCAGATGGGTGGTGTGCTGCTCGGCCGCGTCGATGCCGCTGGGCCGACGCATGCCGGCCGGCCTGCCCCCCGGCTGGAACGGCCAGGGGTCTCCCGCCGGCTGGCTGACCGGAGGTCCCTCCGGCCGGATATGGCTGCGCCGCCCGGCAGCGTATGCCGCCGACTGCAATCCCTCCAGGGGAATGGGATCGAAGTCGGGATCCCCGAGGTGGGTGAAGCGGTCGGCAAAGGCCATCCGCTGGGCCTCGGCCAGCAAGTGCAAGGTGGAAGCCGTGTTGTGGCCGGAAGCGGCCAGGTCGTATCCCCCCAGGATATTGAACATCTGGGCCACGGTGGGGCCACCGGTGTTGGTGGAAACCAGTGCGATCCGCCGGCCGCGGTAATCCACCCAGAGGGAATCGCGCAGCCGCACCCGGTAGCCGGCCAGGTCCTCCGGAGTCAGCAGACCCCCATGTTCGGCCAGGAAGCCGGCAATGGTCCGCCCGATTTCTCCCCGGTAGAAGCAGTCGGGACCCTCTTCGGCAATCCGTCGCAAGGATCGGGCCAGGTCTTTCTGGACCAGCCACTCCTCTTTCCCGATGTCGTCGGCATTGGCCGTCTTGAGCGGGGTTCCGTCGGAATGGAAAAAGGCGGCCATGGTGTGCGGAAAGGGCCGCAGCCGCCTCAGCCCTGCCGCACAGTTGGCGAAAACGTACCAGTCCACCGGGAACCCGTCCTCGGCCAGGCGAATGGCCGGCGCCATCACCTCGGCCAGGGACAGCGTGCCCAGGGCTTCCAGCAGCCTGGCGTAGGTGGCGACCGCCCCCGGCACGGCCACCGAACGATAACCCGTTTCGGCGGCTTCATCCCGGGTGGCGCGCCAGCCGTAGATCCCTCCGCCCTTGAGTTCGGGATCCAGCAGCTCGAACAGGTCCTCGCGGGCGGCCCGGGGCAGGACGCCGGCGCCATCCAGCGTGAGCGTGCGACCGCTGGCGGCGTCATGGGCCACCACGCAGGCGACTCCGCCCACCCCGCTCATGAAGGGCTCCACCACTCCCACGGCAAACGCGGCCGCCACGGCGGCGTCGGCCGCGTTGCCGCCGCGCTGGAGGATCTCCACTCCGGCTTCGGCAGCCAGCGGGTGCATGGCGGTGACCAGTCCGTCGGCAACCGCCACCTCGCTTTTGTCGATGAGTAGTCGGCTGCGCTGGATGGGCATGGGGTCTCTCCCTCGACGGGGTGGCCTGGAAAAGCGAAATCTTAGACCAGTGTATGGCCGGGCGGCAAGCGCCGGGCGGTTCTCTCCACCCCCATCCGCATCCGTCCTCCAGGGAAGAGTGATGCCCCCCGGGAGGGGGGGGGGGGGGGGGGGGGGGGCGGGGGGGGCGGGGGGGGGGGGGGGGGGGGG
>VXMN01000049.1 GCA_009841055.1 Acidobacteriota bacterium
CTGGGAACCCCCCGGAACCGCCTTTACAAGCCTCTTTCCCCGTGCTACTCTGCGCCACGTGTTGGAGCTCGACCTGGCCGATACCAACCTTTCTTCACGGCCGGTCCGTTTGCAAGTTCCAGCGCCACCCGCCCGATTCCACCGGAGGGGCTGTAGCTCAGCTTGGGAGAGCGCCTGACTGGCAGTCAGGAGGTCGTGGGTTCGATCCCCATCAGCTCCACCAGATCCCCTTCCAGAGCAGTCCAATCGATTAGGACGACTATCAGCCAGGGACCCGTGACAGTAAAGAGCGAGACCTGATGAATCCCGAAAGATCCAAAGGCATCACCAAGGCTCCACTCGGCTCGGCAAGTATCGTTTATAATCTCCGACGGATTCTCACCCTTGACTATCGCCATTGACGAATGTGAGGCCCGCCATGCGGCTTGGGTATTTACTCCCCCTTTGCCTCGTTTTCCTTGCTTGCTCCGGGCCGAAACTTCCCACTTCCGGCGAGGACGCAGACGCTCGGATCATGAGCGATCTCGATCTCACCCCGTGGGAAGCCACCCTATTGGAGATGAAATTAAAGCTGGACCCACATGATGTGGTTGCTCGCAGCATGCTGCTCGAATACTACTTCTACCGTGGACCAAAAAAACTCCCGAGTCGGACTGAAATAGAAGCACAGAGCAAACACATCCTGTGGCTCATACGCAACCGGCCGGAAGCTGAGGTGCTTGCGAGGCCAGGGGGTACGATTGATTACGCTCTTGACCCCAAGGGTTATTCGGAAGGCAAGAAAGCCTGGATGGATCAGTGGCAAGGGGATCCGGCCAATCTGAAGGTGTTGGACCATGCCGCAAAATTTTTTTTGCACCAGGATAGCGACCTCGCGATCGAATTGCTTCAGCAAGGCCAATCGCTTGATGGGAACGACACCTATTGGCCGGAACAACTGGGGTTCGTATATTCCCTGGATGCCAAGCACGCGGATTCATTGGAGATGAAAACAGAACTCGCCGAGAAGGCGTTGGTTCAGTATGAAAGGGCCTATGACCTGTCGGATGAGGTTTCGCGATTTTTTCTTCTGGCAGATTTGGCAAGAGCAGCCTTGATGGCCAACGAGTACGAGAAAGCCACAGGGTATGCGAACGCCATGTTGGCCGAGGACAGTCCCGATCGGAACTCTGGAGACCACATCCATCACGGTAACCTGGTTCTGGGCAGAATTGCGCTTGCCGAGGGCGATATTGAAGAGGCGAAGAGACGTTTGATTGCGGCCGGCAAAACGACGGGCTCCCCATCACTCAATTCGTTCGGGCCAAAAATGATGCTGGCTAAAGAACTCCTCCAAAAGGGTGAGAAAGAGGTCGTTCTCGAGTATTTCAGGCTTTGCGCCAGGTTTTGGGAATTGGGACAGGACAGGTTGGAAGAATGGTCGGATCTGGTTCAAGCGAATCGGGTGCCCGATTTCGGTGGAAGCCTCTAGTCCCGAGTGATCGTTTGGGTCGGGTGATGCTGCAAGCATCACTCCAGGACGTTCCCGCCCCCCAGTTCCGATAAGGACCCCCGCGGCTTTCACGTCCTGGTCGTGACCGACCTGCTCTCCCGGACTTGCCGCTTCAGAACACTACGCATCGGGGCCGACTTCCCCGCGGGTCTCGGCAATCACCAGGTCGACCACGGCCTGCAACGCTTCTTGCTTGGTGTCGCCCTCCAACCGGCGGAGCCGAAAGAGGTCGAGCTGGCGGTCGGCGCCGCTGCCTTCCCGGACGATGCTGAGCACGTGGCCAAGTTCCCGCTCACAGCCAAGCTCGTGGGCATCCTCCGCCAGGTCCTCCACCAGCCGCGTGGCGTAATCTTCGATGTCCACGCGCCCTTCGGTGCCGTGCACGTCACCGAAGAAGGCCAGCACGCCGTAGCGCTGGGCAAGCCAGCGATTCTCCGCGATAAACTCGGTCGGCGGATCGGGAGGCAGCAGACCTGCACTGTCGAGGCGCGACAGGCGCCGGACCAGCGAAGCATAGAGCGCCACGATACTGGCCACGTCGTCGAGACGCGGGCAAACGTCGCAGATCCGTATCTCCACCGTCGGAAAGTGTTGGGACGGTCGGATGTCCCACCACAGCTCGCTGCCGCTCTGGATGAAACGCATGCGCTGGTAGGTCGCCAGGAGACGTTCATACTCCGCCCGAGACGACAGCGGGCCCGGCAGGCTGGTGCGGGGCAACACCCCCATGATGTTCAGGCGGTAGGACTTGTAGCCCGTCTCGCGCCCGCCATGGAACGGCGAGGATGTTGACAGCGCGTGAAACAGCGGCAGGTACTGCCGCATCGCCGTCATCACCCGGACCCGCGAGTCGGGGTCGCCGAAACCGGCGTGGATGTGCATGCCGCCGACCAGTAGCTGCCGCACGCTCTCCTGAAAGGTGACCACGAACCGCTGGTAGCGTTCCCGCGGCGTGATCAGTTGGGACTCCCATTCGGCAAACGGGTGGGTCGACGCCGCCAGCACCGCCACTCCGTGCTCGGCGGCAGCCTCGACCACCACGCGACGGATTTCCCGCACCGCCTCGCACGCTTCCGCCACCGACCCGCACACCCTGGTGCTGGTCTCGATCTGGGTCCGCAACACCTCGTGCGCGACCGTGTGGGGACCGCGGTTCCGCTCGCACGCCTCGAAGATGCCGGGGTTTGGATCGGACTCCAGGTCGCGGGTGTCGGGGTCGACCAGGAAGAACTCCTCCTCGACGCCGAGCGTGATGTTGAGATCGGATTCACTTACGGTCATGGCGGAAAACGCGGGCCGACTCCCCGTCAATCAGTGAGCCTCACAGTGTTCGACGGACTGGCACTCTATCAGGGAGTCGCGTCCGGAGGAAGCAAACCTTTCATTATCCTTTCGTTGCGTTCCCCGCGGCGAGAGCTTCCGCGCAGGCTTCAAGCCATCGGCCACATCCTGGTCATTCACTCCGGGGTTCCTGTGGATTCCGGCTTTGTTGACCAGCACGTGCAAGATTCAGTCTTGCTATGGTAGTTTTGGACAGGTGGTTTTCCAATGGCCCGGCTGCGGAGGTACGCTTCGGTTCGGCGAGGCCAGAGTGTTGAGGGTGACCGTTGTCCTGTTGGCGGACTCTCCGGACTTCTCAGGCCGGGGTCCAAGGTTATCCGGTCGCTCGTGTGGTTGGGCACATCCTGCGGAAACAGCCCGTCTTCAGCTTGCTCATCGGGAATCGGCACCTCCATGAACGCAAGTCACTCGAACTCTTCGACGTCGGACGACATGGCATTCCAGGCGGAAATGCTGAACGGTGTTGCCCGCTCCTTCGCGCTCACCATCGCTCAGTTGCCGAGCAACCTGTGCGAGGCGGTGGGGAACGCCTATCTGCTGTGCCGGATTGCCGATACCATCGAAGACGAGTCGGCGCTTTCCCTGGAACAGAAGCAGGCTTTCTCGAAACGATTTGCCGAGATCCTGGCCGGCCGGGACGACCCCGCTTCGTTTGCCGGTGAGCTCGCCCCCCTTTTGTCCTCGTCAGCCGGCAGTTCCACGGGGATTCTGGTCGCCAACACCCCGCGGGTCATCCGCGTCACTCGGCGTCTCAACCTTGCCCAGCGCAAGGCGATACACCGTTGCGTAGGGATCATGTCGCGCGGAATGGTCGAGTTTCAGCGCAGCGCGAGCACCGAGGGCCTGGGGGACGTGGCGCAACTGGACCGCTACTGCTATCACGTGGCCGGCGTGGTCGGCGAAACCCTGACGGCGTTGTTTTGCGACCACTCCGAGGAGATCGAAAAACGGCGGGAGGATCTCCTGCCGCTGTCGGTTTCCTTCGGTCAGGGGCTGCAGATGATCAACATTCTCAAGGACATGTGGGAGGATCGCAGCCGTGGCGTATGCTGGCTGCCGCGGGACGTCTTCCGCTCGACCGGGTTCGATCTTCGCGCCCTTTCTCCCGGAACGGTCGATCCGGGCTTTGTCGAGGGGCTTTTCGATCTGGTGGCGATCGCGCAGAGCCACCTGGAGAACGGCTTGCGATTCGTCGTCAGTCTCCCGACCCACGAAACGGGCATTCGCCGTTCCTGCCTGTGGCCCCTGGCCATCGCGGTGCTGACCCTGCGGCGTATATGCCGCAAGCCGACCTTCAGGAGCGGGCGGGAGGTCAAGGTCTCGCGGCGCGGCGTGTGGGCGGCAGCCATCCTCACCAGTGTCCTGGTGCGTTCCAACCTGGCGTTGAAGGTGCTCTTCAAGCTGTTTGCCTTCGGACTGCCCAAAGCGTCGACGGCATGAGCGGGACCTCTTCAAAAAGACCGACCGAGAGCGATCTTGCCTGGCAGGCGCGATTGCTGCAAGACGTTTCACGCACCTTCGCCTTTACGATCCCACAACTCCCCCATCGATTGCGATGGCCCGTGACCAACGCCTATCTCCTGTGTCGGATTGCCGACACCATCGAGGATGAGCATGCGCTCCCACTGGCCCAAAAGCAGGAGTTCCTGGAACGCTTTGTTCGAGTGGCCGCCGGTCATGGAGACGCGACCTCATTCTCTCGCGACCTGGGCTCGCTGCTGTCGTCATCGACCGACAGGCACGAGCGGGACCTTGTTGCGAACTGCAGCCGGGTGATCGGTATCACTGCAAGGCTCGGGTCCGGCCAGCGCGGCGCGATCGTGCGCTGCTTGCGCATCATGTCCGGCGGCATGCTGGAGTTCCAGCAGAATCGGAACCCGGTCGGGCTGAAGGACCGTTCCGGTCTGGATCGTTATTGCTATTGCGTTGCGGGAGTTGTCGGCGAAATGCTCACCGAGTTGTTCTGCGACTACTCCACCGAAGTCAACAAGCAACGAAAGGAACTGTTGGCGTTGTCGGTTTCCTACGCCCAGGGACTGCAAATGACCAACATTCTCAAGGACGTGTGGGATGACAGGCGGCGTGGAGTGTGTTGGCTCCCTAGGGACGTGTTCACGGAGTCAGGATTCGAGTTGGATCGGCTGTCCCCCGGCGAGGTCGATCCAGGGTTCCTCAAAGGGTTTTTCGAGCTCGTGGCCATCGCCCGGCGCCAACTTTGGGAAGGATTGCGATACGTTCTGCTCATACCCGTCCATGAAACCGGTCTCCGCCGATATCTGCTATGGAGCCTGGGATTGTCGGTGCTCATGTTGCGGTCCCTCTACAGGACACCCTCCTTCTGGAAAGGCCGGAACATCAGACTGTCGCGGTTGAGCGTCGCTGTGCTCGTTGTCCTGACCAGCATTCTGGCCCGGTCGGACTCCGCCTTGAAGCTCCTGTTCAAGTCGGCTACCCGTGGCCTGCCCGGCGCCGCCCAGCCATAGTGTCCTGTCTCCGGGACAGAACACCGAACGGCCGGCTCGCCGCCTGCTCTAGCGTGGTGCACCATTCATTCGGGGATTGAAACAGCCGCCCACCCGGTGACAAAATAGGCGGGTCAAGCCACGGGTATGACCGGATGCGCCTTCAATCGGACCTGAGACTCCGCGTCCTCGCAGGCGCTCCAGGTCATCGATTGTCCGGATTTTTCCCGGCCGGGGCAACCAACCGGGACCAGCCATGGCAATGAGGCCACTTTCCCTTCTGCTGCTCGCCACCCTTCTTCCGGTGACCGGGTGCTACCGCGCGGCGGCCCCTCCCCAGCGCCAGCCCAAAGTGCAGGTTCCGGCAGTCTGGAACTCGGGGGAGGCGGCGGAGAGATCCGTCGACGTCCATTGGTGGAAGCAGTTCGGAGACTCCCAACTGGATGCCTTGATCGAGGAGGCCCTGAGCAAGAACCACCAGCTCCATGCTGCCGCCCACCGGTTGGAGGCGGCACTCAACCAGGCCCGGATCGCCGGCGCCGACTTGGCGCCGTCCATGGGCTTCGCCCTGAACAGCAGCCGCCAGCGGCAGAACTTCATCGGTTTGCCCCTTCCCGGTTTTGCCGGTCGGGTGCCGCGAGCGACCTACACCCTCATGGGGGTCGGTCTCGACATCAGTTGGGAGGCGGACCTTTGGGGCAGAATCCGCAGCGGTCAGGTTCGGGCCGGCGCCCTGGCCGCTGCGCAGTCGGCGGACCTTGCGGCGGCCAGGCATTCCCTGGCGGCCCAAACGGCGAAGGCCTGGTTCGCTTCCGCCGCGGCACAGCTTCAACTGGTCCTGGCACGCGAGATGGTGGCCAGCTACAAGACAACTTCCCAGTGGGTTCAAAAGCGCTTCGAGGGGGGATTTCAAACGGCTTTGGAGTTACGCATGTCCCTGGCGGACCTGTCCGAGGCTGAATCGCTGGTTCCACTGCGCCGCGAGCAATTGGACCGGGGCATCCTGCAGATCGAGCTTCTGGCCGGGCGCTATCCTGCGGGGGATTTGAAGGTTCGGGACAGTCTCCCTGCGGTTTCCTCCGAAGTTCCGGCCGGTCTTCCCTCCGAGCTTCTTACCCGACGGCCCGATCTCATCGCGGCCCAGCGACTCCTGCTGGCCTCCGATGCAGGCATCGTCCAGTCTCAAGCGGCCCTTCATCCTCGATTGAGTCTCACGACCGGCGGTGGAACGGCCACCGATTCGCTGCTGAGCCTGTTGAACGGGAACTACGCCGTCTGGAGCCTGCTGGGCAACCTGGTTCAACCCATCTTTCAGGGAGGGCGTCTGCAACGCCAGGTCGACATCGCCCGAAGCCGCTCCGAGGAGGCCCTGGAGATTTATACCGACGCTGTACTGCAGGCCTTCGGAGAGGTGGAGACGGCCCTTGCGGTCGAGGGCCTCCTGCGTGACCGGCTGGGTGAGCTGGAAGAATCGGCTGCCGAGGCCCGAGCGGCTCGGCAACAGGCCCGGCTACGCTATCGCCACGGTCAGGGCAGCGTGCTGACGGTGTTGGAGACCGAGCGGCGGATCCTCGGGATGAAGAGTCGGATCCTGGCCCTCCAGCATCTTCTGCTGGACAATCGAATCGATCTCCACCTGGCCCTGGGAGGTGGCTTTGATCCCGATGCCCCGGCGGGCTCGCCGGGAGCCCTCATCCCGGTGATGTATGAGGGAGAGCAAGGCAATTGATCCGGCCGCTCTCCAAACTGTCCCGCGTGCGGTCTGTTCCACCCAGTACTGCGTGTCCGGACATCGGAAAACGGAGGAGTCGGCAAATGATTGAACTATTGCGTCTTATCATACTGCTTTTAAACCGACTCACCGCGTCGGCCCGTCCCCGGTCTCTACCACCATGCCTTCGCTGACGTGCTGAATGCCGCCGGTGGTGACCCACTGCCCGTCTTCCAGACTTGATTGGTTCTGGATTCGGCCGTCTCTGGAGTAATGGTCAGGCGCGTCATGTTCGTATACCATTCCTTGTCGAACATTTGGTTGAGTAGGTTGAATCCGGCTTTCCGCGCTACCTGGATTTTATCGGTCCGTCACCGGGGAGGGTCGATAGGGCTGGATGTAAATTCTGTGAAGGTTGTTCATTCGGGCTAAATCCGAGAAACTGAGAGGAGCGCAACCCATCAGTTCCGGGAGGAAGCCCGCATGGCCGTCCCGGAGTGACTGGAGAACCTGCCATGAGGCCCGCGAGGCGATTCCACGAACTATCCAATGCGCTGAAGGCCGCATTCGACGGGTCGAACGTCGTCCGCCGCGTGCAGGACTTCGAAGGATGGACCGGCAGGGTGTCCCACCGGGACTCCGAAGCGGTCTACGACCACACGCGGACCGTGAAGGAATACTACGACCTTTGTAGCGGGTTCATGGTCTTCGGTTGGGGAGAATCCCTGCACTTCGCGCCGCTGTCTCCTGGCGAGACCTTGGAGGACTCCATTATCCGGCACCAGCAGTTCATGATCTCCAAGCTCGAACTGCGCCCGGGCATGACGGTAGTCGACATCGGCTGCGGGA
>VXMN01000362.1 GCA_009841055.1 Acidobacteriota bacterium
GGGAGGGCGGCGGGGGCCGGGGCCGACGGGAATTTGCGGGTGGGGGCGGGGGGGGGCGGCGCATACCGCAACGCTGTAAGCATGGCTCGCAATGCCGAACAGTCGGGGGCCGACGCCGTGCTGGTCTTTCCACCGGGCTCCCGCTGGGGTCTGGAGGAAGGGACCTACCGCTGCTGCCTGGACGTGGCCAAGGCGGTCGACATCGGAGTGCTCATCTATCCCCGGTCCGAGGAATACTGGCCCCGGCTGTTGAAGAGGCTGTCCCGGATCGAGAACGTGATCGGCTTCAAGGACCCCAGTGGCGACACCCGGGTGGGTCTGGCGCTGGGCGACCTGGTTCCGGAAGACTTTCTCTGGGTGGCCGAAGGCGAGGGCCACGCCGCCAAGACGCTGCCGGTGGGCGGCCGGGCCTACACCACCGCGGTGGCCACCTTCGTTCCCCAGGCCAGCCACACTTTCTGGAGGCACGGCGTGGCGGGAGAGAAGGAACAGATGAACCGCGTGCTCGAGGAAAAGATCGAACCGGTGGTCAAGCTGCGCGGGGTTCAGCCCGGGTATGGCATCAGCGCCATCAAGGTGGCCCTGGAATCGCTGGGCCGGGCCGGCGGGCCGGTCAGGCCTCCCGGGACCCAGGTGGCGGAGAAGGACAAGGAAGTCATCGCTGAAATCGCCCGTTCCCATTCCGAGGTGAGACGGGAGAGTTGAGGGATTCAATCATGGACAGCATGAACAGGCGCGAATGGCTGCTGGCCGCCGGAGGGGCGGGGCTGATGGCGGCGGCTTGCAGCAGCAAGGAACCCACCAAGCCGAAGCCTACTGAACATCGCATCGTGGATGCTCACGTGCACATTTGGAGCTCCGACCACGAGCGCTTTCCGCTGGCCGACGGCTTCACGCCGGACGACCTCTGGGTGCCGAGCTTTTCGGCGGAGAGGCTCCTCGAGGAGGCTCATCGGTCCGGGGTGGGTAAAATCAACCTGATCCAGATGACCTGGTATGGCCTGGACCACTCCTACATCCTGGACGTCATTGCCAACGACCCCGAACACTTCGTGGGAACCGGCATCATTCCGGCGGTTACCGACGTCTCCCTGGCCAGTCCCGACCGGACCATGGTGGCCCTTTCCAGGCAGGGAGTCCATGCCTTTCGCGTGCGCGGCGGCAGCACGCGTCCTCCGCTGGGCGGAGGCCCCCAGTGGATGGACCACCCCGGATTCGACAAGATGTTCAAGGCGGGAGCCGATCACAACCTGGCCCTGAGCTTCCTGATGGGCCCCCGGGATCTCCCCGAAGTCGACCGCATGTGCGGCCGCTACCCGGAAACTCCCATCATCCTGGACCACTTCGCCGGGGTTTACGAGGGTTCCTCCGAGGAGGAAATCACCGCCCTGTTGCGCATGGCCGAACACAAGCGGATCATGCTGAAAGTGGGAGCCTTCTACAGTAGAGGCAGAACTCCTCCCTATACCAGCCTGCTGCCCTTGATCAAGCGGGTGGTGGCGGCCTTCGGTCCGGAACGATGCATGTGGGAGAGCGATGCGCCCTTCCCCCCCGACCGCCCCGCCAGGCATCCCTTGCCCGACCCTCCCCACGGGATCGAGCCGGCGGTGGCCCTCATTCGGGACCATGCCGACTTTCTCAGCCCGGCGGACAAGGAACAGATCCTGATCAAGACCGCCGACGACTTCTTTTTCAAGCGGTAGGCTTGCTCACACCTGATCACTTCTTTGGACAGTGATTTGAGAAACAGTATTAGAAGCTACAGAAGAGAAGGATCACACTATGTATGGTACGCTATGGACTGATTCATAATCTGCGCTGCGGAGTAGGCGCACCGCTATCATTGAAGTTGACCGTAGCCTCATTAATGTATCCACGGTGTACGACCTAACTGCATGCCAGTGTCAACCAAACCCCAGGTTTTCTCATGTTCACTCCCGCGGACCTAGCCTTATATGATCGGGGTGGTCGGCTTACTGCCGTTGCTGAGATCAAGAACAAGCTTGGAACGTCCCGCGAATGGGCTGCCCAGACGAGACGAAATATGCTTGCCCACGGCAGTACATGTAGCGCCGATTTTTTTCTCCTTATTACGCCAGACCGACTTTATATGTGGAAGGATGCGGGAACTGACCCCGTTCAAATTCCGCCGAACTATGAGGCTGACACGCTGACAGAATTCGCACCGTATTTCAAAAGAGCTGGGTTGGACCCTCGTTGCGTCAGCGGTTATGCATTCGAGCTTCTCGTAACCGCATGGCTGGGTGATGTTATCTTGTCCGACGAGACGACAGAAGAGATTGGCAATGATGATAGCTGGCTCGTCAAGTCGGGGTTTCGCACAGCTATCAAGGATGGGCATATCGAACATGAAGTGGTGGCGTGAACGTCTACGATGAGTCGAACTTTGTGCTCGAGCTTGCCCTGTTCCAAGATCAATGGAAGAGTTGCGAAGAAATCCTGAATCTGTGTGAAGCAAAGCGTGTGCAACTCGTCGTACCTGCTTATTCCTTGACAGAACCCTACGAAACCCTCACAAGGCGGCAAAAGCAGCGTAAGTCGATAAAAGAAGATCTCGATGTCGAACTTCGCCAGATTGCTCGAAGTGCAACCCAACGAGATCGAGCACACAGGTTCGGCGATCTGACTGCGCTATTGATTAATATCGCTGACGAGGAAACCAACAATCTTGAGCAAGTACGCTCCCGCCTGATGAACTCGGCCAGCGTGTTGCCGCTCGACTCATCTGTCTTGGCTGTCTCAACGCAATACCAGCGTAAGCATGGTTTTTCACCTCAAGATGCGCTCGTGTATTCATCCGTTCTTTGCCATCTTGAACAAGTTCGTACTCCGCAAAGCTGTTTCTTGAACAGAAACTCCAAGGATTTCGATGACCAGAACATCGTAGAAGAACTCGGCAGTTTCAATTGCGTGCTCTTGCCTCGGTTTGACCATGGCTATGGATATATTCTAAACGCGCTACGTTGAATGACTGAGTGCCACAAACTCAGGCAGTAGCGCGACCCGACTCTGGAAGTTACAAGACACACTACAACGAGAAGGTGGAGATCTCCCCATGCAATCCGGGTTCTCTCGTCGAAGGTTCCTGCAATCCCTGGGCGCCGCCGGGGCCACCGGGTCCATGCTGGGGTCCGCCGCCTCTTCGCCGGCCGCAGCCTACGATTCCCGCTCCGCGCCCCTGATCACCTCCTCCATGTCCGGCTCTTCCTCGGGATTTGTCCACCCCCAGAAGGTCCTGCTGTGGGAACGTACCCGCAAGGAGGTTCGGGAAGCCCTCCAGAGCGGGGATCTCAAGGCGGCCATCGTTCCCACCGGGTCCACCGAGCAGCACAACGAACACCTGGCGCTGATCACCGACGCGGCCACCGCCACCCTGTTCGCCCAACAGGCCGCCCTACAGCTCTATCCTCAGGTGACCGTTTCCACGCCCTGCCCGGTCGGCTACTCCCCCTATCACATGGCCCGCAAGGGAAGTCTTACCTTGCGCAAGGAAACCTTTCTGGCCTACGTCTTCGACGTGATCGAGAGCCTCACCGCTCACGGCTTCGGCACAATCCTGGTGGTCAACGGCCATGGCGGGAACCATGGCCTGCTGAAAGGCGCGGTCCCCGAGTGGCGCCGGAAACTCGGAGTCACCCTGGATGCCGTCTCCTATGGGGAAGGTTACACCGACGAGGAGCTGGCCACCTTCCTGATCTCTTACCGGCAGAAGCTGGAAGGAAAGCTGGACACACTGGCCCGCCAGACCGCACACAGCCACGCCTCCGAAAACGAAACCTCGATCCTCATGGCAGCCTATCCGGACCGGGTCCGTTTCGTCACCCTGGAGGAATACGACCAGGCTGGTCTGAACTATGAATCGGACATGCCGCCCAAGGTCTGGGAGTATATGGAGCCATTCGAAGCCCAGCGGACCACTAACCCGGAAAACCCCAGAGACCGCGCCCGCCAGGAGCAGGCCCTGCTGGCGACCCCGGAAAAGGGCGAGAGACTGATTGTCATGGGTACCCGTTTCATCGTGGACAGGCTGCAGCGGATGATCCAGGCCACCGATGCCGGACGCCCCTGGCCCTAGCCCGCATTGTTCAACAACAGCTTTCCCCGAACTGCGACCAAGAGCCTGTTGGCAATTTTCCTGCCCTTGGTGGCGCTTGCCATTCCTGCCGACGGCGGAACCCGGCCGGTGTGCCTGGAGGTCGCTCCGCGATTGGGCAGGTTCCACCAACCGATCCCCTCTCCGGCCCCCAGCTTGACGGCCACCAGCCTGAACCTGGCCACCGAGACTTCCTTCCGAAAAATATTGCGAGAACTGGAACGGGTCCGGCTCCTCCAGTCCGATCTGTTCTTTTTCCAGGAAGTGGAGCACTATCCAGACCGTGGCTCCCTGCTGATCGACCGATTGGCCGAGCATCTCGGCTATGACTTTCTGTTCGCCCCGGCTCAGCGAGTCGGCAGGAACGGCGCTCAAGGGCTGGCGATTCTCAGCCGTTATCCCCTGCAGAACCCCAAAGTGGTCCGTCTGCCCCGGTTTGTCCTGAAGGTCAACAACCGCTG
This sequence comes from Acidobacteriota bacterium, assembly GCA_009841055.1. Classification (GTDB taxonomy): domain Bacteria; phylum Acidobacteriota; class Terriglobia; order Versatilivoradales; family Versatilivoraceae; genus Versatilivorator. Next base: position 4,576 of record VXMN01000362.1, read on the forward strand.
CCGGATCGCCCTGACAGCCACCGCGGCCACACCCCTGGGCGCCGTCGGCCTCGTCAACCTCCATTTGGACACCCGCATCAACCTGAAGCAGCGCTACCGCCAGCTTCAACCCGTTCTCGAGGCCGCCTCAGAACTTCCCCAAGCCTCTGTGATCGCCGGCGACCTCAACACCCAAAATTTTCTCTGGGTCGAAAACCTGCTTCCCCTGCCCTTCCTCCATCGCCAGGTCCGCCCGGTCCTGGCCAGGTTGGAAGCCTCCGGATACTCCACGCCATTTACCCAAACCGGGCGCACCCATTCCTGGGCTCCACTCAAGCTGGATTGGATCTTCCTCAGGGAGTTTAGGGCACAGGCCCATCGGGTGCAGAAGATCGGGTTCTCCGATCACCGCGCCCTCTGGGTGCATTTGGCACCCGACGGGTAAGCCGAATTTCTCACCGAATTCCGGCCCCCTGTCGAATGGGAATGATCCGGCCGGGGAAAGGAGGAAACTCAGGCCCCGAGGGGTGGTCCGGATCGGGAACGATCCGCCGGCTGACGGGGTCGAGCCTTTCGATGGCGTCCATCAGGGTGGGAGCGATGTCCAGGGTGAGAAAGGGGCCGGAAAGTTTGCGGCCCCGCTTAAGGCCCATTTCATCGCCTCCCCAGACCATGAAGGTGGTCTGGGTCTCCAAGGGCAGGAACCCGCCGTGGCTGCCACCCGGCTGCTGGCCCATGGTGTTGACGTTCCAACCGTGCCGCATCCAGACTCGGAAGTCGGGGGTCGCCTGTTTGAATCGGAACCGGAGCGCTCTCGTCAGATCCTCTCTTCGCCCAGCCCCATCCAGCGGCATCAGAACGCCGGCACGACTCTCGCCGCTCAAGTAGTCCTGATAGTTGGGCCGGAAGATATCGGCCAGAATGACCGGGACCAGGCTGGTTTCCAGCCGGGCCGTCTCCGACACCCACCGGCGCGGATCGAGCCAACGGGCCCACAACCGGCCGGGATATCCAAGTGGATCCCTGGAACCTGCGACCCCTGCCGCATCGAGCCCGGCCAACTCCCCGCGACTCTTCAGGGGGGCATACCAGAGCGTTCCATCGGTCGCTTCCAGAAGAACCGCCTGACCGCGATCTTCCGAGGCGAGCAGCCACAGCGCCTGCCGGAGCGGCGGCCCCTTCCAGCCGGTCAGATCCTCCAGCGGGATCGGGGCGACGAAATAGTTGAAGGGGTAGCGGTTCCCATAGGCATCCGGATTGAGCGCCCGATAGCCGGTTATCCGACTCGGGTAGTTCAAGGTACGAAACGGCGATTCACTCGATTGTGACCAGCGCTCGGAGGCCGGCCTGGACCAGCCCACCGTGTAGTCGGCGAGCTGCTCCAGGCTGTTGGGGGGACCGAAGTATCCCTTGGGGATTACCTCGTCGATTTCAAACCCCGACCGGATGAAACGGCGCCACTCCTTCTCTTCCAACGGCAAAGCCAACAATCGCCGCAGGATGGCGGCCTGATTTCGATAGAGTCTCGACTCGGAAGCCAGTCGCGAGCCCGCATCTCTGGCCGATGGCATTCCGGCTGCAAGATGCCGCTCCGACCACGCTTCGAACACCTCCGCGGCCTGTTGCAGGGAGAAGGCATCGGCCTCGAGCCAGGGACGAATTCTTTGTAAAACCGGCTGGAAGACCCCAAACACCCGATCCAGCTTTTCCACATCGTTTTGCACGCGCAGAGAATCGATCAGGAGCAGGTGGAGTCGGTTCAGATCGGAATGGCGCAGAAACAGATCGAATCTCGGATTCCCCATATTGGCGGCAAAGGCCGTGAAGTAACCCTTGGACCCGAAGGGCACGGCCTCGCCGTAAGGAGATTCCGGGCTTTCGTATACCCTGGTGAAATCCATCCCGGGAATCGCTCGAGTCAAGGAATGATCGGAATCCTCCACTTCCGGCGACAGCACGGTGTGTCCGCCGAACTCCGGCCGTCGCAGCCAGGGGTTGATGGGAAACCCGTAGTTGACGTGGGCCGGGTAGAGGTTCATCCCGTGGTCGGAGACCATGGCGACCAGGGTCCGATCCCGGCGAGCCGTCTGCTCCACCGCCCCCATGACCTCGCCAAACCAGTCATCCAGCTTCACCAGCAGGTGCAGGACCGACCGGTAGGAACTCTCCAGATGAAGACGGTGGTCGATCGTCACAAACAGCGCGGTGATGAAGTCGAGAGTCTCGGAGAGGTCTCCCTCGGCCCGCCACTTGAGCCACTTGGCCAGGGTCAGGGACAGACTCCGGTCCAGGCGCTCGACATGGTCGGGATAGGCCACCAGGTGGGAGAGGTGCTGGTGGATTACAGCCCCCGGCCTGAACTCCCGTTCGCCGGCCCGGACCAGGAACTTGCCCATGGCCCCCAGTTGTATGGCCGACCGCTTGCGGCTCAAGGGCTGCAGGGAACTCCAGACCCGTTCCGGTGGAAACGCGTCCGGTAGAATGGGGATTCCCAGCAGATCCAGCTCCCAGAGAGCGTGGGTCCGTCCACTGCCCCTGATCAGCTTGCCCGCCGAATCGAACAGGCCGTTCAGAAAAACTCCGGAGGCCCCGCTGGCGCGGTTGAAGTAATAGTTCCTCTTGACGATGCTGGGCTGGCCCGAATCGATCTGAGCCCAAACCGGAGCCGAGAGTGGCAGAGTGCCGGTGAAGATGGTGTCGGCACGCACTCCCTGACGGACAAAATACTCCTTCATGTTGGGTAGCAGCTCTTCCCTTCCCACCAGCGTCTGGGTGGCCCGGTAGTCTTCACGGAATCGTCCCGGAAAGGGCAGCCGCAGGACGGCGTCCGATTGCGGGGCCAGAGCCGCCTTGATCAGGAGACCCGGGAGCCCGTCGACTTTGAACAGAATGATTCTGGCCCGCTGGTCTCGAGAGGCAGGCTCGGCCAAGGCCCGGCCGGAACCGGAGCAGAAACCCAAAACAATGACGGCCAGCAGACAGGCAATCCCCTGTGTGCCGGATGCCTTCCGAGTTCCTGACTTTGAGATCGTGTTGCTGGTCAAGGAGTTGATTTGGCAGGAAGGGGCGAGGACTGGGAGGCGGGTCCGGAAGGGAAAATCCACCCCGCCACCTGGCTCCGGTATCCTTCCGGCACAGAGCGCGGGTAGAGCCGTTTGAGATTATTCAGGAAACGGCGCGACTCGGGCCCGCTGCGCTGTGGTTCGGGGGCGGAAATGCGGTCCCAGGCCTGGTAAAGGCGGGGCCAGGGAATTACGTTGAGGGGGGGCG
>VXMN01000163.1 GCA_009841055.1 Acidobacteriota bacterium
CCGTCTCCAGAAAAAATCCTGTAAATCCTGTCCATCCTGTGCATCGATGTGAATCGAAAATTTACCCATGCTCGACTTTGAACCGGTTTCAAGTCACCAGGCACGGGGGATTGTTTCAGGGGCAACCACAAGGGTTGCCGGCGGCGGTTGATTCGACGGAGTGAAAAGAACTATGCTGGCGAAGCGCATTATTCCCTGCCTGGACGTGGACCGGGGGCGCGTGGTCAAAGGGGTCCATTTCGTGGACCTAGTGGATGCCGGCGACCCGGTCGAGTGCGGGAAGCGGTACGACCGGCAGGGCGCCGACGAGCTGGTCTTCCTGGACATTACAGCCTCTTCCGATGACCGTCACATCATGGCGGAGGTGGTTCAACGGGTTGCCGAGTCCATTTTCATCCCGTTTACGGTCGGAGGAGGGATTCGCGACACCGGCGGCGTTCAGGAGATATTGCGGGCCGGCGCCGACAAGGTTTCGCTGAACACGGCAGCCGTGAAGAACCCGCAACTGGTCCGGGCGGGAGCCGAGAAGTTCGGCAGTCAATGCATGGTGGTTGCCATCGACGCCAAGCGGACCGTCGCCGGCCCCAGTCCCGCTTGGGAAGTGTATATCCATGGCGGCCGGACGCCCACCGGCCTGGATGCCCTGGACTGGGCCCGGCAGGCGGAATCCCTGGGGGCCGGCGAAATCCTGCTGACCAGCATGGACCGGGATGGCACCCAGGTGGGGTATGACCTGGAGTTGCTGCGAGCCGTGACCTCCCGGGTTGGGATTCCCGTGATCGCGTCGGGAGGAGTGGGGACTCTGGAGCACCTCTTCCAGGGCCTGACCCGGGGTGGCGCCCACGCCGCCCTGGCGGCTTCCATCTTTCACTTCGGCACCCACACCCTCCAGCAGGCCAAGGATTATCTCAGGGCGCGCGGAGTGGTGGTTCGATGAGTTCTCCGGAAGAAGTCATGTCACCCAGCCAAGCCGAGGAGATTGTCTCCCGGATGAAATTCGATGCCGACGGCCTGATCCCGGCCATCGTGCAGGATGCCTCCACCCGGCAGATCCTGACAGTGGCCTACATGAACCGGGAAACGGCCAGACTGTCGCTGACCCGAGGCGAGACCTACTTTTGGAGTCGCAGCCGCCAGGAGATCTGGCACAAGGGCGAGACCTCCGGAAACACCCAGAAGATCACCGAGATCCATCTCGACTGTGATGGCGATGCGCTGGTGGTGCTGGTTCACCCCAGGGGCCCGGCCTGCCACACCGGGGCGCAGACCTGCTTTCACCACCAGGTCTATTCCGCGGTCCCTGGTGGAGAAATGCTGCTCGGCCGGTTCCCGGAGACGGTGGACCGACTGATAAGGACCATCAAGGACCGTCGCAAGCACCGCCCCGAAGGGTCCTACACCAGCTATCTCTTTAACCGGGGACGGGACAAGATTCTCAAGAAGATCGGCGAGGAGTCGGCCGAGACCATCATCGCGGCCAAGAACCGGTCCAGGACGGAGTTGACCGCGGAGAGCGCCGATCTTTTCTACCATTTGCTGGTGTTGCTGGCCAACGAAGAGGTTGAGTTCGAAGAGGTGCTGGGCGAGCTCGACAGAAGATCCAGGAAAGGGCCTTCCGGTCCGCCCGTGCGGAAATGACGGTCGTATCCCAGGCACGCAGTCCCGAAAGGAAAATCCATCAGAGAGGGGGAAGTACCGCCCCGGCTTCTCCCGGGCCGCCCTCGGGGAAGCGCCTGCCCCGGTCTCCTTCATCCATGAACGAACCCGATTACAACCAGTTCGTCGCCTATTGCGGGCAGGGCAACGTCGTCCCGGTCTACAAGGCGGTCACCGCGGATCTGCTGACGCCGGTGCTGGCGTTTCTCAAGATTCAGGATTCCACCACCAGCGCCTTCCTGCTGGAGAGCGTCGAGGGCGGCGAGAAGATTGCGCGCTACTCCTTTCTGGGGTGCAACCCCTATCTCACCTTCTCTTCCAGGGGAGAGACGGTTGAGATCAACCGGAACGGAGAGGTGGAGCAACGGAAGGGTCGCCTGCTGGAGGTCATGCGAAAGACCACCGACGGCTACCGCACCGTCAGGGTTCCGGGATTGCCGCCCTTCACCGGAGGAGCGGTGGGGTATTTTGCCTACGACACCGTTCGCTGGATCGAGAACATTCCCAGTTCCGGGGAGGACGAGCTGAATCTGGACGAGTCGGTCCTGATGTACTTCTCCAACATCCTGGCTTTCGACCATGTTCGCCAGCAGATCCTGATCATTGCCAACGTCTTCACCGAGGACGGACCCGAGCCGCTGGAAGTCAAGTACCGGAACGCCCTCTCGGAAATCGAGGCCCTGGAAGCCCGGTTGAATCGGCCGCGGCCTGCGTCCGCCCCCCCTTCCTCCAACGGGGACTCCCTCAAGGTGCGGTCGAATTTCACCAAGGACGGGTTTCTCGAGGCCGTTCGGAGGGCCAAGGAGTACATCAAGGCAGGCGACATTTTCCAGGTGGTCCTCTCGCAGCGGTTTACCGTAGAGGTGGAAGCCGAACCCTTCACCATCTATCGCGCGCTCAGAATGGTGAATCCGTCGCCCTACATGTTCTACCTGCGCCTCAACGGTTTCTCGGTGATCGGCTCCTCTCCCGAAAGGCTGGTCAAGATCTCGGAGGGGAAGGCCTGGTACCGTCCCATCGCGGGCACACGCCCAAGGGGTCGCCATGAGGACGAGGATGCGCTCCTGGCGGAAGAACTCAAGGCCGACGCCAAGGAGAGAGCCGAGCACATCATGCTGGTAGACCTGGGCCGGAACGACCTGGGCAAGGTTTGCGAGTACGGCAGCGTGGAGTTGGAGGATCTGATGTTCGTGGAGCGCTATTCCCACGTCATGCACCTGGTGTCCACCTTGCGCGGTCGACTTCGCCCCGGATTGGACCGCTTCGATGCATTGATGGCCTGCTTTCCGGCCGGCACCGTGACCGGCGCCCCCAAAGTGCGGTCCATGGAGATCATCGACGAGCTGGAGCCCAGTCTGCGGAGTGTCTACGCCGGGGCCATTCTCTACCTGGACTTCTCCGGCAACCTGGATTCCTGCATCTCCATTCGGACACTGGTGGTCAAGGGGGGCAAGGCCTATGTCCAGGCGGGGGCGGGAATCGTGGCCGATTCGGTTCCGGAAAGGGAGTTTCAAGAGACCCTCAACAAGGCCAAAGCCCTTCTCAAGGCTCTCGAGTTGGCGGGGAAAGGATTGTAGGGGCAACCCTTGGGGTTGCCGATTTCCCTGGAAAGGGATCGGTCAACCCGGCGATGTCGGACAGTGTCATGATTCTGGTCATCGACAACTACGACTCTTTCACCTACAACCTGGTTCAGTATCTGGGGGAATTGGGGCAAGAGCTTGTCGTATACCGAAACGATCACATCGATGTTTCGGGAGTGGAGTCCAGCAAGCCCGGGAAGATCGTCATTTCGCCCGGGCCCGGAGTTCCCGACAATGCCGGTGTGACTCTGGAACTCATCGACCGCTTTTCCGGCAAGATTCCTATTTTGGGAGTCTGTCTCGGCCACCAGGCTATCGGCCAGGCGTTTGGAGGGAGAGTCGTCCCGGCCCCCTACCTGATGCACGGCAAGATCAGCCGGATCCACCATGATTGCAAGACTATCTTCCAAGGTCTTCCCGATGGCTTTCCGGCCACCCGTTACCACTCCCTCATGGTCGAGAAGGAGAGTCTGCCCCCGTGTCTGGAGATCTCCGCAACCTCCGCCGACGGCCTGATCATGGGGCTGCGCCACCGCGAGCTTCCGGTCGAGGGGGTTCAGTTCCATCCGGAATCGGTGTTGACCACCTATGGCAAGCAATTGCTCGAGAACTTTTTGAGGCTTTGAGAAATCATGACTGCGATGGCGCTTTACCAAGACGCAATCCGAAGATTCCAGGTCGGGAATTCTCTGGATGAGGGTGAATCCGAGCAGTTGATCGCTGCCATTCTGGACCGGCAGCTCAGTGAGGTGCAGGTGGCGGCCCTGCTGGCCGGATTAGCGGTCAAGGGAGAGGTTGCCACCGAAATCGCCGGATTCGCCCGGGGGATGCGGCGAGTGGCGGTGGCTCTCGACCACCGGCAGCAGGGCCTGGTGGACACAGCCGGAACCGGCGGGGATGGAGCCGGCACCTTCAACATTTCCACCGCGGCCGCGTTCGTCATTGCCGGTGCGGGCGTGCCGGTGGCCAAGCACGGCAACCGGGCCATTTCAGGCAAGTGCGGCAGCGCGGACGTGCTGGCCCAGTTGGGTGTCAGGATCGATGCTCCCCAGCAGATCCTGAGGCACAGCCTGGAGACCTGCGGCATCACCTTTCTGTTCGCACCGGTCTTTCATCAGGCCATGAAGGTGGTGGCGCCGCTGCGGCGCAATTTGGCCGTGCGAACCATTTTCAACCTGTTGGGCCCCCTGCTCAATCCGGCCGGAGCCCGGCGCCAGATCATCGGGGTGTTCGCTCCCCATCTCACCGAGGTGTTCGCTCAGGTGTTGAAGTCGCTCGGGTCCGAACACGCTCTCATCTTCTCGTCGGAGGACGGTCTGGACGAGATCTCGATAGCGGGGCCGACCCGGGTCACCGAGCTCAAGGGCGGCGCCATTCGGACGGACAGCCTGCAGCCCCGGGACCTGGGGTTCCAGAGCCGGTCCCTGGACCAGGTTCAGGGCGGCGACGCTGTGGAGAACGCCCGGATTCTGCGGGGAGTTCTGGAGGGAGAGTGCACGGAAGGCCAACGGGATATCGTGCTCCTGAACGCTGCCGCCGGGGTTTACGTGTCGGGGCGCGCGGATTCGCTTGAGGCCGCGGTGGAGGTGGCCCGCCAGTCCCTGGAGCATGGGTGGGCGCTGGCCAGGCTGGAGGGGTTGGTGGAGTGCTCCAACCGGCAGATTCAGGCCCCGGATTGAGCCGGTGAAAAATGCCGAGATGACAATCCTGTTTCCGGGACAGGACACTGGAGAGGAAACCGATGCCGGGAAACGTCTTGACTGAAATCGTCAAGGCCCGCCGACGACAGGTCCAGCAGCTCAAGAGAATCCGTCCCTTGTCCGAGGAGAAGGCCCTGGCGAGACGGCGGGATCCGGGCATGGCGCCCCGGTCCCTCTACCATGCCTTGAGGCGCACGGGCCCGGTCAGTTGCATTGCCGAAATGAAGAAGGCCTCTCCTTCCAGGGGGCTGTTGAGAGATCCCTTCGAGCCGATCGAAATCGCCGTGGACTATGAATCCCATGGGGCTGCAGCCATCTCCGTTTTGACGGAAGAAAACTATTTTCAGGGCTCCGTGAAGCACCTGGAATCGGTCCGGCGCAGCATTTCCCGGCCCGTGCTGCGCAAGGACTTCATTCTGGATCCCTATCAGATCTATGAGTCCTCGGCCTGTTGCGCCGACGCCGTGTTGCTGATCGCGGCCATACTGACGCCGCGACGGCTGTTGAAGTTGAAGCAGTTGGCGGATCGCCTGGGGCTGGAAGTCCTGGTGGAGGTCCATGATCGGCAGGAGCTCAAGGTTGCCCTGGACGCCGGAGCCAGGTTGATCGGCGTCAACAATCGTAACCTGAATACCTTCGAGGTTAATTTGGGCACCTCGCTCGAACTGGCTCCCCATATTCCGGAATCGGTCCTTTCCGTAAGCGAGAGCGGGATCAAGGCTCCGGGGGATATTCGACAGTTGCGGGAGGCCGGGTACGACGCCTTTCTGATCGGCGAATCGTTGATGAAGTCGGCCCAACCCGGCAAGGCCTTGCGGGAGTTGATGGTCCACAGCGTCAATTGACCAGTGGCTAGTGGTCAGTGGCTAGTTATTCAATCGACACGTTCAGCAACTGAAGCTGCAGTTGTTGCGGACAAGCCATGCAAGTAAAGACGAAAATCTGCGGCATCACCAATCTGGAGGATGCCCGGGCGGCCGTCGAGCTCGGAGCGGACGCATTGGGTTTCAACTTCTACCGCAAGAGCCCGCGATACATCGAACCCGAACGGGCCAGGTTGCTGATCGAGGGGCTGCCGCCGCTGGTCTCGACCGTGGGGGTCTTTGTGGACGAGCGCCGTCCCGAGCAGGTGGTGGAAATTGCCCGCGCCACCGGCCTGGGAACGGTGCAGTTGCATGGCTCGGAGAGTCCGGACTACGCCCGCCGTATCAGGCCGCTGCCGGTGTTCAAGGCCTTCGGCGTGGGCTCGAGGCTTGAACTGGATCGCATCTCCGCCTTTCCCGTGCAGGCCTTCTTGCTGGATACCGCCGGTGGCCCCCTGCCTGGCGGCACCGGGAAGGCATTTGACTGGGACCTGGCCCTGGCGGCCAAGCGGTTCGGGCGCGTCATTCTGGCGGGTGGGCTGAATCCTGATAATGTGTATGGAGCCATTAGCCGGGTGCGGCCCTACGGCATCGACATCTGCTCGGGTATCGAGCGGGAGCCGGGTTGCAAGGACCACCGGAAGATGGCGGCGCTTTTCGATGAGATCCATCGAGCCCGGCGGGAGTTAAAGGAGTAGAACTACCAGAATGGGAAACATGGGACAGATTCCGGACAGCCGGGGGCACTTTGGTCCCTATGGGGGCAAGTTCGTGCCCGAGACCCTGATGCATCCCCTGGAGGAGTTGGAGCAGGCCTACCTGCAAGCCCGGCAGGATTCCGGCTTCCAGGCGGAACTGGATCGGCTGTTGCGCGACTACAGTGGACGGCCGACCCCCCTGTCTCGGGCCGATAGACTCTCCCGGCAGCTTGGCGGGGCCACGGTGTACCTCAAGCGGGAGGATCTGAATCATACGGGGGCTCACAAGATCAATAATTGCCTGGGTCAGGGGTTGCTGGCGAAACGGATGGGCAAGAAGCGGGTCATCGCCGAGACCGGGGCCGGACAGCACGGCGTCGCCACCGCCACCGTGTGCGCTCTGCTCGACCTGGACTGCGAAGTCTACATGGGTGAGGAAGACATGCGGCGGCAGGAATTGAACGTCTTTCGCATGCGCCTGCTGGGAGCCGGGGTCCACGGGGTATCCAGCGGCAGTCAGACCTTGAAGGACGCCATCAACGAGGCCATTCGGGACTGGGTCACCAACGTGCGCAGCACCTACTACCTGATCGGTTCCGTTCTCAGCGCCCACCCTTACCCCATGATGGTGAGAGATTTTCAGTCGGTCATCGGAAGGGAGGCCCGCGAGCAGATTCTGGAACGGGAGGGCCGACTGCCTCACACCCTGGTGGCCTGTGTGGGAGGGGGCAGCAATGCCATCGGGCTCTTCCATGCCTTCCTGGAAGACGAATCGGTGGCCATGGTGGGAGTCGAGGCCGGCGGTCGCGGTTCGAACCTGGGTGAACATGCGGCACGCTTCAGCGGTGGGAAGCCGGGGATCCTCCAGGGAACCTACTCCTACGTGCTGCAGGACGAGGACGGACAGATTGCCAAGACCCACTCCATCTCTGCAGGCCTGGACTACGCTTCGGTGGGGCCGGAGCACGCTTTCCTGAGGGATCAGGGACGCATTCGCTACACTTCCGCCACCGATGAGGAGACTCTGGAGGCCCTCCATTTGCTGAGTCGAACCGAGGGTATCGTGTCAGCCCTGGAAAGCGCTCACGCCGTCGCCGAGGTCATGCGGCTGGCTCCCGGGCTCCGGGAAGAGGACCTGCTGCTGGTGAACCTGTCCGGCCGGGGCGACAAGGACGTCCAGACGGTGGCGGCCGCCGATTCGGACAAATAGGGGACGTTGTTGAATTACTGGAATAACCTCGATGAATCGCTGCTGGATTGCATTGATTCAATCACGTCTCCGAAGCACTCGTTACAAGTTATTCCAGTAATTCA
>VXMN01000057.1 GCA_009841055.1 Acidobacteriota bacterium
TCTCGGCCATGGTGGTCTTCATGGCAGCCTGGTCCCTCATCGTCTACGCCCCCATCTGCCACATGACCTGGGCCGGTGACGGTTCCTTCTTCGGCGAGCTGGGCATCCTCGATTTCGCCGGGGGCACCGTGGTTCATATCAATGCCGGTATCGCGGCACTGGTCGCAGCCATCCTGATCGGCAAGAGGCGCGGCTATCCAACGGCTCCCATGCCGCCGCACAGCATGACCTTGACGGTCGTGGGCGCCTCCATGCTGTGGGTGGGCTGGTTCGGCTTCAATGCCGGAAGCGCCCTGGCCGCAGACGGCGCCGCCGGCATGGCCATGCTGGTCACCCAGGTGTGCACCGGAGCCGCCGCCCTCACCTGGATGTTCATCGAGTGGGTCAGGAACGGCAAACCCAGCGTGCTGGGAATTGTCACCGCCGCCGTGGCCGGCCTGGTGGCGATCACGCCCGCCTCCGGCAGCGTGGGGCCTCTCGGGGCCATCGTCATCGGGATCGCGGCCGGGGCCTGCTGTTTCTGGGCTTCCACCATCCTCAAGTACAAGTTGGGATACGATGACTCCCTGGACGTCTTCGGTGTGCACGGCGTCGGCGGAATCGTGGGAGCCCTGTTGACCGGAGTCTTCGTCGCCGAGAGTCTGGGCGGGCAAGGTCTGGCAGACGGCATGACCATCGGCTCCCAGTTCGGAGTCCAGGTCATCGGCGTCGTGGTCACCCTGGTCTACAGCGGCGTGATCTCCTTCATCCTGCTGAAGATCGTGGATGGTATCATCGGCCTGAGAGCCTCCAAAGAGGTGGAGACCGAGGGGTTGGATATCTCTCTGCACGAGGAGCAGGGATACAACCTGGAAGTCTGACGGCTTGAGGGAAGGAGCCCGTTCCGACTGGGGGACTGAATTCCGGTTTCGGAATTGGATCGGAACAAGGTCGGCGAGGGGCCGGCAACAGAGTCAGCCCGGATTATAGAGGCAAGCATCCAAAAGGCTCAGGACTTCATTGAGGACCGGCCCCGGCGCCGTCTGAACGAACTTCACCTTTCGGCTCGCGTTGTCAACGGACTTTATCTGTTCGGCCATTATATATCCCGAGAGAGACGACTCTTCGGGAACTGAAACGTGAAAGGGAATGTTCCTGAAGGTGTTGGTGATGGGGCAGACCATGGCCAGCCCGGTATGGCGGTTGAAGGGCGTATTGCTGACCACGAGAGCCGGGCACCGGCCTTTTTGCTCGTGCCCTGCCTGCGGGTCAAAGGTCAGGATCACGAAATCCCCTTTTTGCGGTACGTAGCCCGGCACCTACCAGACTTCCTTTCCAGGGGGCTGTCCCCACTCCACCTCTTCCGCCAAATAGTCTTTCGGCATTCTGGCCAGCAGCGCCTGCAACTCGTATCTCCCTCGCACTCGGGTCGCAGGCTCAACCACGATTCGCCCCTTGCGGGCTGAGACATTCACCGTGTCGCCAACCTCGATCCGGGCTTCGTTCAATATAGCCTTGCTGAATCGAAGCCCCTGGCTGTTTCCCCATTTCTGGACCCTGGTCAACATGGACCGCCTCCCGAATAGACTCTATGTATAGCCTGAGTATATCCTATCACAGGTCTCCGAGAACGCATCACAGGCAATTCCGTTCCCATGCCGCCTGCCAGGAATCTTTTGACACCTTGACCGGACCTTGGGTAGAGTGTTGGGGAACTTCAAGATGACAGCCGACCGCCAGCACATCTTTATTCCCTGGACAGTCCAGGAGTGCGAGGACCCGGTGCTGGAGTTTTCCGGGGCCGAAGGAGTCTACTTCCGGGACCGGCAGGGCCGGCGCTACCTCGACTTCCTCTCCCAGTTGTTCAACTGCAACCTCGGACACGGGAACCGCCGGGTCACAGAGGCCATCAAGAGGCAGGCCGAACAGGCCTGCTGCATTTCCCCCCAACTTCTGACCGCCGAGAGGTCCCTGCTGTCGGATGAACTGACGGATCTGGTTCCGGGCGACCTCGACAAGTGCATGTTCGTCAACAGCGGCAGCGAGGCCAACGAGCTGGCCTTCATCATGGCCCGCATGGTGACCGGCCGGCCCAAGATCTTTGCCAAGTACCGCAGCTACCACGGAACGACCTTCAACACTCTAGGCACGGCTGGGGATCCCCGGCGCATGGCGGTCGAGCCCGGTCCGGCAGGGTCCGTTCGCTTTTTCGACCCCTACTGCTATCGCTGTGATTTCGGACTCACCTATCCCGATTGCGGCATTCACTGCCTGAAGGCCCTGGAGAGGCAGATCGAGCTGGAAAACCCGGCGACCGTGGCCGCAGTGGTGGTGGAGCCGGTTACCGGAGCCGCCGGAGGCTTTCCCCTGCCGGAGGGTTACCTGGCCGGTCTGCGGGACCTCTGCGACCGCCACGGGATCCTGCTGATTGCCGACGAGGTCATCACCGGCTTCGGACGCACCGGCGCCTGGTTCGGCGTCAACCACGACTCGGTGGTTCCCGACATCATGGTCATGGCCAAGGGAATCACCTCCGGCTATGTTCCCATGGGCGCCGTGGTGGTGAGTCCCCGCATCAGCGGCCATTTCGAGAGCCGGATGCTTCCCATCGGCAGCACCTATGCGGCCAGTCCCCTGGCTACGGCGGCGGCCCGGGCCTGTCTGGTCGCCTATCGGGAGGAAGGCTGCGTGGAGAACGCCCGCAGAATGGGCCAGTTGCTGATGGAGGAATTACAGGACCTCAAGCGAAAGCACTCCATAATCGGCGACGTCCGGGGCAAGGGCCTGCTGACCTGCCTCGAGCTGGTGACCGACCGGGCGACCAGGCAGCCGCTGGCTCCGCCGGTTGTGGATGCCCAACTGCCCATCCGCATTCGCCGCCGTGCCTGGGCGGAGGGGTTGCACCTGCTGGCTCGCGCCAATCTGCTGATGATCGCCCCGCCTCTGATTGTCACCGCCGACCAGATTCGCGAGGGCATGGAGAAGTTGAGCCGTGTCCTTTCCTGGCTGGAGGCGGAAGTCCGGCAGGAACGGGAACAGCGCGCAGTCCCCGTGAACCCGGCCCCCTTGCCTGCTTCTTGAGAGCTCCGGCCCTAACGGGCTCCGGTTTCAGCCCCTCCCTTGCTGGTATAATTTCCTGTTGAAAGCGTGCCCACCGGCTCTTTCGCGTAGGACTTACCTGGGGCAAACCTCCCTTGACCTTGTCTTGCCATAGTCGCATCGGTACCAGGATCCGGGTTCCCTTGATGGGGCTGGTGCTTGGGATTTTCGGAGCCCTTTCCATGATTCCGCGGGGCGGGGCCGGACAGGCCGCGGCGCCCGGCGAGACCCCCGTCTTCACCGACGTGACCGAGGCAGCCGGCATTACCTGGAAGCACTTCAACGGCGAGTCTCCGGACCGCTTCCTGATCGAAACCTCCTGCGGGGGGGCGGCCTTCCTCGATTTCGATGGGGACGGACTGCTGGACATCTACCTGGTGAACGGAGGCGAGACTCCGAGAGGCAAGAGCCCGACGCCGGTGCGCAATGCGCTCTATCGCAATCTGGGCCAGGGCAGGTTCGAGGAGGTTGCGGACCGTGCGGGAGTCGGGCGGGTTCGATTCTACGGCATGGGTGCGGCGGCCGCCGACTACGACAATGACGGCGATCAGGATCTCTACGTCACCGGGTTCCCCTCCTCGACGCTGTTTCGCAACAATGGCGACGGCACTTTCGAGAACGCAACGGATAGCGCCGGCGTCGAGAACCCGGAACGCTGGGGAGCCAGCGCAGCCTGGATCGACTATGACCGGGACGGCCTGCTGGACCTGTTCGTGTGCAACTACGCCGAGCTGTCGTTCTCCAATCCCATCACCTGCGATCACAAGGGGATTCCCGCCTATTGCGATCAGAAGTCCTACACTCCCAGCCGGTCCAGGCTGTTCCGCAACCGGGGCGACGGTGCTTTCGAGGATGTCAGCAAGGCCTCCGGGATTGACCGGCACAGGAGCCGGGCATTCGGGGTGGTGAGCATCGATGCCGACGGCGACGGTTGGCAGGACCTGTTGGTCGCCGGAGATGCCACGCCCAACCTGCTGCTGCTCAACAAGCAGGACGGGACTTTCGAAGAGGTGGGTTTCGAGGCCGACATGGCCTTCAACCCGGAAGGGGTGGCCCGGTCCGGTATGGGCATCGACGCCGGAGACTTCGACGGAGACGGGAACCCCGATTTCGTGGTCACCAACTTTCACGACGAGTTTCACGCCCTTTACCGCAACGGAGGAAAATTCCCCTTCCGGGAGCTTTCGCGGAATTCGGGGCTCACCCGGTTCACCGTGCCCTACGTGGGCTGGGGGGTCCGCTTCATCGATTACGACAACGACGGCCACCAGGACCTGGTCATCGTCAACGGCCACGTCACCCGGACCATCGAGCTGGCCCGCAGAGACATCACCTATCTCCAGCTCCCCCTTCTGCTGGGCAATGACGGCCGGGGAAAACTGAAGGATCTGGCAGAGCGGGCCGGGCCGGTTTTCAGGACCGGTCATGCGGCTCGCGGCCTGGCCACGGGCGACTTCGACAACGACGGCGATGCCGATGCGCTGTTGGTCCGGCTCAACCAACGCCCGCTGCTGCTGCGCAACAACCGGGGCCAGGACTCGACCTGGATCGGGTTCCGGCTGGAGGGAACCCGAAGCAACCGGGACGCCATCGGCGCCCGGGTGGAGATCGACCGGGGGGACCGCAAGAGTGTCCGGTGGCTGACCGGAGGGGGGAGCTTCCTGGCCTCCCACGACAAGCGCCTGATCTTTGGGCTGGGTGTGGCCGGCCCCGATCGAGTGGGAGCCACCATCCAATGGCCCAGCGGCCGGCGGCAGCGCCTGACCGGACTGAGAACCAATCGCTACCACGTCGTCGTGGAGGGGAGAGCCCCATAGCCGGCGGCCAGCTACGAGATTCTGTAGAGGGATCCGGGATGCCGTATTTTCGCGGAAATGCCGGGGCGATATTCCAGTTGGCAAGAGGCGGAAAGTCCTGTCTTTCTTCCAACGATTGTGGTAGTTTTCAAAAAAGACTTTTTTTGCTCTTCAATGGCAGTCGAATTGCAGCTTAATCGGGCGGTTGCGGTCATTGAGCAGTATCGAAAGCTGCTACCGACTCGGGCCGAAGCCAGGCTTGCTTGCACTAAAAACATTAGTCTCCCTCTAACCCATTTGGAGGAATCGATCCCCATGAGGTCTCTACTTTCCAACAAGGCTTTTCTGATCCTGACCTTGATTCCGGCGCTGGTCGCGGGCCTGTCGTTCAACGCGGCCCTGCTGGAGGCCCAAG
Source organism: Acidobacteriota bacterium (assembly GCA_009841055.1). Classification (GTDB taxonomy): domain Bacteria; phylum Acidobacteriota; class Terriglobia; order Versatilivoradales; family Versatilivoraceae; genus Versatilivorator. The sequence continues at coordinate 5,290 of VXMN01000057.1, forward strand.
TCCAGTTGTCCGGATTCCGCGGGACCGTTACCGATCCCAGCGGCGCCGCCATTGTCAACGCCGAAGTCACGGCCACCAACGAGGCCAGCGGAATCTCTCGCACCACGGTGACCACCGAGGTCGGAGACTACGAATTGAGAGGACTCGACAACGGCACCTACACCATTGCGGTGACGCTGCCGGGCTTCAAGCGGTACGTCAACACCGGAGTGGTAGTCTATGCCGGCGACGTCCGCCGGGTGGACGTCGAGCTGGAAATCGGCGAGCAGGCCACCGAGATCACGGTTTCGGAAGAGGGGGCCACCATCGACACCGATACGTCGGTCATCAAGCACCGCCTCGGAAATCAGGAGGTCTACGGAGCCAACATCGGCGCCGCCCTCATCTACAATATCTACCAGAACCCCGGTACCGAGGCTCGCGCCCAGGTGCACGGCGGCTTCGCCAACAACCTGAGCGAGGAGCAGGACGGAATCCCCACCAACGCCTACGGCTCTTTCCGGGCGACCCAGGAGACCCTGCAGGAAGTCCACCAGGTCGACTTCAACGCCGCCGCCGAGTATCGGGTGCCGACCAACGTTTTCGGCATCGGCAAGCAGGGAACCAACCAGTTTCACGGTGAGATCTTCGGGGAGTTTCGCAATCCGGCTCTCAATGCCCTGCCTTCCGGCAATTCAGGTCCCAGGCCGCCTTCCAAGACGTCCAAGCGATGGTCTTACGAGGCCAGCGGCCCCGTCTGGGTCCCCAAGATCTACGACGGCCGCAACAAGACCTTCTTCCACTTTCTCTATCAGCCGGCCTCCAGGGAGAACCCGGTCTTCAATCGGGGCCGCGTGGTTCCCACGGCCGCGATGCGGAGAGGTGACCTCAACGAGTTCATCGCCTTCTCCAACTGCGTGTTCCCCAGCGCCGCCAATCCCAACCCCACCGTGCCCTGTCCCACCAACCCCTACGACGTGGTCAACGGGATTCAGCAGCCCTTCCCGGGAAACATTGTGCCGGAGAGCATGATCAGCCCCATTGCCCGAAGAGTCTTGGACAACACCGGCGTTCTGCCTTTGCCCAACTATGGACCACCGGGGGCGTTGTTCGATAACTTCCGCTACATTTCCTACAACGCATCCGACAACAACTGGCAGAAGTACACCTTCGACCACGCCATCAGCGAAACCAACACGCTGACCATCGCCCACTACCGCTACAACAATGTCTCTCCTGAAGGCCGTGGCGACCCGTTTCCCAACGCGGGCTTCGTGGAAAGGGGGAACACCAGGGCCATCAGCATCTCCAACAGCCACACCTTCGGGGCCAACGTGGTCAACGAATTCCAGTATGCCTGGAACCGGCAGCAGTCGGTCTGGGCGGTCGGAGACGTGCAGGGGCGGGATTACCTGACCCAGATCCTGGGAGTCACCGAGTTGGGCGGTCGCGTCCTCCGGGAAGGCGTGGGAACCCCCCACATCAAGGTGCGCACCTTGGGGCGGCAGCTCAGCTCCCATCTGGGATCCTTCAACCCCTTGCCCTCCACCCTCATCGGGTCGCTCTTTTCCGGTGAGACCGACTACGAGGATGGCGAGGTCCAGCAGTGGCGAAACAATATTTCCGTCAACCGGGGAACCCACCTCTTCAAGACCGGAATCGAGTTTCGCCACCAGTCCCCGCACATGTTCAGCACCATCAGCATTCCGGCGCCGTTCGGGATCTTCGACTTCAACGGAAGGTTTACCGGCTACGATTTTGGAGATTTGCTGCTGGGACTGCCCTTCACGACCCAGATCGACGGTGTCCGTCCCAGGGCCGAAGCCCGCCACAACGAGTTCGGCTTCTTCTTCCAGGACGATTGGAAGGTGACGCCCCGGCTCACCATCACACCGGGAATCCGCTTCCAGCATTACGGCGTTCCCAGCGAGGTCCTGGGCGATACCATTTACAACTTCGACCTCGAAACGGCGAGAGTGGTGGTGCCCAACGACCGGTCGATGCAGGCCATCGCTCCCAACTTTCCCATTGAAGTGGTCACGGCCGGGGACGCCGGCTATCCCTCCGGCTTGAGGAATTTCAAGAGCGTCCTGGTTGATCCTCGCCTGGGCTTGGCTTTCCGCGCCACCGACAGCCTTGTCATCCGGGGCGGCTACGGCGTCTTCCACGTGCCCTTCGTGAAGTCCACGGCCTGGGCCATCGCCAACGTCTTCGGGGAGTTCGACCGCGCCGGAATCCTGGCCGGTCACGTCTGGGGGCCCTATCAGTTCAGCGAGTTGTTCCAGGACAACGAGATCGTCAACGGGGTTCCCAGCTTTACCTGGGAGCGCCCCTTCCCGGCAGGGCAGGTGGGGCCCACCAGCCTGACTTCCGCCGACGTTGACCTGCGCAAGAACAACTGGCCCTATGACCAGCAGTGGAACATCACCCTGGAGAAGGAGTTCGGCCTCGGCTGGTCGGGGCGGGCCTCCTGGGTGGGGGGTGTGTGTCTGGTCGGGGGGGCGCCCGGG
>VXMN01000249.1 GCA_009841055.1 Acidobacteriota bacterium
CGCCTTGGGGCCGCCGATGCTGGGGATGCGTGGAGTCAATGGCGTTCTGTTGAAGCTCGGCCTGGTATTCATGCCTTGGCGCAAGGTGGGCTATGGCTTCCGGCTCCTGTTCGACAAGAGCGATGCCGGCGGCGAAGGGGAGGTCAAACCTTTCAATGCGCTGATGACGGCGCTGTCGGCAACGGTCGGCACCGGGAACATCGCCGGGGTCGCTACCGCCATTGCGCTCGGGGGGCCGGGCGCGATGTTCTACATGTGGCTCATCGCCCTGTTCGGCATGGCCACCAAGTATGCCGAGGCTGTTTGCGCGGTCACCTATCGCGAGGTGGACAACTCGGGCACCTACGTCGGGGGCCCGATGTACTACCTCCGCAACGGTGTGGGCGCCTTCGCGCCCGAGCTGGGCAAGTGGCTGGGGCTCGCCTTTGCCCTTTTCGGCGCCGCGGCTGCCTTTGGCATCGGTAACGCCGTCCAGGTCAACTCGATGGCGGCCGCTCTGGGAAAGAGCTTCGCCGTTCCGACCTACCTGACCGGAATCGTGGTGGCGGTGCTGGTGGGAATCGTCATTGTCGGCGGCATCCGACGGATCGGAGAAGTTGCCGGCAAGCTGGTTCCGGCCATGATCGTCCTTTACATCGGAGCCGCCCTGCTGATCCTCATCGTCAATATCGCTGACGTTCCGGCGGCCCTTGGCCTGATCTTTACCCATGCGTTCACGCCTGCGGCGGCCATGGGGGGCTTTGCCGGGGCCGCGGTGGCGGCGGCCGTTCGCTTCGGCGTGGCCCGCGGCGTGTTCTCCAACGAGTCCGGCCTGGGGTCAGCGGCCATCGCCCACGCCGCCGCCAGGACCGACAATCCGGTGCGTCAGGGCATCATCGCAATGCTGGGAACCTTCATCGACACCCTCATCGTCTGCACCATGACGGCATTGGTGATCATCACCTCGGGCGCCTGGACGGCTACGGGGGCGGGCGGCGGCGGTCTCACCGGCGCGGTGCTCACGTCCACCGCGTTCCAGGCCTCCATACCCGGGGGGCAATACGTGGTCACCATCGCGCTGGTGGTCTTCGCCTTTACCACCATCCTGGGTTGGTCCTATTACGGCGAGCGATGCTGGCAATACATGCTTGGCGAAAGGAGCCTGATCGTCTACCGCGTGGTGTGGATCGCGGCGGCATTGAGTTTCGCCAATGTGAAGGTGGATTTTGTCTGGAATTTGTCCGACACCCTCAACGGGCTGATGGCGGTGCCGAACCTGGTGGGCCTGTTGTTGCTGGCTCCAATGGTCTTCAAGGTCACCCGGGAGTACTTTGCCGCGCAGAATCGTACAGCCTGAGTGGCGAGTACGCCCGGTGCGCTCTTCGCCCGAGTGAAACACGGTCGGAAACACCGGCTATCGATCCGGCTGAAGGTCCACGGCCACCAACTCCTTCCGGTTGCGTGCAAACAGGCGGCCGTCGGCCAGGGCGGGATAGGCTCGTACGGTCGGAGCCAGGACCCTGGCCTTGGCGATGAGGCGGAATTCCCGAGGCGAGGCCGCAACCAGAAGGAGCTCCCCGTTTTCCTTCAGCACCACCAGCCGGTCCCCTGCCAGGCTCAAGGTACCGGCTTTGAAACCATCCCGGCTCCAGAGAACCCGCCCCGTCTCCAACTCCACACAGCGCAGGGACTGGCCATATTCCTGGCGGCCGTGGAACCCGAAGAGGTGCTCCCCTCGGATCACGCTGGTCGAATAGTGGTTGGAAAGGGACTCGTCCGAGGTCCAGACCGTTTCCAGCTCGGCGCCCTTGACCCTGAGCTGAACCGCTCCGGTCCCGTAGCTGGCCGATAGGAAAATCAGGGGGGGCGCCGCCAGCGGGGTTGCGGCGTTCACCGAGGCGCGGCTGCGGGCTCTCCAGCGAAAACGAAACAGAACCTCTCCGCTCTTCGGATCGACCGAAACCAGTCCGGTGCGGGTCAGGAACAGCACCTGGCGGCGGCCGCCCAGGGTGGCCATGGCGGGAGAGGAGTAGCTGGCCTCGTCATCGGTGGCGGTCCACAGAACCCGCCCGGTGCCGGCGTGGAAGGCCGCCAGCCCCGCCTGCTCCGCTCCGCCGACATTCAGGAAAAGCCGCCCGTCCTCGACCAGCGGGGAGCAGGCGGCGCCGAAAAAGCCCTTGCGAACGCCGAACTTCTCGTGGGTGTTCAGGCTCCAGACTTTCCTGCCGCTTTCCAGCTCCAGGCAATGCAAGACCCCCTGTGCCCCAAAGGTGTAGACCTTGCCGTCCCAAATCGACGGGGTGGCTCTCGGCCCGCCGTCGAAACCGAAATCGTCCCGGTAGTCGGTAGGATAGTCGTATTGCCACAACGGCCGGCCGCTTTGAGCCTCGAGGCACTCCACTCGTTCCCGGCTTTGGAGCCGATGGAACAGAATCAGGCGCCCGGCCTGCGCCACCGCTCCGCTGAACCCTTCTCCCACCGGTTTCCGCCACAGGACGGGAGGCCCCGAGGCGGGCCAGGAACCGGAAATCGCCGGTCCCCCATAGACTCCGTTCCGCTGCGGGCCCAGGAACTGGGGCCAGTCCGAGTCTGCGGCCGCCTCCGGACCGACCGCATGCTGTCTCACACCCAAGAAGAGAAGCAGTCCGCAAAGCAGCAAAATCCGGAATACGGATAGCAGGATTCCAGCCATTACGGCCTATCGTAGCGGTCCGGGGTCTGCATCAACCAGTGAAAAGTGTCCGCCCGCGGGCGTGGCCCCAAAAAAGGACCTCGATCTCTTTGAAGAATCCTCATCAACCACGAGTCACCTCCATCGTCTCGGAATCCTGCAGGGACTGTTTGCAGGAGCGGCGGGAGGACCTTTTCCAGGCTCCGCAACGCAGTTCCCTGTGAACCGGTATTGCAGGTCGGTCCGGCTTTGTCTTTCAATTTACCCGGGGAGTCCCGCAACCTAGGGGAATCGTTGCCTTGGCTCGGAGGGATGGGTTATGTTTAGGCACGCTTTCCGTCCAAGTGTCCTGTCTCGGAAAAAGGATTACCATCTCCGATGGAGGTTCCACACCAGGTCCCATGAAACGCATTCACCTTGCCTTCGCATTCATTCCCCTCCTGCTGCTGGCCATGAGGCCAAGTGAGCCGTTGCAGTGGTACAAGGGGAACACCCACACCCACACCATCAACTCGGACGGAGACAGCACCCCGGACGAGGTGGTGCGCTGGTACAAGGAGCACCGCTATCACTTTCTGGTGCTGACGGACCATAACTTTCTGACCGAGGTCAAGGGCCTCAACAGCATATTTGCAGCCCGAGAGCAGTTCCTGGTCATCAACGGAGAAGAAGTCACCGACAGCTTCGAAGGAAGCCCCATCCACATCAACGGGCTGAACCTGCGGGAGGTCGTCCCGCCCCAAGGCGGCTCCGACCAGGTGGACATGCTCCAGCGCAACGTGGACGCCATCCGCGGAGTGGGCGGCGTGCCCCACATCAACCATCCCAACTTCCGCTGGGCACTGACAGCCGATCAAATGCGCCAGGTCAGCAACAATAAGCTCTTCGAGATCTACAACGGCGCGCCGTCGGTCCACAACCACGGAGGCGGCGGCTCGCCCGGACTGGAAGCCATTTGGGACGAGATTCTCAGCAGCGGCAAGCTCATCTACGGAATTGCCGTGGATGACGCCCATCAATTCAAGGGAGAATTTTCTCCCGACCGTCTCAATCCCGGGCGCGGATGGGTGGTGGTGCAGGCTCCCCGTCTCTCGACGGCGGCCATCATGGAGGGCCTGGAGGCGGGTCGATTCTACGCTTCCACCGGCGTTTCCCTGTCGGACCTGAGGGCAGACGACCAGGGAATCGAGATCTCGATCGAGGAGAAACCGACCTTCAAGTACACTACCTATTTCATCGGTGAAGGGGGCCGCCTGCTGACCAGGGTTCACGGATTGACGGCCCGCTATCGGATCCAGGGCGGCAAGGGATATGTGCGGGCCCGGGTGGTGGACTCCAACGGATACACGGCCTGGATTCAGCCGGTTTTCGTGGACAAGGACTCCTAGTTCGACGTTCGACTGCTCACCTCCAGGTCGGAACAGCCGCCGGCTTGGCCGGCCGGCCAGGGGAGCGGTTCCCGGCCGGAGGCGACCCATTCCATGGACGGCAATCGCCCGCCAATTCACCGGAGGAACTCATGACGAGAGGCTACCGAGAAGTTGCGCCGACCCTGATGGCCTTGGGCCTTCTGGCCGGGACTCCGAGTTGCGTTTCGCCCGAATCCAGCCGGTCCGGTGACGGAGAAAAGCCGGTCCGACTGCAAAAGGTGGAGTGGGGACAGGTGGGAGAGTCACCGGTGTTTCTCTACACCCTCACCAACCGCAGGGGCTTGAAAGCCAAAATCACCAATTACGGCACGATTCTCACCGAGATGCACGTTCCGGACCGCCGGGGCGAGATGGCGGACGTCACCCTGGGGTTCGACAAGCTGGCCGGCTACCTGCCGCGCCATCCCTACTTCGGCTGCATCTGCGGGCGGGTGGTGAACCGGATTTCCAACGCCCGGTTCACGATCGACGGCCGTGAGTACACCCTGACCAAAAACTACGGGGAACACCACCTGCATGGAGGAGACCAGGGATTCGACCGAAAGGTGTGGACGGTGGCAGGCGAGTCCGAAACCGATGGCGGGGCTTCGGTGACCATGACCTACACCAGCCCCGACGGAGAGGAAGGCTATCCGGGAAATCTGACCACCACGACCACCTATACCCTGGCGGACGACAACACGCTGAGGTTCGAGATGGAGGCCGAAACCGATGCCCCCACCATCGTCAACCTGGCCCACCATGCCTACTGGAACCTGGCGGGGCATGACGCCGCCGACGTGCTGGGACACGAGCTGCAGTTGAACGCGCCCAGCTACACGGTATCGGATGGGCTGGGCGTTCCTACCGGCGAGATCAGCCCGGTCGAGGGGACCCGCTTCGACTTCACCAAGCCCAAGACGCTCGGCGCAGACATCGGAAATATCGCGCCGGACGCCAAGGACCAGCGCGAGGGCTACGACGTCAACTTCGTTCTGGACGGATCCCCCGGCCGGTTGCGGCGGGCGGCAAGGGTGCGGGAGCCCGTTTCCGGCAGGACCCTGGAAGTGCACACCACCGCGCCGGGAGTGCAGCTCTACACCGGCAACTACCTGGACGGGTCGTTCCAGGGAAAGGGAGGCATCGCCTACCGCAAGCAGACCGGATTCTGCCTGGAGACCCAGCACTTCCCCGATTCCATCACCAAGGAGGGCCGGCCGGGCTGGCACTCCATCATCCTGCGGCCGGGACAGACCTACCGCCATACCGTGGTGTTCACGTTCGGAACGGAATGAGAATTCACTACCTTAAGCACGTGCCCTTCGAGGGATTGGGATCCATGCTCCCCTGGTTCCGGGAACGCGGATGGGAGGTCAGCCTGACCGAGGTCTATCGGGACGAACCGCTTCCGCCGGTGGATGAGATCGATTGGCTGGTGGTGATGGGCGGCCCCATGAGCGCCAACGACGAGTCCAAGCTGGCCTGGCTCAAGGCCGAAAAGGACTTTATCGGTCAGGCCCTCCAGGCCGATAAAGCCATTCTGGGCGTCTGCCTGGGCAGCCAGCTCATCGCCGACGTTCTCGGCTCCAGGGTATACAAGAACAGCGAGCCCGAGATCGGCTGGTTTCCCATTCAGCGCTCCGGGGAGGCGGCTGCTCACCCGTTGGGGAGACTTTTCCCCGAACAAGCCGAGGTCTTTCACTGGCACGGAGAGACCTTCGACCTGCCCCGCGGCGCCGTCCACCTGGCCCGGAGCCGGGCCTGCCGGAACCAGGCCTTCGCCTACGGCGACCGGGTCCTGGGGCTTCAATTCCACCTCGAAACCACCCGGAAGGCCCTCGAGGACCTGGCCCACGGCTGCGCCGACGAGCTCGTCGACAGACCCTTTATTCAGAGCGCCGAACAGATGTTGTCCGATCCCGGTCGCTTTACCCGGCTGAATCGAATCCTGGACCCGATTCTGGAGGGGCTGGCGGCCCGGTTGGAGTGAGCGGGAAAGAACCGTCTATACACCATGCAACCTCCAGCCTACAAGGTAGCCGCCGCTCACGTGGCCCCGGTGTTCCTCGATCGGGACGCCACCGTGGACAAGGCCTGCGCCCTGATCCGGGAAGCCGCCCGCAACGGGGCTCAGCTCATCGTCTTCCCGGAAACCTACGTTCCCGCCTTCCCTCTCTGGTGCGCCCTGCAGGCGCCCATTGAAAACCATGCGCTCTTCTGCGAGCTCGCTGCCGGCAGTCTGCGGGTGGACGGGCCGGAAATCGGCAAGGTCGCGGATGCAGCCCGCCGCAGCGGCATTTTCGTCTCGCTGGGATTCAACGAAGTCTCGTCCGTCAGCGCCGGCTGCCTCTGGAACGCCAACCTGCTCCTGAGCGACCGGGGAGACATCCTCTGCCACCATCGCAAGCTGGTCCCGACCTTCTACGAGAAGCTGGTCTGGGCGCCCGGGGACGGCAGCGGACTGCAGGCGTGCGAGACCAGGCTGGGTCGGGTGGGAATGCTGATCTGCGGTGAGAACACCAATCCCCTGGCCCGTTTCGCCCTGCTGGCCCAGGGCGAGCAGGTCCATCTGTCCACCTATCCCCCCATGTGGCCCACCCGGGATCCCGCCACCGGCGTCAACTACGATCTCAAGCAGGCCATACGGATTCGGGCCGGCGCCCATTCCTTCGAAGGCAAGGTCTTCAACGTGGTGACCTCCGGATTCCTGGATGCGGCCGCCCGGGAACGCCTGGCCCGGCTGACCCCCGAGGCCGCGCGCATCCTGGATGGAAGCCCCAGGGGTATCTCGGTGGTCGTGGGTCCGGAGGGAACCCCCGTCAGCCGGATTCTTCAGAACGAGGAAGGCCTCCTCTACGCCGATATCGATCTCTCCCAAACAGTAGCTCCCAAGCAGATCCACGACGTGGTGGGCGGTTACAACCGGTTCGACATCTTCAAGCTGAGCGTGGACCGGTCCCGCCGGCCTCCCCTCAACTTTGAAGCCGTAGACCTTCGTCTCGAATCGACCGATGCCGAGCCGAATGATGAGGATCGTTCGTGACGTCTCCCGTTCACAGGAGCCTGTGGACCAACCCGCTGGTAGCGCGCCAATTGCGGCTCAACCGGGAGACCCTGGACAACTGGCGCCTCTACCGTTCTCACCGGGAAGCGGTGGCCGACCTGATTTGCCGGCCGCCTCAGCCGGCCTCCGCCAAGCTCTGCATCCTGGGCGCCGGCAACTGCAACGACCTGGACCTGGCCCGATTTACCGGCCGCTTCGCACAGGTTCACCTGGTGGATCTCGACCGGCAGGCCATGGCCAAGGGCGTCCAACGGCAATCTCCGCTTGCGCCCGGCAGCATCAGCCTCCACGGGGGAGTTGACCTTACCGGCATCTTGAAGACCCTGGCTACCTGGGAACGTTACCGGCCCGCAAGAGAAAGCATCGCTCACTGCATCCGCGAGGCCCGGGCCTTTGCCGGTCTTCCGTTTCCGGGCCGATTTCAAGTGGCAGCTTCGATGTGCCTGTTGTCCCAGGTCATCGATTCGATCGTCTCGGTGACCGGATCGGGGGCCGTACCCCGGGAACTGGTGGATACTCTGCGGCAGCGGCATCTGCGCCTGTTGGCGGAGTTGCTGTTCCCGGGCGGGGTCGGCCACCTGGTCACCGACTTTGCCCTTGAGCGGGGCGGCGCCCGACCGGCCCGGGAGACTTCACC
>VXMN01000246.1 GCA_009841055.1 Acidobacteriota bacterium
CCCCCCACCCGGGATAGTCGCTGGCCCCGCGATCCCGTCGACCGGTTTCTGCTGTACAAGCTCGAGCAAGAGGGACTGGCGCCCGCCCCACTTGCGGACCGCCGAACCTTTCTGCGCCGGGTTTCCTTCGCCTTGACGGGCCTGCCCCCCGATCCGGAAGAGATTCAGCGGTTCGTCAACGACCGAAGACCCGATGCCCACGCCCTTGTGGTGGATCGCCTTCTGGCGTCTCCCCGATTCGGCGAACGCTGGGCCAGGCATTGGATGGACCTGGTGCACTACGCGGAATCCCGGGGTCACGAAACCGACTTCCTGATCGCCAACGCCTTCCAGTATCGCGATTACCTGGTCCGGACGTTCAACGCCGATATTCCCTACCCGCAACTTGTAGCCGAGCACGTCGCGGGCGACCTGGTTCCGGCTCCCCGAGTAGACCCCACGACCGGCATCAATGAATCGGTGATAGCCACCGGTTGGCCCTTTTTCGGTGAAGAGGAGGATTCTCCGGTTGACCTGCGCCAGGATGAAATCGAACGGCTCGACAACCGGATCGACGTGTTGAGCAAGACCTTCCTGGGATTGACGGTTTCCTGCGCCCGCTGCCACGACCACAAGTTCGACGCCATATCGCAGCGGGATTACTACGCCTTGTTCGGTTTCCTGCTGAGCTCCAGCTACCGCCAGGTTCGCTTCCAGTCCATGGAGCACAACCGGCGGGTGGCTCTCGAACTGGAGGCCCTGGCGGCGGAGTATCGGCCCCGGATTCTAAAGGCGGTGGGGTCGGCCCAGAAGCCGCACCTGCAACAAACGGCCTCCTATCTGACGGCGGTTCGGAAACTTGTCGAAGCCGAAAGGGAGACCGGATGCCGCTTCGACGACGGCGGATCGCTGGCGGAGTCGGTCGCCTGGCCCGGGCGCCTCGACGTAAACCTGCTGAAACACTGGGCCAGCGCCGTCAAGAACGCCCTCGAGGACCCGTCCGACCCGCTGCACCCCATTGCCCGGGTGGTCCACCATTGGGACGGCCGGGACCCGCAAGGAGTTTCCGCGGTCCTGAAGGAGGTTTTGGATCCCTGGCGCAAGCAACGCAGCCTGAAGGAGATCCTGCAGGTCTCGGGCGCTCGGATCATTCAGGACTACACAAGCCTGGGCCCCGGTGACTGGCGGGTGGACGGTCCCGGATTCGGCAGCGGTCCTCGAAAGGCCGGGCAGGTGCGGTTGGGGAAACGCATCACCTCTCCGGTTGCCCGTGTGTTCCGGCACGGGGGCGCCCACAAGGACCCGGTCTGGGACGTTTTGGAGCTGGTTCCGGGAACCGAACGCAATCCTGAACGCCTTCGCAACTGGGTGCGTGCCGGACGCACCCTGCGCACGCCGACCTTCAGCCTCGAGACAGGCAAGCTCTACTACCTGGCGCGGGGAACGGTTCGAGTCTACGCCACCGTCGACTCCTACACCCTGCAGGAAGGCCCACTTTACGACGAGCTGACCCGACGCTGGAAAGACGTTCCTCAACTGCGCTGGATCGAGCACGATCTGACCGCCCACCGCGGCCATCGGGTGCACCTGGAGTTCAGTCCCGAAGGATCGGACGACCTGGCGATCGCCATGGTCATCGAGGCGCCGCGAAGGCCACCTCCCTATGAGCCTCCCAAGGACCTCCTGATCGACAGACTGGCGGACTGCCGTTCCTGGCCCGACCTGGCCCGGGTCTATCAGGAACTGCTGCTGGAAGCTTCCGAACAGATGGCGGCCGACGCCATCGGCCGATCTCCCCGGTCCGCCTCGTTCGCCCGGCTTGCCGACTGGCTGGTACAGCACCCTCGAATCAGCCTGGGCCCGCCTTCGGAACGAAGAATGCGACTTCAGGAGCTGGAGCCGTTCTTCTCCAGCCGGCGGGAACTGTTGAGCAGGATTCAAGCCGCCTCGACCACGGCCCCTGCTCTGCTCGACGGCAATGGAATCGATCACCCCCTGCTGCAGCGGGGAGAACCCCACCAACCAGGCCCCCGAGTCCCAAGGAGGTTCCTGGAAGTCGTCGCCGGTCAGGAACCGCTGGCTTCCGGTGGAGGTAGCGGCCGCCTGCAACTGGCGGAAGTCCTGACGGATTCCTCCAATCCATTGCTGGACCGGGTGTGGGTAAACCGTGTCTGGCACCACCTCTTTGGCCGGGGCATCGTGGCCTCGGTGGACAACTTCGGCTGGCTGGGGGAACGGCCGAGCCATCCGGAACTGCTGGACCACCTCTCCCACTGGTTCCGGTTCCGGGCCAGGGGTTCGCTCAAGCAATTGATACGCAGAATCGTGCTATCGCAAACCTATCGAATGTCCAGCCGGGCATCCGACCCGGCGGCCGCCCGGATCGACCCCGAAAACAGGCTGCTGCATCGCATGAACCTGCGGCGGCTGGAGGCGGAAAGCATCCGGGATGCCGTGCTGGCGATTTCGGGACGTCTCGATCTGCAGATGTCCGGGCCGCCGGTGCCGGTTCACAAAGGCGACGTGGTCCTGTTTCGAGGCGCTCCCAAAAAGCTGGGGCCCCTGGACGGAAACGGACGCCGCAGCATCTACATGGCTGCCCGGCGAAACTTTCTGTCCTCCCTGCTCCTGACCTTCGACACGCCCAAGCCCTTCGCCACGGTGGGGCGGCGAGACGTTTCCAACGTTCCCGCCCAGTCACTGGCCCTGATGAATCATCCCTTCTTCCATGAGCAGGCCCGCAGGTGGGCCCGCCGCCTGGAAAAAACCGGCGGCGAAGAGTCGCCCGCCCGGCGCATCCGGCTCATGTACCTGGAGGCCTTCGCGAGGCCGCCCACCCCGGCCGAAATCGACGCCTGCCTGAGATCGCTCGAACGGATGTCCCGCCTGCGGACCTCTTCGGACAACGACCTTTCCGGCTGGGAGTCGCTGAGCCACGCGCTTTTCAATGTGAAGGAGTTGATCTATATTCGATGAGTCGTAAGATCCGGATTCATCCAGGACCTGTCCCGGCGAGCCACTCCATGGACACCATGCCCAAGCCGCTGACCCGGCGGCAGATGCTTCGCTGCTGTTCCACCGGTTTCGGCGCCCTGGCGCTGTCGGTGCTGCTGGCCGATCCTGCCTATGGAACCAGGCCGAAGAGCGAAACCGCGTCGGGCGGTCGCGCGGCTCCGAGGTTGCCTCATTGGCGCCCGCGCGCTCGGAACGTCATCTTTCTCTACATGGAAGGGGGAGTTTCCCAGGTCGACAGCTTTGACTACAAACCCCTGCTGAAGCGCTTCCACGGCCGGCCCCCCGGGGAAGTCATCGGCAAGCTGGAAGCCACCCAGTTCCAGGAAGTAGGGGCCATCCTCCAATCCCCCTGGAGCTTTCGACGCTACGGCCAAAGCGGTCTATGGGTCAGCGATCTCTTCCCACACACTTCCCGTCACGTCGATGACCTTTGCATCATCCACTCCCTCACCTCCAGGTTTCCGGAACACACCAGCGCCAACTATTTCCTGCACACCGGCGTCGGGATTCAGGGCCGGCCCAGCCTGGGAGCCTGGAGCGTGTACGGACTGGGCAGCGAAAACCGGAATCTTCCCGGGTTCATCGTGCTGAACGGCGGCGTGATTCCCTCGGGCGGGATCGACTGCTTCACCAACGGATTCCTGCCGGCCATTTATCAGGGCTCGCTGTTTCAGGCCAAGGACCCTCCCGTGGCCAACATCCGATCCGATCGGACCCCGCCCCGGCTTCAAGCGGCCAAACGGGATCTGATCAGGGATCTGGACCGGCTCTCCCTTCGGCAGATTGGAAAAGCCGACGCCGTGGAGTCGGCCATCGCCAACTATGAGTTGGCTGCCCGCATGCAGATGGAGGTTCCCGACCTGATGGACATCAGCGACGAATCTCCATCGGTGCGGCGGCAGTACGGCCTAGAAGCGGCCTACGAACAGACGCGTCAGTTTGGCCGGCAATGCCTGGTTGCCCGTCGCCTGGTGGAGCGAGGCGTCCGCTTCGTGGAATTGACCTGCCCCACCATCCCGGGGATCTCCCGCTGGGACGCTCACTTCGAACTGACGAAGAACCACAATCTGAACGCCCTGGCCACCGATCAGCCGATCGCGGCGCTGCTGGCCGACTTGAAGCGCCGCGGCTTGCTGGAGGAAACCCTGGTTCTGTGGGCAGGCGAGTTCGGCCGCACGCCCTTTGCCCAAAAGGAAGACGGGCGCGACCACAATGAGTTCGGATTCACCGTTTGGATGGCGGGCGGCGGGGTCCGGGGCGGAATGACCTACGGCAATACCGACGAGTGGGGCTACAAGGCGGTGGAGAACCCACTGGAGATGCATGATCTCCATGCAACCATTTTGCACCTTCTGGGGCTGGACCACACCCGGCTGACCTATCGCTTCAGTGGCCGGGATATGCGCCTGACCGATGTCTACGGAAGAGTTGTGAAAGAAATCCTGGCCTCTGCCTGACCGGCTCCCTCTGCGGCTTCAGGGCTCGCGACACTCCCCTGCAGACGATTCGAGGAAATACACCCAATCGTCGTTCTCCTTGATGGGAATCACTTGTGCCCCCCCAACCTTCGGCGGATCCCCCTCGAGCCTTCTCCAACGCCTTAGTGTCCCTTCGTCGTCCTTCGTGTGTCTTGGTGGATATCTTTTTTCTGGCTTGTTGGTCTAATGCGCCACCGCGCTAGTCCTCTTCAGCCAGAATCTGTGTCAACAGTGCCGGATCGACGTTCCCGCCGCTGATCACCGTGACGCTCCGCCGGGCAGGCGGCAACTCCTGTTGATGATAGAGGAAAGCGGCAAAGGTCACAGCGCCGCTGGGCTCCACCACCAATCTGGCATCCAGGATCAACCTCCGCACCGCCTTGCGAATCTCGTGCTCGCTGACTGTGATGATATCGTCAACGAAGGTCCGAATATGTTCGAAGGTGATCTCGCCGATGCGCGTGGCTCTCATGCCGTCGGCTATGGTTCTGCCGGTCTGTTCGATGGGAAGTTCCACAATCCTGCCGCTTCGCAGGCTGGCTTGAGCGTCGTTGGCCCACTCCGGCTCCACACCCACCACGTGAATGTCGGGGCGGCTGAGCTTCAAGGCCGCGGCCACTCCACTGATGAGGCCCCCTCCCCCTATCGGAACCAGGACCAGTTCCACATCGGGAAGGTCCTGGAGAATCTCGAGACCCACGGTGGCCTGGCCGGCAATGATGGTTTCGTCATCGAAAGGCGGAACCATGGCCAACCCTCGCTCGGCTGCCAGAGCCTCGGCCGCCACCCGCCATTCCTCTTCCCCGCCCTCCTCCACGGTGACGATCTCGGCGCCCAGGTCCAGGGTCTTGGCCCGCTTGATGGCGGGAGCCCGGGCCGGCATGACGATGACCGCCCGAATACCCATGGCCCGGGCGGCGTAGGCGACTCCCTGGGCATGGTTGCCGCTGGAGAAGGCGATGACACCCTGCCGCCGCTGGTCCGGAGAGAGAGAGGCGATCTTGTTGTAGGCGCCGCGAAGCTTGAAGGCTCCCACCGGTTGGAAGCTCTCCGGTTTCGGAAACGTCTGCCGGTCGGTGGAGAAGTCCGTGTAGTGCACCAGCGGAGTGTTGACCGCCACTCCGGCAATCCGGGCCTGGGCTGACTTGACGTCTTCCAGAGTAATCATGGAATCGCCTTCGCTTGAGCAACCTTGGCTGGCACTGCCTGACCGTCCGTGTGAAGCCGGAGGGAATCGCACCCAATTTCGGAAGCTGGAATCGACAAGGGCGTGTCAGGAGGGTTCGTCGGCTGCAAAACAATAGAAATAGCCGTTGCCTCCGGTACCCTGCAGATTGTCCTGGCTGCATCCCCGAGAACCGTGGGAGGCATTCCAGGAAGTCGGGTTGGGACCGCCGCCAATCCGGTCGTGGTGGCCCACCTGTGCGCTGCCCTCGCCGTTTCCGGTCCAGTTCCGGCAGGTGTGGTCGTCACCGTCGTTGAAAGCGCTGCCGTCCTCCCGGGTGCCGGTCAGGATGTCGTGCTCGTTGGGAGTGTCCCCCCGGCCCTTGACCACCTCACCCTGCTCGGTGAGGGAATTCTCCTTGCTCAGCCTGTTGTTTTCCGAGTGCAAATCGGCGACATCCCTGGCGACCTGGACGCCCTTGGCATTGTGCCAGGGACCGGCGCCGATGCGGTCGCGAGCACTGACCGCAGGCCGGTCTCCGAAAGGGCTGGCACTCAAGTAAGCCCGCCAGGTCCGGTCGCCGGCGCCCGCGGCTTCGGCCAGCTTCTGACAGTGGGCATCGGCGCCCGGCAGGCCGCCCAGGTTGGCTCCGTCACCAGGGCCGCCGCTGGTGATGAAGAAGCCCAATTTTGCCTGCTCCTCCATTGCCGGCTCGGTGGCCTCGGGCGGTTCCGGCTGCGAGGCACAGGCCACTGACATTGCTAGTGCCAAAATCAGCAGCGTATTCTTCATGATATTCCCTTTCGGCCGCCTTGAAATCGGCGGAATCCCTCGTAGCTTCAGATTCTTGCCAAGGAGGCATTCTATATGACATACCTATCGAAGAGTAAGTTAAAGGCCCTTATATGCTAATGTTGTCTGCCCGGGGGCGGCAATTCCACCGATCGTGACCGTGGTTCGCAGGGACATCTTCAGTGGCTTCTGGTGATTAGCCGCAAGGCTTGTTTCCGACGGTGTGAACGGAGAAGTAATTGCAAACGATGAAATCATCTCGACTGCAAGTGCTGACATGTCTGGCCGTTTCCGGCATGGCTCTGGTGTTAACGTCCCCTTGTGCTCTAGGGAACGATTCGGAGCCGAGAGGAGCTGCCGACCCAACATCCACCTCTGGCACTCAGAGAGCGATGGAAGTCGCTTACGATTACACGGCTCTGTACGAAGAGCTGTCCGGGAGTATCGTCAAGGTCGAAGTGGACAGCGGCTCCGGTTCCGGGTTCGTGGTCGATCCCCGGGGCCTGATCGCCACAAATTACCATGTGGTTCAGAACACCCGCTTTCTGGCGGTTCAGTTTCCGGATTCCGTGCTCGCGCGTGCCGAAATCGTGAAGCTGAGCGCCCGCTACGATCTGGCCATTCTCAAGGTCCACCCAAGGTTTGTTGAAGGGGTGCCACCATTGAAACTCCTGTTGCCCGAGAAAGAAAACAACATCAAGGCGGGCCTGCCGGTGGTTGCGTTCGGGTCCCCCTTGAGCCAAACCTTCCTGGCGACTCAGGGCATCGTGTCCAAGGTCGAAGAAGTCGCTCTGCTCGGGGACTTTCTGCTGGAACCCGGGAACTCGGGAGGTCCTCTGGTCAACCTCGAGGGAGGCGTCATCGGGGTCAACACCTTCGGGCTTCAGGGAATCGCCGGGGCTGTCCGCGTGAGTTACTTGAGAAAGCTGCTGGACGGTCTCGACCCGGACCAGTTGGCAGAGGTTGAAGTGAGCGACCAACCCCTCAGAACGTTGAGCTTGAAGCGGTATCCAAAATGGTCGCTGTCTCCAGCGGCAGGTCGAGTGGCTGGGGTCTGCCTGTTGCAAGAAAACGAGAGTCAAGCTGCAGACGGGACCGATGCCAAGGCTCTCTCTAGCTATAGGTTGATTGTGCGACCAAGATCTCGGGCGACATTCGTTGACCGGGCTTTTAGGCCCGGACAGCGGGGCCAATCCGGACACCAGCGGCCCTTTGTGACGGATTCAGCGGTCCCGGGACCGTGCCAGTCCACGGCTGACGGCCTTCTGACACGCTTAGGTTCACAAAATTGCCACTGGATTTCCACCAGGAATTTATTTAGG
>VXMN01000114.1 GCA_009841055.1 Acidobacteriota bacterium
CGGATCTGTGCGGGGGGTCCCCAGCAATGCGGATTCCTACCGCGATATCCTTATTGCTTGCGGGAACCCTGAGCATGCGCGCGACTTTGGGTGCGGCTGCCAGGTTGCCGGTAGCCGCAACGGCCAAGCCGAAGGAAGGCCAGGTTGCGGAGACGGCCGGGGCCGCGCCGGGCTTTGTGCGGGCGGGACGCCCGCGCTCCCGGGATCTCTCCATCCGCCGCCCACAAAAGATTTTGCTTTGCCTCCCATCGGGATATGCCGAACAATAGGCCGGACGAGCGGAGGCGCGCCACGATTGGCACGGCCGGCGCCTTAGCCGGCCGCCATTGCGAGCGAGTGGAGACACCCCATGACCGATTCCCAAGGCCCCGCCAGGGAGGGCTGGCAGGGACGCTATTTCGAAGACTTCCAGGTCGGGGACATCTACCGCTATCCCCATGGCCGGACGGTCACCCAGTTGGACAACTCCCTCTTCAGTCATATCACGCTGAATACCAACCCCTTGCACTTCGACAGCCAGTACACCCGCAAGACCCGCTGGGGACGGATTCTGGTCAACAGCACCTTCACCCTGGCGTTGATCACGGGCATGAGCACCACCGACGTCAGCCAGAACGCCATGGCCAATCTCGGCTGGGAGAAGGTTCGGCTGCCGAACCCGGTCTTTATCGGAGACACCATTTATTGCCAGTCGGAAGTGCTGGCCAAGAGGGTTTCCAAGTCCCACCCAGAAGCCGGGATCGTCACCGTTCGCTCCCTCGGCGTCAACCAGGACGGCAAGGTGGTGATCGATCTGACCCGGCAGGTCATGGTGTACCGGCGCGGCCATGCCCCGCAATCCGGGGAGTTTCCCCCGATCCAGTGACCCAGCGAGTACCCGGCATGCAGTTGATGCGTTCATGGCTGTTCGTTCCCGGCAACCGGCCCCGGATGATCCAAAAGGCGCCCACCCTGGGGGCCGACGTGATCGTCTACGACCTGGAAGACGCCCTTCCCTCGGCTGAGAAAGCCACGGGACGGCGCCTGGTGGCCGAGGCCCTCGAGGCCCCGCCGGGGGGCTCGCTGCGTTACGTGCGGGTCGAGGCCGATCCCGGACGCGGCCTGGAGGACGCCCGGGCGGTGGTCCGGCCCGGCCTGGAGGGGCTGGTGCTGCCCAAGGTGTCCGAGGTCTCCCACCTGCAGCAGATCGATGCAGCGCTCGGAACCCTGGAGGCCGGGACGGGAATGGAGCCGGGAAGCGTGCGCATTCTGGCCATGATCGAGAGCGCGCGGGGATTGCTGGCGGCCCCCGCCATTGCGGCTGCCTGCCCCAGAATGGTGGGCCTGTTCTTCGGTGCGGAGGACTTTACCCTGGACCTCGGGGTCTTTGCATCGGATGACGAGGGACCCGACGAGATGGTCTACGCCCGTTCGGCGGTGGCCGTGGCCGCGGCCAGCCGCGGGCTGGTGGCCGTGGACCGTATCGTGCCCGAGTTCCGGACGCTGGAGCCGCTGGCCGCCGATTGCAAACGGGCCCGCCGGTTGGGCTTCGGCGGCAAGGGGGTCATCCATCCCCGGCAGATCGCCTGCGTCCACCAGGCCTTTGCCCCTTCCGAAAAGCAGGTCGAAAAAGCCCGGCAGGTGATCCGGGACTTCGAGGAGGCTCACCGGGAAGGCGCGGGCACGATTCAGGTGGATGGCAAGATGGTCGATCGGCCCATCGTGGAAAAAGCCAGGCGCCTGATCCGGATGGCCGAGGCCGCGAAGTCCGACCAGCCGGATTGACCTCTACCTGGTCAGATTGGAATAGGGGACGTTGTTGAATTACTGGAATAACTTGTAAGGAGCGTATGGGAGACGTGATTGAATCAAAGCCATTCAGCGGTGGCTGATCGAAGTTATTCCAGTAATTCAGTGCGCCGTGGAAAGGCGCCTTCTTCTAGCGGGTGCGAACCCCGCCCAACAACTGTCGCTCCAGCTGGTAGCAGCCAGGGCGGATCATGGAGGTAACAATATGGTCTGAAGCACTCTGGTGTCAAAGGGCCGCCTTGGGCGGTTCAGCGACCATGCGGGCCGGAACGCGAGTGAACGTCGAGCAGGCCTCGAAACGGATGATGCGGAAGCCGACCCTTCTGAATTTAGGGGAAGGCCGTTGGCGGATGGGGAAGAGAGCGACGTGGGCACCGATCCGCTTCCGCCGGGGTATTGGCGCTGGCACGCATGGAAGAGGAAGAAGGAGGCAACACGGGAAGCCCTGGCGGAGATGGGCACACATCAACCGGGACCCCATGAGGGGCAGGCCGGGCCGACAGGGTGGCGGATGGGTTCGTAGTACCGGGGAAGCCGGGTAACGCCGGTGGAGGGAAGGGACCCTGAGTTGAGAGCAGCATGGAAAGGAGGCAGGGCGTGGCCACTGACAAGAGTCTAACAGGGTCAGAAAGGGTTCGGAAACTCCAGATCATGCTCCATGCGAAAGCGAAGGAGGACCCCAAGCGGCGGTTTCACGCGCTGTGCGACAAGGTGTGGCGAGAGGACTTTCTGCAGGAAGCCTGGGCACGGGTTCGCCGAAACGGCGGCTCAGCCGGGGTGGACGGGGAGGGCTTCAAGGACATCGAGGCGTACGGAGTGGGCCGCTGGTTGGGGGAGCTGGCGCGGGACCTGAGGGAAGGGACCTACGTGCCGAAGCCGGTGCGGCAGGTGCTGATCCCGAAGAAACAGCCTGGGAAGTATCGGCCGTTAGGCATTCCCTGCATACGGGACCGGGTAGCGCAGACGGCGGCATTGCTGGTGTTGGAGCCGATCTTCGAAGCGGACCTGGAACCGGAGCAGTATGGCTATCGACCGGGGCGGAGCGCTAAGGACGCGGTCAAAGGCGTGCATGGACTCCTGGGAAGGGGTTTTCGGGAGGTGGTTGACGGCGACCTGTCCAACTACTTCGGCGAGATTCCGCATGCTGAGCTGATGAAGAGCATTGCCCGGCGCGTGAGTGACGGGAGGATGCTGAGACTCATCAAGGCATGGCTGGAGATGCCGGTGGAGGAGGACGACGGGAAAGGGGGCAGACGCCGCCGGAACCGAGGGCGCCGGGAGCGGAAGGGGACGCCGCAAGGAGCCCCGATCTCACCCTTGTTCAGCAATCTCTACATGCGGCGTTTCGTCTTGGGCTGGAAGGTGCTGGGTTATGCCCGGCGCTTCCGTGCGGAGATCGTCAACTATGCGGATGACTTCTGTGTGCTCGGCAGGGCGCCGGCGGCAGAGATGCTGACTGGGGTCAAGCGGATCATGGAGGAGTTGAAGCTGGTGGTCAACGAGCGGAAGACCCGATGCCTGCGGTGTCCCGAGGAACCGCTGGAGTTTCTGGGCTACCGCATCGGACGCAACTATCGCCCCAAAGGGAGGGGAGCCTACATCGGCACTCGACCCAGCCAGGCGAGCGTTCAAGGCATCTGCCGCAAGATCAGCGAGTGGACGGCGCCGAGGAACGGGAGGCTGCTGCCAGCAGAGATGGTAGAACACCTGAACCGGGCCATGACCGGGTGGGCGAACTACTTCTGCCTGGGGCAGGTCAGCCCGGCCTACCGAGCGATCGACCGCCACGCGGTCCGGCGGCTGCGTCGGTGGCTCTGTCGGAGGCACAAGGTGAGGTCCGGGGGGTATGTGCGCTTCTCGGACGCGAGACTGCGGGAAACCTATGGTCTCACCTGCCTGGCGTCAAAGACGAAGGGCTTACCGTGGGCGAAGGCATGATCTCGACTGAAAGCTGGATGCGGGAAAACCGCACGTCCAGTTTGACGAGCGGGGGCGAGGAAACGCAGCTAAGACGAGATTGAGGCACCGGTGAGTGGCGAAAGCCGCCGGCAACAGCGACTCCCTCGATCTAAGGCAAGCGCGCCTCCCCTCGACTCTACAGGACAGCATATGTCAACTTCGATGGGTTGGGGGAGGTGTATCACATGCCAAAAATTATTCAGTTGCGGAACGTCCCCGATGACCTTCCCAGGGTTCTCAATTCCAGAGCGGCGTCGGAAGGAAAGTCTCTGTCCGACTATCTGGCTGCGGAGATTCAGCGTCATGCCGAGTACCCGACCATGGAAGAGCTACGCCAACGCCTCCGGGCTCGAACCCGGGTACGCCTGACTGTCCCGTTATGATGCCAGCAGTCTCGCGATCGATACGCCTCGAACCCGGGTACGCCTGACTGTCCCGCCAGACCAAATGATCCGGGAAGAACGAGACAGGAGGTGATTGTTGTCAATGCCTCGGCGGTCCTTGAGCTGCTCTTGGGAACAACTGCCGCGTATGATATTCAGAGGCGACTTTTTGAGAGCGGAGAGTCTCTGCATGCGCCTCATCTGATTGATCTCGAGATTGCTCAGGTTCTTCGGCGGTACGTACTGATTGGGGAACTGACACGGCAACGAGGGCAGCAAGCACTAACCGACTTGGCGGATCTTCCGATTTTTCGATACCCGCATGATTTGTTTCTTTCGCGAATCTGGGCACTTCGTCACAACGTCACCGCCTATGATGCAGCCTACCTGGCCCTCGCAGAATCGCTTCCGGCGTCATTGATTACCTGTGACGCCCGATTGGCCGCCACCCTCGGTCATCGAGCGACCGTCGAGCTTGTCCGGACCGGTCGCGCTTAACCATTCACATCTTTACCTCCCGAGCGGGGCTTCGCATACCGTCAGCTTCGTATTTCATGCGGCTCAGAGAGGCTGGTCTCTTCACGCTTCTACTGCCGACCGAATGTCCGTTTTTGAAAAGCCTTCGCCCTTGAACAGGAGCGGGGCACTCAGATGCTTGGCCAAGGCGTAGGAGAAGCAGTCGCCATAGTTCAGCGACGCGCCATGACCGCTGCTTTTGCCGTACCGTCGATAGGCATCGAAGGCAATGTCGGCGATACGTGGCGAAACCTCCATGACCATCATGTCGCTCTTGAGAAGGAAGGCATCCAACGCCAGGACCGCACTGTCGCCGGTTCGAGCAAACAAGACTATTCTGGTCTCAAGCAGGCTGGCCGCACTGACATGAGTGGCGGTCGGCGCTTCGATCAATTCATTGAACTGGCGGCGTTCCGGTTCGTCGTTCATGATGGCGACGAGCGCCTAATTGTCGACTACCATCAGTCGGGAAGCCCCCGTTCGTCATAGCCGATGATCGCTTCGGCACTCCGCCCGTCACGGCGAGGCAACCCGGCGCAATGCAGGGCAATGTGGTCCAGTTCATCGGCAAGCCGGACGGCCCGCCGGGTTTTTTTCACCTGCTCCAGTCTCTCCAGCACGGCCCGTTTGACGGCTTGGGTCAACGATTCTCCGGTTAGGCTTGCGAGCCGTTTGGCCAAGGCTTGCGTGTCGGCGTCTTTGATTTTGGGAATTACAAAGAATACTTGACTTTTCCAGGGGCCTCCCCTATACTGGTTCCATACTCGAAAGGGGGAGCCAAATGGGAAACGCACCTGGAAAAGCCCACCGCAAGGGACTCACACTCATAGCCCTCATGGAGATGTTCCCGAATGAGGAAGCGGCCACTCAGTGGTTCGAGTCGATCATCTGGAGCGGCGGCAGGTTCTGCGGGAAGTGCCAGAGCACCCGGACCTCCGTTGTCAAGAGCGGTAAGCCGATGCCCTACCGCTGCAACGGCTGCAAGAGCTACTTCAGCATCAGAACCGGAACCCCCCTGGCTCACTCCAACGTCCCTCTCCGCAAGTGGGCCATCGCCATCTACCTTTGCCTCACCAGCCTGAAGAGCATCTCCTCCATGAAGCTCCACCGGGATATCGGAGTGAGCCAGCCTACCGCCTGGTTCATGTTGCACAGAATCCGGGAAGCCTGGGCCGATGATCTGCCGGGAGACTTCGAGGGTCCGGTTGAAGCCGACGAGACTTACTTCGGCGGCCGTCGCCGGAACATGAGCAACACGCGCCGCAAGGCCCTGGAGAACACGGGACGGGGGCCGGTGGACAAGACCGCCGTTGTCGGGATCAAGGATCGGGCTTCCAACCAGGTCCGGGCCAAGGTGGTCACCAAGACTGACGCTCCCACGCTCCAGGGCTTCATCACCGAGAACACCGAGCCCTGGTCCCAGGTGTTCACCGACGATGCCACCGCCTACTCCAACCTCCCCCGGCCTCATGAGACGGTCAAGCACTCGGTTCATGAGTACGTGCGGGAAATGGCTCACACCAATGGCGTGGAGAGCTTCTGGAGCACCCTGAAGCGGGCGCACAAGGGCACGTTCCACCGGCTCTCCCCGAAGCACCTGAACCGCTACATCCAGGAGTTCGCCGCCAAGCACAACATCCGCCAGTCAGACACTCTCGACCAGATGCGGGGCACGGTCATCCGGCTTGTCGGTCGCCGCCTCCTGCTTCGGGACCTCATTGCCGGAAACGGGCTTGGTGCGGTGGCGCGGAGTTAGCAGCGCACGGGCCAGCGTCTCCGGCGTGGCTCCCTTCAGATCGCGTTCGGGGTCCAGCATTGCAGGTCTCATGGTATAATCCTCCTCATGACTGGAGACGACAAAGTGATGGTCATTCTATTCGGTGGTGGGCTTATCCTGCCGCTTGTGCTCGTCTTTGTGGGTATGGCCGTCTCCGCGATCATCGGCACCTGTTGATATCCCGAAGGGAATCAGGTCTTTGGAGATCGCAAGCGAACCACCGATGAGCGCCATAAGCGGCCCCTTCACCACCTCGTAGGCTTGCTCCGGTGTCATCTTGCCGGGCCACACCATCGCGCCGAATATCACAACAACGGCTGCATAACCCGCCCCCATCAGAACCAGCACGTTCTTTCTCCACGGTATTTGCATCAGGTTCCTCCTCTCATTCTGAAGTCAAACTCAACAAGTGCGCCATGGTGCGCGATCCCTTGCGCCGGTTGCAGGTAGGGCAGAGCAACTGGAGGTTGTCATCCACGTCCGCGCCGCCCTTGGAACGGGGCACGATGTGATCTACCTCGAACAGGTCAAGATCGAGCTTCCGGCCCTGGCTATCGGCCCCACACTGGCCCGCACAGCGTCCCTCCTGGCGCCGGTACAGCACCTGCTTGATATCCCTGGATCGGCTCGGGGCGTCCGGGTCCGTGCGCTTTGGGGGACGTGTGAGGTGGTGAATCTCAGGGAATGAACCCCCGGCAAGCAACGCCTCATCCGCTTGCCGTTGCAGCCGTTCGAGGACCAAATCCCGAGCTTTGAGTTCGATATCGATTCCCGCCCATTGCCGTCCAAGCATTTCCGCCGATACACAGGTGGTTGCACAGCCACAGAAGGGGTCCAGTACGATGTCTCCCTCGTCGCTACTCGCCTTGATGATGCGTTCGAGTAGCTTTAGGGGTTTCTGAGTCGGGTATCCCGTACGCTCGGGATGATTGCCTCGCAAAAACTGAAGGTCTTCCCAGACATCGTTCAATGGTCGGCCTTGTGCAACAATGTCGTCCACCAGCCGCTTGTAGGGTTGTTGACCACTGGCTTGGCCCCTGGTTTCCCATACCCATTCCCGGCCATCATCATCCACGTGGATTTTCCGGCGTAGCATCTTCAGTCGTTCGGCGCGGTCATAGGGGATGGCTACAGCTTTCATCCTCACGTATGCGGCTGGGGATTGCGCATAGAACAGTACGGTGTCGTGCTTGGCGTTGAATTTCTTGGTGGTGTGCATCTCCCGGCCCCTGTAACTCCAGGAGACCTCGTTGCGGAAGTTGTGCGCACCAAAGATGGCGTGCATGAGAAGTTTAAGGTAGTTGCTCATGGTGGTATCGCA
>VXMN01000339.1 GCA_009841055.1 Acidobacteriota bacterium
CAAACATCCCAATTCAAAATTCACCCTTCAAACTTCAAAAGATCAGTTTTGCGGCCAGGACGACCTGGCGGGCTTCCTGGGGAAAACCCACGGGCGTCCCGTAGGAGGCCACCACTCCCGGAACTCTGGACCCCAGATCCGTGTTGAAGGACGAGGCCGCCACGTTCGTTGTCGCCGGCTTCACATACAGGTTGGAGTGGTTGAACAGATTGTAGAACTCAGCCCGAACCTGAAGCTGCAAACCTTCCACCCCACCCATCTCGGGGAGATCGATGTTTTTCGCCAGCGCGACGTTCTGGTAGTGCGTTCCCGGACGCCGGAAGGTGTTTCGACCCAAAGACCCGTCAAAGGGTCCATTGATGGACAGTTGACAGCCGAAAGGCTCGGCATCGGCAATACAGCTCCCATTGGAGTTGCGGACACGGTTGACGGGCAAGACCAGAAAGGCGTTGGGCGTTCTGACGTCGGCCTGACGCTCCCCGGCGCCCAGCATTCCCGGCGCCTGTCCCGTGAGTCGCGGACGGGTGTTGTCAGCCAACTCCCGATCGATGACCCGGCCGTCCCAAAGACTGAAGGGCTGGCCGCTCTGAAATGAAACGATCCCGCTGAACTGCCAGCCTGCCAGGAACAGGCGGGCCGGACCCCTCGTTCGAGCGGCGCCTGGAATCTGCCAAACGAAGTGGCCGACCATCCGGTGACGAACGTCGTGATCGGAGGGCCCTTTGTCCAGGTCGGGATCAAAGGCATCCAGCGGCAACCCGGCGCCGCCACTCACGCTATCGTCACCCACCAGCGAGCTCACATTGTCCAGGGAGTGGCTCCATGTGTAGTTCAGGCCGTACTGCAACCCGAATCTGCGCAGGCGAAGGCTGTCAAGCCTGAGCTGCATCCCGTGATAGGAAGACCGGGCCTGGTTCCCCACGGTGATCAACGCCGCGATGTGGTTGACCAGCCTTTCGCCGGGGCGCCCCAGAAACCGGCCGCTTCCCAGTCGATTGGCGTTGATGGGCCGGTAAAGATTCCGGCCCCTGGAGCCCACGTAGGAAGCAGCCAGCAACAATTTGTTGTCCCAGTCGTGTTGAAGCGTGGCGTTCCAGGTCCAGGTGGAGGCGGTTGTCAGATCCTGGTCCAGGTGGCTGACGGCACTGGGAGGCAACGACAGGGGTCTCGAGGCAAACAGGGTGTAGGGATCTTCAAACAGGGCCGGCGCCAACGGGATTTCGGAAATACGGACGACGCTGAAGGCCGGAGGATTCAGATTCTCGTAGACAAAGCCGGGCAATCGCTCGTAGAAGCGACCGATCCCGGCCCGGACGACCAGTCGGCCCCGACCGGTCAAATCATAGGCAAGACCCATTCTGGGCGAGAGGTTGGTCTTGCTGGCGGGAAAGAAGTGGCTCCGATACCGGTCGGGAGCGTCAACGGTGCGGAGCAAACGCCCGTTGGCCATCCGCTCCAGGGAGGTGGTTCCGTCCCCTCGATAAAAGTTGGTTTCCAAGTGCTTTTCCTGGCCGATGCGATGGCCGGGACCAAAGTATTCGTACCGCAGACCCGGCGACAGAGTCAGCCGGGGGCTTACCTTCCAGGAGTCCTGCAGGAAACAGGCCAGGTCGTTGAATCGATAGTGCCGCCGAGGGTCGAATGCTCCGAAGGGAGGCGACAGCAGCTCCCCGGGAACCTTGCCTCTCGGGTCCAGGTAAATTTGAAAGGAGGACGCCCGGCCATTTACGAAACGCTGCAGGTCCCTGAACTCCACGTGATTGTGTCGAGTCAGCGTGGACTCGGCGGGAGTCTGGTTGTCCCGGAGATGGACCAGGCTGGCGCCGAACTTCAGGTTGTGCCGCCCCCTCACCCAGTTGGCCATCTGTTGAAACTGGTACTCGTTCTGGGCGCCGCCGTCGCCGTTGCGGCCGGAGGGCAGTGCCAGAGAGCCCACGGCGCCGCTGATATCATCCCCGGTAATCACAAAGGAGGGAAAGCCTCCGGCAAGCCGGATCGTTCTCCGGTGAAAGAGACGGTTGAATACCAGGCGGGACTCGGTCAGAAAATTGCCCGACCAGAATCGCGTCAGGTTGACCGTCATGGTTTGATTCCTCAAGTGATAGGACCGGTCCAGCAGGTCGGAATAGGGCTGATCCACGGTCGCCAGGCGGGCATGATCCTGAAAGGCGTAGCGGGTGTTCAGCACCGTTCGGGGGCCGATGCTGGTGTCGACCCGCGCAGTCCAGAGGGTGGTGTCCTGGGGCGGCCCGGCGCCGGCATCCACCGGCCCGGTGCGCGAAGTGGAGGCCAATGCCGGCAGGGTGACGAAGCCTGCCCCGATCCTGGACCCGCAGGCTCTTCCGAAGGGACAGACGGTCCGAGTGCTGATATCGGTGTCGGAGAGGTTGGCGGGCAGGGGAAAGCGGTCGAAGATGGCATTGGTCCCCGGCGAGCTCACCGAGAGCAGTTGCGGCGTCGGAACATAGTAGCTGAGGGCTGCCGAACTCCGGACCAGGATGGGTTCAAGGGCCGCAAAGAAGAAGACCTTGTCCCGGTAAACGGGCCCGCCCAGCGTGCCTCCGAGCTGCCGGCGGTTGAAGACCGGCCGGGGCAGACCCCTGGAGTTGTTCTCGAACGTATTGGCCGCCAGCCTGGAATTGCGCAGGAAATAGTAGGCATTCCCGTGAAACTCGTTCACGCCGCTCTTGGTGATGGCGTTGGCGATGAAACCCGCATTGCGGCCATACTCCGCGGTGAAGTTGTTGGTGAGCAACCGGTACTCCTGCACGGCGTCAAGGGGAACGATCTGGCCCGGGCCGGAGTTGTAGGGGTCGTTGTTGGCGCTTCCGTCCAGCAGAAAGCCCCCGCTCTCGGCCCGCTGCCCGTTCAAGGCAAAGCCGATGCCCCGCCTCACGCTGGCCGGAGTGGCCCCGGAACTGACCCCGACGAAATCGTAGGGATTGCGGGTCAACGAGGGCAGTTCCGTCATGACCTGAGGCTTGATGGTAGTGCCCAAGGTGGCGGACTCGGTGCGGATGAGCGGGATGCCCCCAAGCTCGGTGACGCTGGCGATGACCGAGCCGACCTGCATCGAGAAGTTCAGAACCACGGCATCCTGGACGTGGAGCTCCAGGTCGGGCTTCACGATGGTGCGGTAACCCAGCAGGCGAATAATCACCCGGAAGTGTCCCGGAGGCAGGTTGGAGAGCCGATAGAGCCCCAACCGGTTGGTCCTGGTCCGGAACCTCTGGTTGGTTTCGATCTGGGTAGCGGTCACCTGGACCTCGGACAGAACCTGCCCCTGCCTGTTGGTCACCCGGCCGCTGAGCGTTGCCGTAGGGTTGGCCAGCAACGAGCCGACCAAAACCACCCACAAGATTGGGACTGGAATCAAGCGCACGGTGTGGATCCACCTCCCGTGTGGAGCAGGGATGCAGGCCGGCTCACACCCGAGTATGCCACCCTCGGTTTCCTACTGCGTCACTGGGATCAGGCAATGTGGCTGAACGGAACGACCGGCACCGGGCGGGTTGGATCCTGGCGTTCGGATCCGCGTTTTGTGAAGGTGAATGGTTCAAGGGAGGTCGTCATCGGTGGTCAGGTGGGAAAACAGGAGCGGATCGCTTCCCGGCTTCAGGCTGCCTTCCTTGGGCTCCAGTGTAACGAAAACGGAATCGATCTGGGAAAGCACCTCGGGATCGTCGAACTCGAGGATCCAGCCTTTATCGTTCCTGGCATCCGCATAGAAGATGCCCAGGCTCTTGGGTGAACCCGTGAGGGCGGAACTGCGTTTCCCCCATGCTTGTAGCGAGAAATTATCCAGCGATTTTTCCCCCCTTGGCGTCTCGTGGGCATAGACGAGCAGGCGCCTGCCCTCGGCATAAAACACGTGCGCATCTACGATCCGCTCTCCTTCCGGATCATAGTCCTCGACGTAGCTCACACGCAGGTTGCGGTCCGTCAACAGGTCTCGAATATCCCGGTCCGCCGCCAGCAACTCCTGATCCCGCCGGATGGTCTCCGCCTGCTCGTTCACCTTCCGAGCCAACTCGCCGATCTGCTTTTCCTGAAGCGCCAGCGTCACCTCCCGGGTGGCCCCCTGTTTCCGCAGAGCCTCCAACTCGCCGGTGCGGGTCTGAAGGGCCCTCTCCACCCTTGCCAATTTCTCCGACAGCCGCGTTTCCGAATTCCTGGCCACCTCCAGCGCTTGATTCAAGGCATCGGCATCCGCCCGGGTCTCCACCAGCTTCCGGCTCTGACTCCGCAACTCGGCCAAGGCCCTGCGCCGCTGGCTTTGCGCCCGGGACAGCTCCTCGATCAGCCGATCCATTTCCGCCCCCGACCGATCGGGGACCGCGACAGCGACAGGAGCCGGTGACAAACCGGCCAGGGACTGGTCGGAAATTTGACGGTTGAGCCGGCTGAATTCTTCACGGAGTTGGCTCACCCTGGCTGTGGCGTTGGACAAGCGCTCGCCACCCCGGTACCACTGGAATCCGCTCAGCCCCAGCGCCGCCACCAGGAGCCCGGCCGCCAGCGGCAGGGCGTATCGGGCCATTCGGTTCGGTCGATACCACTGCCCCGCCCCAACCCCTGAGCGGGTTGCGTTTCCGGCACTCGGGGGAATAGTGGGGGGATTGCTCTGATGCTCGGCCCGCTGCAGAAATCGCTGCCTGTAGCTGGATTCATGCAGGGCAACCTTCGAGGAGGAATCGGCAGGCTCTCCCGCGGCAACCAGCGGCAGGTGCTCGTGAAGGATCTCCAGGTAGTCCTGATGGCTTTTCCGACAATCCTCGCTCGCGATCAGGTGGGAGCGAAGTTCGGCGTACTCGCCGGCAGAGATCTGGCCAAGTGCCGCCAGGGCACACAATTTCTCGAATCGTTCATGGTCGACTTCATCACGCTTGGACATGGTGACATCCCCTGGGTATCAACCCGTGGTCCGGTTCATGCAGCCGTGGGCCTGCAGGAAGGACCGCAACTTTTTGAGACCCCGGTAGTAGTGGTTCCGTATGTTGGACAAGGGTTCCTCCATTTGGACGGCAATCTCTTTCAGGAGCAACCCCTGAAAATAGGCCAGGTCCAATGTCCGGCGTTCCCTTTCCGTCAACGTCTGCAATCCCTTCTCGATCATCTGACCCCAATCCTGATAGGTGAGGCCGTTCCACCCCTTCATGGAGTGGGCGAAGTCATGGCTTTCCAGGTCCGTTTCTTCCGTCGGGTCATAGAAGTTGCGCAAGGCCAGGTACTTCTGCCGGTTGAGACTCCTGTGGTAGGCATACTGAAGTATCCAGGTCTTGGCGCTCCCCCTGTCGGGATTGAAGACTTCAATCCGCCGGTAAATCTCGATGAACACCTCCTGCATGAGATCTTCCGCTTCGCCCCGATCGCGAAGAATCTTGAGAGCCACGCTGAAGACCAGGCGGTAGTAGCGGTCGAACAGAAAGCCCAGAGCTTCCTGACGCCCCCGCTTGAGCTCTTCCATCAACTCTTCGTCGGTCCTGGTATGGAGCTGTTTGTCTGTCAACATGAACCCGAAACCTGGACCGGACCGGCAGCGCCCGGGCACGGCAGCAAAAGAAACCAACCCTTTAAAGTATGCCGTCTGTGCCGAGGGTTTGTATCAACCGGCGGGACTCTCGACTGGTCCGCTTTCCGTGGAACCCGCCGCGGTCCAGGTATTTTATTGTCACTCGGAACGTACAGGAAGGGCAACCACTTCGGCGGTGCCGAACCGGTCCCACCGGGAACGGACCTTCGAATTCGATCCCGTCACTACCGCAACCGCCCGGGTGGTGCTGAGGTGGGCCTTGGCGGCTCCCTGGATGTCTTCAGGGGTCAAACTCCGGACATGGTCGCCGAACCGGTGCAGGAAATCCTTGGAAAGAGAAAAGAGCTCCATCTGCGTCAACTCGTCGGCAACGGCTTCGGGGAATCGCATTCGTTCCCCATGACTGGTGATGAGTTGTGTCTTTGCCGACTCCAGCTCAGCCTCCGAAACCGGAGTCTGCTTGAGGCTCTCGACAGCCTCCAGAATGGCCGTCAGCGCACCCGGGGCAGCCTGCGCGGGAACCTTGGCCAATACCTGCAACATGCCTCCGATCCGGAAAAACCGAATCCGGCTGTCGAGAAATCGATAGT
Organism: Acidobacteriota bacterium; assembly: GCA_009841055.1. Lineage (GTDB taxonomy): Bacteria > Acidobacteriota > Terriglobia > Versatilivoradales > Versatilivoraceae > Versatilivorator. The sequence continues at coordinate 6,124 of VXMN01000339.1, forward strand.
TGATCCGGTGAGTCAGAAACACGCGGCTAAGGCGGGAACCGGTAGCCAGTCCTCCCAAGAGCAGGTTCAGGACCTTGAGGTTGTAGAAGTCGCCGCTCGATCGGCGTGGGGTCCTGTGGCCGAAGACGATTCCCGCTTCCGAGTCGTCCTCTTCTTCACCCACAAGGCGGATCGACAGCCGATCCAAACGCGGGAACTCGGGATAACCGGTCTCCCGGGGGACCCCCTTGGTCCAGGGTCCCAGCTTTTCCCGCGCCGCATCCAGCAGTTCCCTCCCGGGAACGGAGCCGACCAGGATCAGGGAGGCATCGTTGGGGATGTAGTGGCGGCGCCGGAAGTCGTCCAGGTCGCCGTACAGGACGGCCTCCGCGTCATTCCTCCTTCCGGAACCGTTCCCGTAGGGGTGATCTCCGAAGATCGCTCTTCTGAAACGGCCGTCGGCCAGACTATCGGGGCTCTCTTCGGGAGGATCTTCCTTCACCGGAGCGGCGGCCCGCGCGACCTTGTCCTCGAACGGCGGCGGGGCCAAGGCAGCTCCCAGCAAGTCAAGAAAGGTGCGCAGGCGGCGGGGAGGCATGGCGGCCCGGAGAATGGTGGCATCGGGCTGGACCTCCACCTTCAGCTCAATTCCCAGCACCTCCAGCTCCCTGGTGTCATCGGGAGTCCGGACCAGCAGCCGGCGCGCCGCCAGACGCGCCAACCCGGGCTTTTGGGGCGGGTCAAGGATCGATCCCGATCGGATCAGAAGATTGACGACCAACCGGTCGCCGCCTGGGCGTTGCAGTAGCAGGATGCGCAAGCCGTTGAGCAGTTGGAAGCGCTGAACGATTGCGTTTCCTCCGGCTTCATGCTCCCTCCCCCCGCCGAATCCGGATTCCGGCAAGGCGCCGGCGAGGAGTCCGCTCGTCAACGCCGCCCCCAGCCAGACTGACCTGCCGACAGCCGCAAGCCCCCTGCGATCGGACGCGATCCTCCGGGTGATCGGTCTCCGGGACAACCCGCCGGAATAACCTTGCAACGCCTGACCTCCTGTAATGCCGCACCCTGGCCCGGAAATGCCTGCCGGGCCGATTGGAGGAGCCGCAGGCCTGTTGGAACTTCCCCCCGAACCCCGGGTCAACCTGCCTGTTCCCAGTTTATCAGACGGACTGCCTGGCTGAAACAACCGAGAAAATCCACTGAGGGTGCGAAGGGATAAAGAATTATCCACGAAGGGAGACGAAGGACAACGAAGGGCCACCAAGAGGTTGGAGAATGTTTGCGAGGGATCCGACAAAGGTCGGGAAGGGGAACCAGGCCTTTACGAAAAGGAACGACGAACCACGAATGGACACGAATGAACACCAATACACGGATTGATGCGTTGAGCTTTTTGCAAAATTCACAGCGAAGCAGGTCATCTTGCCGGCAAACCTGAGATTCTGCCTTTTTGTGTTTATTCGTGTTTATTGGTGGTTCGTCTTCATTGGCGATTGACAATTCTTCTACGAATGATCCGCACCGCAAGGCGGTGCCCGGCTACCCTTCACGGGGTCACCGGGGGGTTCAGTTGACGGGCCGGGAGGGTTTTTGATATGAGTATTGCCCAC
>VXMN01000358.1 GCA_009841055.1 Acidobacteriota bacterium
GATTCTCGGGTTCACGGTCTCCAACGACGTTTCGGCGTGGGACATTGAACGGGATTATTTTCTTTATATTGCTAAGTCCTAGATCTACACCGGTTGCTGCTCCCTGGGCCCGGTCCTTCTGACTGCCGATGAGGTTCCCGATCCCTACGCCCTGTCGATCCGTTGCGAGATCAGGAGAGGCGACCAGGTCATTTTCTCCGGCGACACCCGGCTGAGCATGATGAAGCGAACCATTCAGGAATTGATCGAATGGCTCTTCTACGCCAACCCGGTTCCTGACGGCACCGTGTTGCTGACCGGCACGGGAATCATTCAGACCGAAGCGGCTGCCCTGCAGGAGGGAGACACCGTCGAAATCACCATTCCGGAAATCGGCACGCTCACGAACGAAGCCCGTATCGTGTCCTGAGAAAAGGGTGACCTGCCATTTTCATTTTTGCTATTCTGGCAGAAGTGGTGGAAGTGTCGATGGTTTCGGGACAGCCATGAATCTTAGAGCGTTCTCTGTTGGTCTGCTGCTCGTGGGAGCAGGCCTCACAGCAACCCTGACCGAGTGTCATCAGGATCTGGGGGCGGCCCCTCTCGAGTCTCAGGCTCCACCGTCCTCCGGATCCGGAAAGCTCAGGATCTACGATGTTCCGGAGCCCGTTGAAGAGCTGGCGCAAGACCCGGGCGAACGGGAGGAGTTTCTTCGGTTGCAGCAGACCGGCGAGCCTGCCCAACGCACCCCCCTGATCGAGACCTTTGTGCAGAAGTACCCTGAATCCAAGTACCTGGGCCAGGTGCACCACATGGCTACCTTGGACTACCGGAGTCTGAACCAACCGGAGAAGATGTTCGAGCACGGACAGGAAACGCTGCGACATTCGCCCGACAACATTCCGATTCTGGCGCTGATGGCCCTGGCTCACTCCGACAAGGGAGATCCCGACCGTTCCATTCAATTGGCCTCCCGGGCCTTGGGCCGGCTGCAAAAGATCGTCCGGCCCGCCAACACCGACCCGCAGCAGTGGGAGGCCGAGTACCGCCAATACACGGCGCAGAGCCTGGCCGGGTTGGGTCACGCCTATCTGGTCAAATATGAAATGGAACGGCAAACCCCCAAGAAGGCCTCGCCGGCGGGGGAGAGTTCTGCCGGCCCGGCCGGCGCCGAAACGGACCCGGACCAGGCCAAGGCCCAAGAATCTCCTTCCGCCGGTAGCTCCAGGCTGGCCACACTCCATCTGGCCAGGGCATTCGGATATCTCACCAAGTCCCTGATTGAGGAGCCGCGGTCACAATTCGTTCATTTTCACCTGGGAGTGGTATCCACCCGTTTGAAGCGATTCCCGCAGGCCATCGATGCCTTTGCCCGAGCTTCCCTTCTGGAAGGCGGCTATCGGGAGATTTCCCGTCGCAACCTGGAATCTCTTTACCGAATAACCCATCAGAACTCTCTGGATGGCCTGCAAGACCTGCTGGCCCAGGCCCGGGTGGATCTGGCAGGTGGTAACGGCAAGCCTGCCCCGGTCACCGAGGAGTCCGGCGAACCCGGCCCGGAGTAGCGCATTCAAGTTCCGATGAAGGGAGTGTTTGTGTCCATGTCCTTTACCCAGCTCAAGACTCCGGCGGATGTGCAGGAACTGCTGGCGGGTTCCGACAGGGAACCGGTCTTTCTGCTGAAACATAGCAGCCAGTGTCCCATCAGCGCCGAGGTCTACTCGGCTTTCTCTGAATTCGACCGACAGGGCGGAGCCGACCGCGCCTGGACCTGCGCCCTGGTTCGCGTGATCGAGGAACGCCCGCTCTCCAATCAGATCGCCGAGCAATTGGGGGTGCAGCATGAATCCCCGCAACTTCTGCTCATTTCCGGTTCCCGGGTCCTCTGGCACGACTCCCATTGGAGATTGACGCTGGAAAAGATGAACGAGGTGGCCGGCCGCTTCCTCCAGTCTTGACCCGACCCCACTCGACCCCGCCAGGGAACATGATTGTCAAAATGCCGCAGCCTTGGCTGAAGCGGGCCACGCTGGCGCTGGCTCTTTGCATTACCCTGCCTGCCTGTCGACAAGCCCCTCAATACGAGTTTGACCTGATCGTCGCAGGGGGGAAAATCGTCGACGGTTCCGGCTCCCTGTGGTTTCCCGGAGACCTGGCCATCCGTGGCGAAGAGATCGTGTACGTGGGGGAGCTGAAGGAGCGGGAGAAGAAGGGGCGTCGAGTGATCGACGCCCGCGGATTGTGGGTGGCTCCCGGTTTTATCGATAGCCACAGTCGTTCCAGGCCCGACAGTCTGTTGCACCCCGGCTTCCTCGGCAAGGTGCGTCAGGGAGTGACCACGGAGGTCCTCGGAGGCGGACATTCGAGCCGTTTCCTTCCGGCAGGCGCCGGGCCGGAACCCGGTCCCCGGGAAAGCTCGGCCCATCAGTCTCTTTGGCGGCAAACCATCCGTCGTCTGCGGCAAGGGGAAATCACCGTCAACGTGGCCGCATACGTCCAGGTCGGAGAAGTCGTGCGCTCGGTCCTGGGCGAAGACCGTCGGGAACCCACTCAGCCCGAGTTCGCCGCGATGAAGCAGCAGGTCGGAGCGGCCATGCTTGAGGGAGCGCTCGGACTTTCCAACTCGCCGCTACTTTCTCCGGCAGGCATTCTGAGCGGAGAGCAACTCGCCGAGTTGACCCGGGAGGTAAAGCGCCTCGGCGGAGTCTACTCCTTCGGGATCGATTCCCGCGCCGGCACGGATGCCCTGGTAAAGCAAGCCATCGAGTTCGCGGAGCAAGCTCAAATTCCCCTGGACATTCCGGGATTGAGGCTTGCCGGCCACCATGGCCGCGGGAAGTTGCAGGAGCTGTTCGGTTCCATAGAGAAGGGCAGGGAGTCGGGACTGGCCCTGACCGCCAGCCTGACACCCTACCGACGCGCCCGCGGCAGCCTGGAGGACCTCTTGCCCCCTTGGGCGACCGAGGGCGGACGGGAGAAACTGCTGGAAAGGCTATCCCGAAGGGACCTTCGAGCCCGCATCCTGAGAGAGCTGCCTCGGAAGCGGCGCGGGAAGTTCAATGCTTTCCTGGCGGCCGGAGGTTGGGAGGGAGTGGTGCTCCTGCAGGCAAGTTCCCGGAAATTTCAGGCCTTGGCCGGGAAGAGCATTCAGGCCATCGCGAACGAACTGGATCAACCCAACGGAGACACTCTTTTCGACCTGTTGCGGGAATCCGAGGGTCCGGTTCCAGTCCTCTGCTCTCTCATGAGCGAGGCGGACCTGCGTCTCGCCCTGCAGGCGCCCTGGGGCTCCATCGGCTCCGGCGGCGCGGCTGCCGGCAGCGATGCGCCGGGAGAAGAAGTGTCCCGACCTCATGGATTCGGCGCCTTTGCCCGAGTCCTGGGGAAGTACGTGAGGGAGGAAGGGGTGCTCGATCTGGAGGAGGCTGTTCACAAGATGACGGGAATGAACGCAGCCAAGTTGGGGCTCCGGGACCGAGGCCTGCTCCAGGTGGGCATGAAGGCCGACATCACCGTTTTCGACGCCGAGCGGGTTGCCGGCCCCGCCACCTTTTCGGAGCCCCGTCGCTTTGCGAAGGGCATCGAGTACGTCATCGTAAACGGGACGCCGGTCATCGACGCCGGACGTCCTCTTGACGCCAGGCCGGGAAGGCTCCTGGACGGACCCGGGAAGGCCAGCCCCTGAATCGCACTGGTTGTTTTTTGTCCTTCAACCTGATAATGAATGAAAGGGAGATCCTATTCGATGCGGATGGCAAAACAGTTCCTGAAGGCGTGGCTGGCTCTCTCCGTTGGCAGCCTGGTGTGTGTGCCGGCTACTGCCGGGCCCACTGACTGGCCCATGTGGCGGGGCCCCAACGCCGACGGCGTTTCGGCGTCAACCGGGTTGCCCTCGACCTGGTCCCCGGAGGGAGAAAACCTGAGATGGAAGCGGCCCATCGGCGGTCGCTCGACGCCGGTTGTGGTGGACGGACGGGTCTGTGTCATCACCCTGGCCGAGCCGGAAACGCCGTCCCGCTGGCAGGAGCAGATTTCCTGCTTCGACGCCGAGACGGGCGATTTGCGCTGGGAATTTCGCTACAAGGTGTTCCTGACCGATATCCCCCACCACCGGGTCGGTTGGGCCAGCCTGGCGGCCGATCCCGATACCGGTCACATCTACGCCAACGGAATCGAAGGGATGGTGCACTGCCTCGACCGAAACGGCAAGGTGGTCTGGTCGAGATCGCTCAAGGAGGAAGTCGGTAGAATATCCGGTTACGGGGGTCGGACGGTGACTCCAACCCTGCACGGCAACCTGCTGTTCGTCAATTTCCTGAACGCCGGTTGGGGCTCCACGGCGATCCCACGGGACCGTTTTTATGCCCTGGACAAGCGCACCGGGGAAACCGTCTGGCTGACAACTCCCGGCAAGGCGCCAAAGGACACGACCTACACGGTCCCGGTGGTGCACCGGATCAACGGCCAGGACCTGCTGATCGGCGGCAACGCCGACGGCTCGGTCTACGGACTCAGCCTGGCGACTGGCGAAAGGGTCTGGGGATTCCCCTTCAGCAAGCGAGGGATCAACTCGTCGGTGGTGGTTCAGGGCAGTCGGGTTTTCGCCTCCCACGGCGAAGAAAATGTCGACGAAAGCACGGCCATGGGACGGCTGGTATGCCTGGACGCCGCTCATGTCGTTGACGGCAAGCCCGAGTTGGTCTGGCAGGTGGATGGATTTACCGCCGGCTATGCCTCGCCGGCCCTGGCCGACAACATCCTCTATCACGTGGACAACTCCGCCAACCTGGTCGCCTTTCAAGCCGATACCGGGAAACAGCTCTGGAAGTACAACCTGGGGGTCATGCAGCGAGCTTCCCCGGTTGTCGCTGACGGCAAGCTTTTTGTCTCTGACGTTGACGGGCAGTTTCACATCCTGAGACTGCGCGGCCACCAGCCTCCCGAAAAACTGGACCTGGAGCGATTCACCAATGCCGACGGCTCAGCCGTGTCCATCAACGGCTCGCCTGCCGTGGCCAATGGTCGCATTTATCTGTTTACTCGCAACATGCTCTACTGCATCGGACTCGAAGACCGTAGCCCGATGACCGCCGCTGGGGGGGACGCTCAACCCGGGCCTTCCGACTCTTTTGAGGGACCTCCCCGAAGCGTGTTGGTGGAACCCGGGGAGGTCGTCCTCTCTCCCGCAGCCTCCAGGACCTTCACGGCACGGGTTGTGGATGCCAGGGGTCGGAAGGAAACAGCTCAGGCCGTGTGGTCCCTGAAGGGAATCCAGGGGAACGTTTCCGCCGACGGGCGGCTGACCCTCAGTGACGGCAATATTCCTCAGGGAGGCCTGATCACCGCCCAGGTCGGCGACCTGAAGGGTACGGCTCGCATCAGCTCCCGCCCCGCTATTCCCTTCCAGGAGGATTTTGAGCGCCTCGAAGAAGGAACGGTGGCTACAGGCTGGAATTCCGCCCGGGGGCGATTCGTGGTGACCTCCCTGGACGGCAACAAGGTTCTGAAGAAGCTGTCCGCCAACCCTCGTTCCTGGCGGACCATGGTATACCTGGGAGACTGGAGGACATCGGGCTACGAGATTCAGGCGGAGATGATGGCCACGGAACAGCGCCGGCGCCTTCCGGACATGGGTCTGATCGCACAGCGCTACATCCTTCCCATGAGGGGCAAGGGCCAGAAGCTGCAGATTCGAAGTTGGATGTCGGACATGGTACACTTCTCCAAGACCATCGACTACCGGGTCGACCCGGACGTGTGGTACCGGATGAAGCTCCGGGTCGAGACCCTTCCCGAGGGCGCCGGAGGAACGATCCGGGGAAAGGTCTGGAAACGCGATGAGCCCGAGCCCGAAGAGTGGACCATCGAGGTCGAGGATCCCATCGTTCACCGGCAGGGCAGCCCCGGAATCTACGGTTATTCCGCAGCCGAAATCTACTACGATAACGTCTCCGTCACTCCGGCCGGTCATTGAGCATTCTCCGATCGGGGGCGGGGAGTTGAGAGGAACGCATGTCATTGCCAAAGTTGAAGATCGTTGCAGCAGTGGTTCTCTTGCTGGCGGGCGGAGCGAAAATCTCCGGACTGGCGGGGGACTGGCCCATGTGGGGAGGCAGACCCGACAGGAACATGGTTTCGGACGCTACCGGAATACCTGCCGAATGGGACCTGAAGACCGGGAAAAACATCAAGTGGGTCGCTGAAATCGGCTCCCAGTCCTATGGCAATCCCACGATATTGGGTGGCAAAGTCTTTGTGGGCACCAACAACCAGCGGCTGCGCAATCCCAAACAGACCGGAGACCGGGGCGTCATCATGTGCTTCCGGGAGAAGGACGGAAAATTCCTTTGGCAGATGACTCACGAAAAGCTTGCTGCCGGTCGGGTCAACGACTGGCCCGAGCAGGGCATTTGCTCCTCGCCGGCGCTGTCCGGAGATCGACTCTATTATGTCTCCAACCGGGCGGAAGTGGTGGCCCTGGACACCGAAGGGTTCCTGGACGGGGAGAACGACGGCCCCGTGAAGGACGAGAAACACTCCTCCCCCATCGACGGGGACGTGGTGTGGACCTTCGACATGATTGAAGAGCTGGGAGTCTTCCCGCACAACCTGGCCACCAGCTCACCGCTGCTGGTGGGGGATCTGATTTTCGTCAATACCTCCAACGGCACCGATGAGAGCCATATCAACATCCCTGTACCGAGAGCCCCCAGTTTTCTGGCCGTGAACCGTCACACCGGCAAGCTGGCCTGGGAAAACTCGGCCCCTGGAGATGAGGTGCTGCACGGGCAGTGGTCCTCTCCGGCCTACGGAGAGATCGCGGGCAGGCCCCAGGTCATCTTTGCGGGCGGTGATGGCTGGCTCTATTCCTTCGAAGCCAAGACCGGAAAGGAATTCTGGCGGTTCGACTGCAATCCGAAGGAATCGGAGTGGAAGAACGGCAGGGGGGACCGAAACAATCTGATTGGAACACCCGTCGTCTACAACGACATCGTCTATATCGCGGTGGGCCAGGATCCGGAGCACGGCGAAGGCGTGGGACACCTTTTTGCCATCGACGCCACCCAGTCAGGGGATATCACGGAAACCGGCGCCGTCTGGCATCATGACTTCCGCCGCAGCATCTCGACGGTGGCCATCCGCGACGGACTGCTCTACGCCGCCAATTTCAGCGGCTTCTTTCACGCTCTGGACCTGAAGACCGGCAAATTTCTTTGGGAACACGACATGTTGGCGGCTGTCTGGGGATCACCCTTCGTGGTCGACGGCAAGGTCATGCTGGGAGACGAGGACGGTGACCTCACCATTCTGGAGGCGGGTCGCCAGAAAAGACTCATCGACGAAACCAACTTCGGCAACACCGTCTACAGCACCCCCGTCGTTGCCAACGGCATCCTCTACATCATGACCCGGTCTCACGTCTACGCGATCGAGAAACAGTGAAACCCCTCCAACGGGCTTTCGCCCCGTCTTACCCCCACGGCTACCTGCCGCCGCCGCATTCGCGGCTGTCAAGGAAGCCGGCTCACGTAGCGTTTTTGCAGATGAGCAACGGGCGTCCGTTTGAGTTTGGTATGCCGGTTTGGTGCCGCCGCGTTCGCGGCTCTACTCCCCTACGTGACGTTTCCCGATGGCTCCCCCCGGCTCTGGCCCGGGGCATTATTCAAAATAGAAAAGCACGTTTCCCCTTGCAGTGTTGTGGGTTCGG
>VXMN01000307.1 GCA_009841055.1 Acidobacteriota bacterium
CCGACCCCCCCCCCCCCGACCCCTCCCACCGTCCCCCCCCGCCGCCGCGGTGTTTGGTCACGCCGGCTCCGAGCCGCTGGCTCAGCCCGCGGCCATGTGGCGCGACTTGCAGGGCATCACCAGCCTCATCGGCGAGGAAGGCTTTGACCTGGCCGCGGCAAGGCCGAAGGTCAAGTCTCTTGTTGCCAACGCGTGCGGCCACGAGGATTTCGATGCGCTGGAGTCGCTGGTCACCCAAACCGCGTCCCGCGCTGCCGCCGAGATCGACAGGCTTCAGGCGCGCGCATGAACGCGCCGGCCGATCCGGCGCAAAAATCCCAGATGCCAGTCCGGACGGACACGGATCCCCGACACGGGATATTGGTCAGGACGACCCCTGCGGACCTGGGTCCGGTCAGGCTTCCCGCTCTTACCCCCCACCTGCAATTCCACCCTGTCGGCGAACAGCAGACGCTGCTGGTTTCCGAGTCGTTCAATACCCTTCTGCACGGCAAGCTGCATGCCGATCTGCTGCCGCTGCTCGACGGCCGGAGCCCGCAAGACGAGGTCGTCGCGGCCCTCGAGGGCGCCCATGCCGCCGCCGATGTTCTCGCCGCCATCGTTTCGCTCTCCGTCAAGGGCTACGTCGTCTCCGGCGATCATGGGATGGACCGACGCCGGGCGGCCTACTGGTCGTCGCTCGGCGCCTCGCCACGCTGGGTCGAACAACGGCTGGCCGAATCGCGCGTTGCCGTTGAAGGTGACGACGGCCGCCTGATCCGGCACCTGGAAGAGAGCGGCGCCGGTATCGGGACAGGCAATTCCAGGCTTACCGTCATTGTCTGCGAGGATTACCTTGGAACACGACTTGGGGAAGTGAATCGGCGCCGGCTCCAGGCCAGAGCGCCCTGGACGCTGGTACGACCGCGCGGCATGGAGGCGCTGTTCGGCCCCGTCTTTCGCGCCGACGGACAAGGACCCTGCTGGGACTGCCTGGCTTTCCGCCTTCGCGGCCATCGGGAAGTTCACCATTTTCTGCGCAATGTTGCCGGAGAGGAGGCTGCCTTCAAGCCGTTCGCAACTCAACCCACGGTGCTGGAGGCGCTATACGGGTTGATCGCGGCGGAAATCGTCAAGTGGCTGGTGCTGGATGAGGCGGCCCCGATTGACCGGCAGGCGATCGCCTTGAACGTCGGCACGTTAGCAAGCTCCCACCACCGGGTCATGCGCCGGCCGCAGTGCCTGGCCTGCGGCGAAGAAGCATTGTATCGGCCGGATCGGCCGCCGGTCCCGCTGTGTCTGAAGTCCAGTCCCAAGACTCATCGCAACAGCGGCGGCGCGCGCACGGTGGCGCCGGAAACCACCCTGGCCCAATACCGCCACCTGGTGAGCCCGATCAGCGGTGTCGTCACCTGGCTCAAGCGCACTACCGATGAGAGCGATCCCTGGCTGCATGTCTACTGGGCCGGCGCCAATCTCGGCATGAGAAGCCGGAGCCTGAGTTCGCTGAGACGCAGTCTGCGCAGCAAGAGCGCCGGCAAGGGCAGCACGCGAGAGCAATCCGAGGTCAGCGCCCTCTGCGAGGCGGTGGAGCGCTGTTCGGGCGTCCGTCATGGAGACGAGATCCGCACGCGCAAACGATTCACCGAGTTCGCCGGGGGTGAAGAGGCGATTCATCCCAACGATGTCCAGTTGTTCAGCGACCATCAGCTCGACAACGGGGAGAGCATCAACGCGAAGGGCCACCCCTACAACATCGTCCCGGCGCGTCTCGATCCCGACGCCAAGATGGACTGGACACCGGTATGGTCGCTGACGCGGCAGCGGCATCGCTACCTGCCGACCACAATGCTCTACAGCATGCCGGCCGAAGAGCGCAGCCCCTCGGACCTGGTCGCCGATTCCAACGGCTGCGCCGCCGGCAATACCCTGGAAGAAGCCATCCTGCAGGGCTTCTATGAACTGGCCGAGCGCGATGCCTTCGCCATCTGGTGGTACAACCGGCTGCGCGTGCCGGCGGTCGACCTCTCCAGCTTCGACGACGACTACCTGGCATCGGCCTCAGACTACTACGCCCGCTACGAGCGGAACTTGTGGATGCTCGACATCACCTCCGATATCGGCATTCCATCGTTCGTTGCGCTCTCGCGCAGACCCGGCGCCCAAACCGAGGACATCATCTACGGGGCCGGCGCCCACGCCGACCCGAGCATTGCGGCCCTGCGCGCGATTTGCGAATTGAACCAGTGCCTTACCTGGCTTCCGCGTCCCGGCAGGGGCGACGGGCGGCCCGCCATCGACGATCCTCTGGCGCTCTGGTGGTGGAAGACCGCTCGGCTGGCCGATTGTTCCTGGCTGGCGCCGTCGGCAGCCGAACCGTTCCGCAAAGCTTCGCAGTATCCGGTAATAGAATCCACGGACACGCGCGACGACGTGGAATATTGCCGTGCGCTTGTGGAGGCCAGGGGGATGGAGTTCCTGGTGCTGGATCAGACCCGGCCCGATATCGGCATGCCGGTGGTGCGAGTCATCGTTCCGGGGATGCGCCACTTCTGGGCAAGATTCGCGCCCGGGCGTCTCTACGACGTGCCGGTCACCATGGGCCGCCGCAGGCGCCCTCTGGCTGAAGCCGACTTGAATCCCGCACCGGTAGTCGCCTGAGGAGACGGTATGGATATTGACCAGGCAGTCACACTGACCCAGGACCGTCTCGCCCGGGAGGGCGACACCATGGGTGAATTGCTCGGGCACTTTCGGGACAGGATTTCACCGATTCTAATCGGGGATCCGGAATGGAACCGCATCCTCGACTGCGCGGGGAAACTTCCGATCACATTGGGCGCCCTTCCCTTCGGCTTCGAGCTGCCGCTGCATGCACGCAGGTCCGAGGCGGATTTCGGCGTCTCGGTGGCCAGCGGAACCCGATCGGCGGCATTCTTCCGCGAGCGGGCACGGACCGACGAAACGGATGACACCGCCAAAGCGATCACCCGCCTGTTCAGGCAAATCGATGCCGAACACTCGCCTCTGCGCGCAATCGTCGGCCGCAAGGTGATGCTGGAATATGACATCGGCTCGGCGCGGAAGGGTGAACGCGCGCTTCCGGGAATGTTCCTGCGGCCCGGAGAACGTCCGACCGTGGGCGCCAGCGGTCAGGTGGACGATGTGGGTCTGGTGGTCGACGCGCTGGCTTCCTGCGTCGGCTGGAGGCTGAGCGACGCCGAGCGGAAGAACGTCGAGCGGGCTTACCTGGCGCAGCCGGGAGATACGCGCATGGATTCGTACGGTATCTTCCCGTCTCGCTCGCGGGCGATCCGGCTGGCGATCATGGGGTTCAAATCGCGGCGGGAAATCGGTTCCTATCTTGAAAACACGGGTTGGCCGGGTCGGATCTCGGCGGTCGACTCCTTGATCTCACGATTCCAGAAACGCGTGAATATTGTCAGGACGGGAGCGAATCTCGACGTGCGGGCAGAGGGTGTCGGTCCGACGCTCGGCCTGACGCTCATTGTCAAGCAGAGATATACCAAGGATTCACGCTACTGGCTCGACGGACTGACCGACTGGGAACCGTTCCTGGAAGCCCTGAGCCACGAGGACCTTGTCGTTCCGGAGAAGCTCAGCGCGCTGGCCGGCTGGGTTTCGAGACCGACGACGCTCTTCGGGAAGTCGGGGCGCTTTGTGCTGCTGCGCGGCATTCACCACATCAAGCTGGTGATCTCCGGAAATCGGCTACGAAAAGCCAAGGCCTACGTGTTCATGGTGCTTTCCGGAGCGGTCTCTTCCTGAAGTCAACCTGACGCGGCCAAAAAACAAACCCCCGTCAGCCCCGCAATGCTACGGGGATGATGGGGGTTCAGTTCAGGCTACGCAGCAATGCCGATTCGGAGTATTCCGCATCCAGCCCGGCTACTCAACGTGAATCGGGGCTTACCAGCAGCAACAAAGACCGGCTGAGACGGCTTCGAGCTGCTCCTCGGTGATGTTCGGGTCCGGCGGCAAGGCCAGGTGCACCGTCTGCATGTCGCTCTCATGGACCTTGATGGTCATCGAATCGGGAATCGCAATGCCCAATTCCTCGCTGATGGTCGTCTTGGGGTCCGAGAGAAGCTGTTGCCTGAAATCCGCATCCAGGGCTGACTTCTCAACAATCTGCTGCAGCATTTGATCGCCGCTTGTCATGGCAATCCTCCTTCCGCTATCTGTGACAAACGAGTGACAGACAACGCCAAAATATTCATTGACTAATCACTACAGACCGATCACAACACAAATATGCCGCAATTGCAACGAAAATATGCCGCACATTCAAGTCCGTAAAGTGCCGGCAGATCAATGGTAGCGGACCCACAGCTCGACCTCGGTCAGCTCCAGCCTGGCCGTGGGGATGTAGGGGACGTTGTTGAATTACTGGAATAACTTCGATCAGCCCTTCCCGAATGGCTTTGTTTCAATCACGTCTCCTACGCGCTCTCTACAAGATATTCCAGTAGTTCAACAACGTCCCCAGCGCTGCACATGATGGTTTGGATGGATAACCCTCCATTGTTCAACCCGAGGTCACGTAGGAGAGATCCCAGTCCCCCAGCCTGGTGAGAGCGCTGCCGGGGCGTTCCAGCTTGGGAGAGCCCCGGCGAACCCAGGACTGAAGCTCCTCGCGTTGGCCCAGGCGGCGCAGGGCGTTCCAGGAGGTGCTGAAGTCGTTGCGGGAGTTGGTGTCCCAGAAGAACAGGTGCTCGATGCCCGCCTCATAGAGGGCGTGAGCCCGTTCGCGGTAGTCCTCCGGATCCACCTGGCGCGGCATGATGTTGAGTGCCAAGCGGCAGGAGGTGACTCGGGTGATCCGCTGAAAGAATCCAGCGTCGCCGGGATCCATCCACGAAACGGCGCCGCTGTTCAGGCCCGTGACCGAAGTGTAGGGGATGATGACGTCCACCAGTCCCTCCCGAATCCAGCCTTCCACGTCCATGGCGTAGTAGAGGTTCTCCTCCCGGCTGCTCATCACGATGGCCGTGACCTGGATCGGCATTTCCCGGTTCTGCTCCCGGGCCGCCTCGTCCATGGCATGGCGGACCTCCCGCATGAACCGGGTCAGAAAGGTGGCGCGGTAGGAAAGCCACTGGGGGTCTCTTGCATCCAGTCCGGCCGGGTCTTGTCCGTACCGGGATTTGAAGCCCTCGACTACGGGAGGCTCGTATTCCACCAGCGGCGGACGCCGATTGTAGAGGAGGCAGACCCCGTCGACGGGATAGCCGGCCACTTCCTTCAGGATGGAGACCACGAACCGCCGGACTTCCGGGTATGCGTAGGAGAGGCGAGGGGTATTGCGACCCCGTCGATCCACCCCCCGCCATTCCGGATGGCGATCGTAAAAACCGCGACTGTTCCACTCCCGGTGCGGAACCGGAAAGTGAAACCCGGCCGTCCGGTAGGCAGCGTGAAATTCCAGGCCGGCCTCATGGCAAGCCTCCAGGGCCACCCGAAAGGGATCGATGTTCTTCCGCCGCAGGGTGCGCCAGCTTTCCGCGGCCAGCCGGTCCCCGACCCGATAGGGGTCCTCGATCCAGTCGTCCGAGGGCATCATCCCGATCCTGGTGAAATAGTTGCAGCGATCCCCTGAGGCGGCTTCCCAGTACAGCCTCGAGAAATCGGTGTGGCGAAAGGGCTCGACCTCACGCCGGATATCGGCCTCGCTGACGGGCCGAAACGAGTAATGGTAGCTCCAGGCATCGTTGTGAGCCCAGAGCCGCCGATTCTTCCCGCCTTCCCGCTCCTCCTTCAAGCGCCGGACTTCCTCTTCGGACAAGGGCGCCAGCTTGATGTAGGCCACCCAGGCTCCGTGGGACGGATTGCCGACCGAATCAGGATCATCGGGGACCACCCGGGAGGTCCATTGCCCCATAACGATGTCCTGGCCCGTCAAGTCGGCCGCCTTCCAAAAAACGTCGTCGACGCGGTACCGCCGGCTGGGATTGGAGCGGTGGGAGATCAGGGAGAAGGCGGTGTCCGTCTTCAAACGCACCGACAGCCGGGTGTTGTCCTCGTTATAGCCGTAGGATCGGATGCCGAAGTAGATGGCGTGCCAACCCTTCCGATCCAGAGGACAGGCTACCGGCGGCGGCGCCGTGTTCTGTCCGGCAACCAGCATGGTTCCTCGCACGCGATCTGTCTGGTAATCCAGGAGCCGCCAGCGATTTCTCCGTGGTTTGCGGGAAAGCGCCGAGGACGGCCGGCAACGTCCCAGGTCGGTGAGGTAGATTGTTTCTCCCGATTCCGGGGAGTCTGCCGCAGACACGGGGGGCGCAGCCTTCAAGGACGACAGGGCCGCGGAGGCGCCCGATACCATGGCCGCTGCCTGCAGGAACTGGCGGCGGCCCACTATCCCCCGCCCGGGGGCGTCTTGGCTGTTCATGGTGGCGGCGATTCTATCGACCGGGGCATTTGCGGGCAGCTGGTACTTGGCTAACCGTACAACCCGCAAGTCCGATCCGTATTACGCCTCGACAAGCCGCAAGAAAATCTTCTGGCCAAATGAAGTTAGAGACCGATATTCCAGCGGTTCGACGAGCGCACATTGGCGACGGATCTCTTCGACACGATTTTTTGCGAAGTTGAATATGCTGACCAGATGATTCCTAGCGACCCTCTTCCACAGCAATTCCAATCCGCGAAATACGAACAGCCCGTGAATCAGGCCGCCTAGCGGTCGGCGCTCGTCTCGCCAAGGCGAGTACGCAAACTCCTGTTCAGCATCGTTCCGAACCAGAGGGCAAATTCTCTCTACTAAAGAAAGTTGCAAATGAAGCACTTCATGCACAATGGCTTCTGTCAATCGAGAAGTCGTATCGTGTTCACTTGGTTGTGGAATAGAGAGGAATACTGAATTGGGCAGACAGGGCAAAGAAAAGCTCACATCGTAGCCTCTACCTGGACTCTCAAGCACGTGCAAACTCCTCAAAAACATGCGAACCGACGAGAACAATTCTGGCGACAGTTCCCTTATCAAATTGCACGACGCCAACAGAATAGACTGGACGTGCTCTTCGTTCAGATCGCAGATCTTCTTCAGAGAAACACCGTTTTTTGTCGCAAGGTGTGCTAGTGCAGTTGGGAGTTTCTCCAAACCGAAGAACAAGCCCGGAACCAACGGCGACCGCCAAGCCCAATTTCTTTGAAGGTGCCGGTCCCGCCAAAACATCCGGGCTGAACCGTAGGATCCGAGATTCAATCCAAACGGTTCGAGAACCTCGGTTTCCGACCACCTCGCCAAGGCTTCGACGCTGGCTTCGTGCCATTCAATGGGCGTCGCCAGCGCTTCTACGTGTTGTCGGATCATCGGCACGGCCGAAACGAATAAACTAGCGTAAATCTCTGGCCTTCAAGCACTTTGCTCACAGCGTGATATGAAACTTCCGAAATAACAAACGCCATGCCGGTTCCGTGTATCGGCTGAAATAGCCGGCAAACCGAATCCGGACGTCGATCTCGAAATAGCGCCGTTGCCCCGCCAGTCACATTTCTACTGAAATGCAGCACCAAACGAAGCGTTTCGCCGTCTTTTCTGTAGTCATTGTGCACGCCGATGGCATGTCCGCAATCAAGCAAATGCGCGACAACGTCGGTAGGTTGGATTTCAGGCAAATCGAATTGTTCCCTCGACCACTCCGCCATACCTCTTTGCCTCTTGTGTCGTGGGCTCG
>VXMN01000012.1 GCA_009841055.1 Acidobacteriota bacterium
ATGGAATTAAAGCTGTTACACTAAGGTCGTGAAAGCTTAACCGGACAGTACTGATATCAAGGGTTTCGTAGACTGCGTATTCCCAGTCTCCGATCCAGAACCCGATCGTGTGCTCCTCATTCCCCCATACACGCGCCCAAGGCCGAAAACCTTTGTGAAACGGGACTGTACCTTGATCGGGCTCGGAAAGGTACTCAAGTTCGACGATGCCTGGCCGTCCGTATCGATACTTCAGCGTACCAGTCTCGTTGTCAAGCTCACCACTCTCGCAGAGAGAGATGAACTTGCTTCCTTCTGCTTTACAGGAAAAGACTGGCGTTTCCGTGTCCAGGCATAGGCCCACAGGCGGGCTCCGGTCGGTCGAAGTGGTGCAAGAAACCATCGACAGGAAGGCGAGTCCGAAAGGGATTTGTCTTAGCGGCATGCCAAATCCTTCTACGTTCCGCAGATCGGTCCATAAGCTGCACCCCTACCATTCGTTCGCGACCCGACCGTAGCTGGCGACGGGTCCCCCGGAAGGGGGTGAGCAGCAGCGGCGGCCTGATCGCATGAAGCAGGGCGAGCCATGCGGGCAACGGTCACCAATCCCGGTGCCGAGTTCAACTTCGGCTGTGGAGGCAAATGCAAGGTCACCGCTGCCAAGCTGCCGCATCCGGCAATCCCCGGCTGCGGATCACCTCCAGCCCCTGCACGGGAGAGACTCGGGCGGTGGCCCGGCCAGACTGAGTCGGGGGCGGTGGATCCCGAAGAATCCCTCTCACCTGCCCGGTGAGGGGATCGCGCAGAATGGACATGGGCTGGTCGGTTTCTCCGTCCAGTATGGCGGAACCGCCGGGGCCGCCAAGCGTGATGCTCGCGAGACTCCGCTCCCACCCGGGCCGAACCGGCAGCACGAAGGCGAAGCCGGACCGGCCGTCGCCGTCGGCCACCTCGGGCAGGGTGAAGCTGAGCGAAAAGAGTTCTGCTCCGTCGCCGGAATGCCCGGTGAGCCGGTAGGGGCCAGCGGAGTCCGGAAGCGCCGCTGGCGCGGCGACCACGAAGGCCGACTCCAGGTAAGGGATGCCGTCCGCGCCCACTCCGCCCCACAGCAGCAGCGACCTTGCGGGGCCGGTAACGCTCGCGGCTCGGGGAGCGCCCTCGTTGAACACGCGGTAACGGAACGCGTTGGCGAATTGATAATCGCTGATCCATTTGGGGCTGCAATAAGACATCAGATCCGGCGTGTACGGACTCACGAGTCGGGCGCCCAAGAAGTCGTAGCCCCAGGCTCCGATAATCCCATTCGGGTATGGATACGACGGATCCGTGCCTTGCGCGCCGCATGGAGAGTGCTGAAGGTTCAGGTTGTGTCCGAGTTCGTGGGCCATGGTCCCCCCAATAGGCACCGAGAAGCTCACCCAACCAGGCAGCTCCGCCACGCCGCGGGCTCCCGTCACAGGCCCCGCCATCATGCCCATGTAGTGTCCCTTGCCGCCTTCCATGGCCCGGATCGCCTTTGTTTCGTCGCGAATGTTGAAAGCGCTGTTGCTCGAACTGAGCACCGGTTCGTGCGCCGTCACCACCAGGTCGTCGACGGGAAGAAACGTGCGCGTGGCCGTGAGCATCTCGTGATTCTCGGGATCGGCGGCCATCTCCCTGATCAGTTCCACGATCGACGAATCGGGATCCTGGCTCCATAGGAACGGGATCAGCGTCAGTTCGAAGACCGGCATCGCGCGGACATCCACCGCCAACCGGTCACTCTCGGGAATGCGTGGGACGACCCCCAGGGCAGGGTCCAGCGTCCCATCCGGATCGACCTCGATCACCATTTCGAGCCCCGGCTGCACCACATGCCCCGGTATCTCGGCGTTGGCCGACATCGAGAGACTGGTCTCGTCCACCTGGGTCGGGACCGGTGCGGACTTGCCCGGGATGTCCTCCACATGCGCTTCGCGACCATCGACGTAGAAGCGGGCCCGGACGGTCGGGATGCCTGCGTCGGTGGCCTGCCGGGCCGTTGGGAACACGCGCAGCAGCGCTCGCTCGCCCGCGACCAGCGGCACCGGGAATTCCCTTGACTGTACTGCCTGAACCAGGTAGGCCCTCGGCGGCTCTGCCTCGATACACCGGTTGATCCGGCGCTTGTGGACACGTTCAAGCCAAGCCAGGAAGTCGGGGTCGGCGGGCGCGCACAGGCCGGTGCCTGCGGCTTGGAGCTCCTCCAACTGGCCCAAAGCGGTCAGTGCGGTGGGAAGCGGACCGGACATCCCGGTGTTGTTGGTGAGCGACAGCTTCTGAAGGCTTGACATCCTGCCGAGTCCGGGAGGTACGGAGCCCGACAGATTGTTGCCGCTCAAGAACAGTTTCTCCAAGGCGGACAGGTTGCCCAACTCGGGCGGAACAGGACCCGTCAGGTTGTTGCCCTCGAGATATAGCGACTTCAAGTTGCTCAGGTTGCCGAGTTCGGGTGGTATCGCGCCGGAAAGGGCGGTGTTATCGAGCGACAGGAGCTCCAAGGCGGCCAGGTTGCCGAACTGGTGCGGGATGGAATCGTTCAGTTCGTTTCCCCAAAGAAGCATCCGTTTGAGGCCGGCGAGCCGACCCAATTCTGCGGGGATGCCTCCGGTGAGGCGGTTGTCGAAGAGATGCAAGTCGGTCGCGCTGGCGAGGTTGCCCAGTTCCGGTGGGATCGGGCCAGTGAGCCGGTTGCCTCCGAGATTGAGTTTCTCCAAGCTGCCCAGGTTGCCGAGTTCCGGTGGAATCGGACCGGATAGCTGGTTGAAGAATAGCCTCAGGGCTCTCAGGTTGGTCAGGCTGGCGAGTACGGGCGGAATGGGGCCTGTGAGGGCGTTTATGGCCAGCTCCAGCCGTGTCAGGCTGGTCAGGTTGCCCAGTTCCGGCGGGATCCGGCCGCTGAGGCCGTTACTTCCGAGATACAAGGCGGAAACTCGTCCGTCTCGATCCGCCAAGACCCCGTACCATTCGCCTAGCGGCGCATTGGTGAGCCAGTTCTCACTGTTGCTCCACTCGGCTCCGTGAGTAGCCCGGTACAACAACTCCAGGATCTCGCGGTCTGACTGTGGCGCGCAATCGGCGCCTGTGCCCTCGTGGGACGGGATCGCTCTCAGCCAGTCGCGAAAGGACGCATTGGCCGGGGCGCAAAGACCCGTTCCAGAGTAGTGAAGCACACGGAGGGCAAGGTGGGCCAGCGACAGCGGCAGGCGGCCGGAAAGGTCCGTGTTGCCGCCGACGCTCAGCTCGGTCAGATGGGCCAGTCCGTCCAAGTTGGCCGGGAGTCGCCCAGCGAGTCCGTTATGGCTCAAATCGAGTATCTTAACCCGGCCGAGGGAGTCGGCGCTCACGCCATACCAGTCATGCACGGCGCCATCGAGCCATCCGTCGGAGCGCTTCCAGTCTCCGCCGTTTGTTGACTCATGGAACGCTTCCAATGCCGCTACGTCGGATTCGTTGCAGAAGAGAGCCTTGTCGTCGGTGGTCTCGATCGCATCGAGCCACGCGATGAAGGCGGACGTTCCCGGTGCGCATAGGCCGTCGTTCCCACGGAAGACAAGGAGATGCAGGTTCATCAGGTTGAGCAGCTCGGGCGGGATCGCCCCACTGAAGTGGTTGTAATAGAGGGCCAGGTATCGGAGGTTAGCCAGTTGTCCCAGTTCGGGCGGGATCGTACCGAATAGCCTCAGGGCTCTCAGGTTGGTCAGGCTGGCGAGTACGGGCGGAATGGGGCCTGTGAGGGCGTTTATGGCCAGCTCCAGCCGTGTCAGGCTGGTCAGGTTGCCCAGTTCCGGCGGGATCCGGCCGCTGAGGCCGTTACTTCCGAGATACAAGGCGGAAACTCGTCCGTCTCGATCCGCCAAGACCCCGTACCATTCGCCTAGCGGCGCATTGGTGAGCCAGTTCTCACTGTTGCTCCACTCGGCTCCGTGAGTAGCCCGGTACAACAACTCCAGGATCTCGCGGTCTGACTGTGGCGCGCAATCGGCGCCTGTGCCCTCGTGGGACGGGATCGCTCTCAGCCAGTCGCGAAAGGACGCATTGGCCGGGGCGCAAAGACCCGTTCCAGAGTAGTGAAGCACACGGAGGGCAAGGTGGGCCAGCGACAGCGGCAGGCGGCCGGAAAGGTCCGTGTTGCCGCCGACGCTCAGCTCGGTCAGATGGGCCAGTCCGTCCAAGTTGGCCGGGAGTCGCCCAGCGAGTCCGTTATGGCTCAAATCGAGTATCTTAACCCGGCCGAGGGAGTCGGCGCTCACGCCATACCAGTCATGCACGGCGCCATCGAGCCATCCGTCGGAGCGCTTCCAGTCTCCGCCGTTTGTTGACTCATGGAACGCTTCCAATGCCGCTACGTCGGATTCGTTGCAGAAGAGAGCCTTGTCGTCGGTGGTCTCGATCGCATCGAGCCACGCGATGAAGGCGGACGTTCCCGGTGCGCATAGGCCGTCGTTCCCACGGAAGACAAGGAGATGCAGGTTCATCAGGTTGAGCAGCTCGGGCGGGATCGCCCCACTGAAGTGGTTGTAATAGAGGGCCAGGTATCGGAGGTTAGCCAGTTGTCCCAGTTCGGGCGGGATTGTGCCGCTCAACAGATTTGTCGAGAGATCGAGCAATTGGAGTTGAGTCAGCCCTCCAAGTTCGGGCGGGATCGTGCCGCTGAGCCAGTTATTGAGCCACCCCTGCGACGTTAAGTCCCAGAAACTTCGGAGATTCAGGTGTTCGAGAGAGCTTAGCTTTCCCAGGACAGGCGGGATCGTCCCGGTCAGTCTGTTGCCTTGCAAAGCCAGACTCGTAACCCGGCCACTCCCGTCCGTCTCCACTCCGTACCACTCTCCCAGCGGCGCGTCTGTCAGCCAATTGGTGTTGTCGATCCAGGTCGCTCCGTCGGTCGCTTCGTAGAGCGCCACCAGCGCCTCCCGGTCCGTCGCCGGTGAGGTCCCCGGATCGTCGACCCTCCCCCTCGTGACGCTCGCCGGCAGGTAGGCGCCGTCTCCGCTACGTTGCCCCGGAGCCCCTCCGTCGTTGATCACCCCGTAAGCCAGGAAGGGATTGTTGCCAGCAATCTTCTGGACCCACACATAG
The DNA here is from genome assembly GCA_009841055.1 of Acidobacteriota bacterium. GTDB lineage: Bacteria > Acidobacteriota > Terriglobia > Versatilivoradales > Versatilivoraceae > Versatilivorator. The sequence goes on from VXMN01000012.1 coordinate 5,077, forward strand.
CCCTGAGTGGTGCCTGGGGCGTATTCATCCAGGATGCCGTTGATCTGACGCCATCCCCTGGCCGCAACCCTCAGGCCGGTCACGGTGTTGACCCGCTGTCCGGTTTCCCCATCGTAGAGGTCCAGTCGGAAAACGCTGGGGCTGCCGTCCACTTCGCCGGTGTTGACCAGGGCCAGGTTGCTGCGGTTCTCCTCGTTCTGCTGCAGGGCATCGATCCAGGCCGTCTGGTCGAAGGCCGCCCCGTAGGGCACGGCGTTGTAGAAGACGCTGTACTGACCCCCTCCTCCCGGAGATCCTGTCCGGGCCCCGATCACCACTCCGCTCAGGTCCCCCACCGGTGCCGTGAAGAACGCCGCCCCCGCAATGGTCCGGCCACGCGGACCGATACCTTCCGCACCAGACTCGCGCAGCATTTGCACAGCATTGGGAATGATCGCCTGCCCTCCAGGAGGGATCAGGTTGCCCCGAACCGTGACTGTCTTGTCGGGCGTTGCAATGGCATCGGCCATGAAGTGAACATCGAAGGACTTGATCGAGTTCGAGAAGTTGGTCACGATCAGTTCGGTCGTGAAGTTCGGGTGCTCGATGACGACCGGAAGCGTCTGCCCCCGAACTCCCGCCAGTGAACTCTTTGTCACCGGAAAGACGAAAGACCCGTCCGAGTTGGCTTGGTCGTTGATTACCCCGTAGGCGTAGAAGGGCGCCGTGCCGCTCACCCGCTCCACTTTCACGTAGCCCTGGCTGAATCCGGCTGTGGCCAGCAGGCCGGAGTATTGATGGAACCCTCCCGGAGCCAGGGTCACGTCCCGCATGACATGGGAACCCGGAGCCGCGGGATCTCCGGAATACACCGTGGTTCTCACGGTGATGTTCCCTGAGGTCCCCATGTTCTGGAAGGCCACGTTGGAGCGGTCCTGGCGGTTCTGCCGCAGGCCGCACAGATAGACCGCTTCGGTGAATCCGTCCGATACGGCCACTGCCGGATAGGCCAGCCCGGCCCGCCCGTCGGCTACTTGCGTGGTGGTTCTCACCGTGACCCCCACATCGGAGGACCCGGAAACCCCCACCCGTAGCGTCCCGATGCGGTTTCTCGAGGCGGGAATGGGGATGCCCAGGCTTCGGAGGTGGTCGATGGCGTTGGGCACGATCTTCTGCCTGCCCGGAGCCAGGGTCTCCGAGGCGGCACCGTTGCCTCCTCCGGCGTCTGCCCTGTAGGTGTAGCGCAGGGTTGCCGTCTGGCTGCCCCGGTTGGTCAGGGTCAGCTCGGAGGTGTAGTAGGAATTGCCGGCCCCCGAGGCGGTCAGAATGACCGGAACGAACAGGTCCGACCCGGTCCCCGTATTGCTGGAAGACGAGCGGGACGAGGCCGTGGGCAGGGAGTTGGATAGGGCCACGAGTGCTTCCCGGTCCGCCGCCCCGCTCGTCCGGACAGGAGCATGGCCCGCCAGGACGCACAGGCCTGCGGCCACCAGCCACACCGCCACGACGTTGGTTCTTCGCCACCGCCCTAGCTTCATGGAATTCTCCTTGCAGGCTTTTTGTGCGGAGGAATGATACGAAACAAAAATGTAGTTAGAGCGAACTTCAGCGGCAGATTAGTGACGAAATAATAAATTCTCATCCCAATGTGCCGGAATTTCCCGCTTGGGGTTCGGCGGGAGGCGAAAACGACTCTTCCATTGAGCCGGCACTGGAGGAAGAACCGGATCTTAGTCCGAGGACCCCGGTGGGATGAGAAAGCCGTAAGGAGTTGAATCAGGAGAACGAAGTGCTGCGGGATCGCATCTCCCGGTTGGTCGCAGCCAGTCTGCAGATCGGTGCAGGTCTCGTCTTGGCCGCGGCGCGGAGCCAGTTTGTGGAAAGCGCCGCACAAGGTCCGGCAAGGAGGCCCCTCACGTCGCTGGTATAGGCGCGGCGGGTGTTGGGATTGGCGATTCTGTCGACGAAGAACTCAATGGCAGCCTAGACGCCGTCAGATGGGCCGCCACCTTGTAGACGGAGGGGTGGCGGTCTAACATGGCGGCGACCCTGCTACGCACAACGTCTTTCTCTCAGAGGGCGGAGCCCTCGCCGTTGTGGTTAGAGACATTCACGAAACGCCGCATCAGAAGTGGGACAACACGAATGCTCGCATCTGATGCGACCAAGCGAAGCGAGGCTGCGCCTCGCGTGTCCCCTCCGGGAAGGCCACCGGGCGCTGCCCAGGTTATGGCGTGTTTCCATTGCCCTCCCATACGGTCCACCGGCATCCGAATTAGTCCATAAGTATCTGCATAATCAGTAACTTGTCCCGAACCAGGGCCTTGACTCACCCGATTCCGACTCATACCATTGCCGTTGTTTCCACAGCCTTGGAGAGGTGGAGGAGGAGGTTATGAGGGGACCTCACCGTCTGGGATCCGAACCCGCCCTGCGGTCGCGTTCTCCGGAAGAGGAGGGAGCGGATCCAGGCGCGCTTCCGGGGGGGCGAGGCGGGGACAGCGAGGCCGGCGCCGCACCGCGTAGTACCGGGGAGCCAGCCTACCCAATGTCATACATTGGGGCTGGCGAGGGGCTCCGGCCCCTTCGAACCCCCGACCCGGGGG
>VXMN01000157.1:0-23588 GCA_009841055.1 Acidobacteriota bacterium
GGCCGGAGGACACCGAGGGCAGGTAGCGCGCGGCTCCGGGAGCCGCAATCACCTCTCCTGCTCCCGGTCGTCTTCCCCACTTCCCTGGACTTCATAGAGAGAGGTCGCTTCAGTCTTTGGCGTTCCCGAGTCGGGCAGGCGAGCCACCTTTACCCTCTGTGTTCCCTTTCTCTGCCGGCACTCGATCAGATCCCCGACCTTGATCGACTTGCCTCCCTTCGACACCTGCCCATTGACCGAAACCGCTCCCGCCGCGCAGGCCTGCTGAGCCAGGGCCCGCCGGGGGATCAGACGCGACCTCTTCAGGAATAAATCCAGCCGCATGGAATCGGGTGGGGGATGGAAGGGAGAGGAGGGAACCTACTTCTTCTGCTTGCCCTCGAAAGCTGCCGGCGGGAGCTCGTCGCCGGCCGGCTGATCTCCTTCGGCAGAGGCGGTCTCCACTTCGGCGCCGCTGTCCACGTAGCCATCCTTGAGACGGATGTAGCTTTGGCGGCGCAACGTCTCCATGTACTTCCGGACGGCCGGGACGGCCTTGTCCTCGACCAGCTTGTTGCGGATCTGATCCTTGACCGAGTCCAGGGGCTGAATGCCGGCGGTGTTCTTTTCGATCACCTTGAAGATGCGGAAGCCCCCCTGGCCCTCCAGGATATCGGTAATCTGGCCTCGTCTCAGGGAAAAAACGATCTCCTCGACTTCCTTCAGGAGCATGCCTCGTTGGAAAAATCCCAGGTCGCCTCCCTGCTTGGCGGTCGGCCCTTCGGAGTACTGGGCCACCAGGTCGCCGAACACCTCTCCGCCCCTGGCTTTCTCCAGGACCTCCTCGGCCCTTTTTCGGAGCCCCCCGGCACCGGAAGGACCCTTTCCGTTGGAAGCGATCAGAATCTCCTGGAGCCGCACCTGCTCCGGCCGATCGAACTTGTCCCGGTTGGCCTCATAGAAGGTCTTGATCTCCGCGGTGGAAACCTGGATGCGGTAGTAGACTTCGCGCCCCAGGACCTGCTCCTTGAGGCTCTGCTCCTTGATTCTCTTTCTGAACTCGACGGGATTGATGCCCTGCTGGCGCATCGTCTGCTCCAGGGCTTCGATGCTGGGAAGATTGTTCTCGCTTCGGAGACGGTCCAGGTACTTGATGACGTCGGTATCGGCGGTCATCCCCAGCTCTACCGCCTTTTGCACCAGGAGCCGTTCCTCGATCATGGTCTTGAGCAGATCCTTTTCGCCCTCGCTCACCGCCTGCGCCAACTGTTCGCCGGAGAGTTTTTTCTGTCCTTGGACCCGGAGCTTGAGCAGGTGTGCGGCCTCCTCGTACTCGGACTTGGTGATGATGTCGTTGTTGACCCGGCAGATGATCTCCTCGAAGATGGTGGTTTCCGCCAGAGCCGGAGAGGAACCGGACAGCAGCAGCACACCGGCCAGCATCCCGTGAGAAATCCTTGGCTTCATCGTTCCACCTCCTCGATTGCCCGCGCCGGGCAGAATCCGCATATTTCCTTTAGAAACATAACCCGATGTTAACCGAAAACTGCGCGGAAGTTAACCCGCCCGTGTCAGAGGGGGAAGTGATTGTAGCATCGAAAGGGAGGGCTCAGGAAGCCAGTTCGCCCAGCAGCGCTCGCACCGAGGAAAGCACCTCCCCCTGGGAAACGCCTGCCGACCGAAGCCTCAATTGCCCGGCCGGGCTCACCGAGAGGCCGGGGACGCTGGAGACAGTTTCCACCAGCTTGTGGGGCGATACGGGGGTCCTGGGGTGAAAGGCGATGGCGACGCCCTGACGATCTCTCACCATCGACTCTACCAGAATCCTTTCCGCCAGACGGCGGACCCTCATGTAGTCCAGCAGTCTCTCCACCTCCTCCGGCAAGGGCCCGTAGCGGTCCTCCAGTTCCTCCCGGAGGGCATCCATCTCCGAGTCCAGCTTGAGGGAAGAGATGCGCTTGTAGACGCTCAAGCGTTGATTTTCCTCGGGGACGTAATCGGGTGGGATCTTGACGCTCACCTTGAGATCGATCCGGGTCTGGATCTCGGGCAGGACCTCCTGGCCCTGGAGCTCCCGGATGGTGCGTTCCAGCATCTGACAGAAAAGATCGAAGCCGATAGCGTTGACATGCCCGTGCTGGTCCCCACCCAGCAGGTTGCCTGCACCTCTCAACTCCAGATCCAGGGCCGCCACCTTGAAACCGGATCCCAGCTCGCTGAACTCCTTCAATGCCGCCAGCCGCTGCCGTGCGATGCCGGAGAGCGTCTGGCGCGGCGGAACCAGCAGATAGGCGTAGGCGCGCCGGCTGGAACGACCCACCCGTCCCCGCAACTGGTAGAGCTGCGAGAGTCCGAACCGGTCGGCTCGATTGACGATCATGGTATTGACCAGCGGGATGTCCAGACCGTTTTCTATGATCGTCGTGGAAACAAGCACGTCGGCCTCGTGCCTCAGGAACTTCAGCAGGGTGGCCTCCAGGTCTTTCTCCTTCATCTGACCGTGAGCCACCAGCAGGCGAGCTTCCGGGCAGATGTCCCGGATCAGGCCGGCAATGGAATCGATGGTCTCCACGGTGTTGTGGACAAAATAGACCTGGCCCTGGCGTTCCAGCTCATTTCTGATGGCGTTTTGAATGACCTGGCGGCTGAAAGGCAGCACCGCGGTCTGTATGGCCAGGCGATCCTGGGGAGGGGTCTCGATCACCGACATGTCCCGGATGCCCGTCAACGACATGTGCAGGGTTCGTGGAATGGGAGTGGCCGTCATGGTCAAGGTGTCGACGTTCTTCTTCAACTGCTTCAGTCTCTCCTTGTGAGCCACACCGAAGCGCTGCTCCTCGTCCACGATCAACAGGCCCAGGTCCCGGAACCGGATGTCCTTGGAAAGCATGCGATGGGTGCCGATGAGGATGTCCACCTTGCCGGCGGCCACCCGTTCCAGAATGGCCTTTTGTTCCCTGGGTCTGCGGAATCGGCTCAACATCTCGATGGTGATGGGAAACGCGGTAAAGCGCTGCCGAAAACGCAGGTAGTGCTGGTAGACCAGGATGGTCGTGGGCGCCAGGACCGCCGCCTGCTTGCCGTCGAAGGCCGCCTTGAAGGCCGCCCGCATGGCCACTTCGGTCTTGCCGAAGCCCACGTCCCCGCAGAGCAGCCGGTCCATGGGGCTGCTCACTTCCATGTCTCGATAGAGGTCCAGAATGGCGGCCCTCTGATCCGGGGTCTCGGTGAACTCGAAGGCATCCTCGAATTCCCGATGCCAGTGTCCGTTGGCGGAAAAGCGGTATCCCGGCGCGATCTTTCTCCGGGCGTAGAGATCGAGCAGCTCCTGAGCCATATCCCGAATGGACTTCCTGGCGCGGCTCTTGGCCTTTTTCCAGCTCACGCCTCCCAGCTTGTCGAGGGGAGGGCGAGCGCTGTCGCCGCTGCTGTGCTTCTGAACCAGGTCCAGCCTCTCCAGGGGCACGTACAGGCGGGCTTCGTCGAAATACTCCAGGATCATGAACTCCTGACTCACTCCATCGCGGTCGATCTGCTTGAGTCCCCGGTAGCGACCGATGCCGTGGTCGACATGCACCAGGGTGTCCCCCGGACTCAGCTCGCGAAAGTCCGAAACAAAGGTACCGCTTCTGGACCTGGACGGAGCCGGATGGGAGAGGAACTCGACTTCGTCGAAAACGTCCTCGTCCCCGAAGATGCAGATCCTGGAGGAGGGGTGGCGAAACCCTTCCAGGACGTGGCCGACCGCGACGGCAATCCGGTCGCCCGTCCCGTCGGCCGGCCGGTCCCTGCCGTCGAAATCGGAAACCACCGGAAGATCGTATTCCCGCAGCATTTCCGCGAGGCGTTCGGCTCGTCCCAGGGACGACTGGGCGAACAGCAGTCGAACGCCGGCTTCCAGCCACTGGCGCAGGTCCCGAGCCAGGCCGGCGATGTCGCCGTGGTACTTTCGGACAGGCGCCGTCTGACAGTCCAGGTGGATTGGGGCCGGGGCGGCAGCCGCTTGAGACCTTGATTCGACGGGGCCGGCGGGCCTCTCGCCCACGGATGCAGGCGAAGGGGCCGAAGGGGCCGACTGCAGACCGGGAGCGATTCCCAGTTGCTTCAAGTCGATGACCGGGCGGCCAGCCAGCCTTTCCCCGGATTCGGTCAGGGACAGAAAGTGTTCTTCCGGATTCAGGCTGGGCCACCCGCGCCGGCTCAACGCTTCCCGGTCCCCGGCCATGTCCTCCCACCAGTGGCGCAATCCCTCCTCCAACTCGTCCGGCTCATCCTGCACCACCACGAAATCGGCTGCATAGTCCAGAAACGGCACCTGTAGGGGAAGCGTCAGTCCGTGCAGGAACTCGAACCCCTGGAAGTGCTCCCCCCGGCCTGCCTGGACCACCTGGGTTTCGAAGAAGGCGGGAAACTCCTGGGGACTCCACCTTTCTGAAGCCTCCCGGCTCCACTCCCGCAGAGCGTTGGGATCCACAAAGGTCTCTCTCATTGGAACGGGAGTCACGCTCTCGAGGCGCCCCACCGACCGCTGCGAGCTGACGGAGAACTCCCGGAGCGATTCGACCTCGTCTCCGAAGAATTCGACGCGTGCGGGATTGAGGCTGCCCGGGGGATAGACATCCAGAATCCCTCCCCGGCGGGAAAAGGATCCCACACCGGTCACCGGCTCTTCCCTGACGTACCCCGCCCGTTTCAGGTAGCCGATCAGCTCCTCCAGGGCAATCTCAGTGCCCGGCGTCAATTCGGGCACTTGCCGGAGGTCGGGAAGAACCTCCGGCAGGCGAGTCACCAGGGCCGTCGGGGCACAGAGTAGAATGTCCAGGGACCGCCGGTGCATCTTCCAGAGGGCCAGGGTCCGCTGCTCCACAGCTTCGGCGTGGGGAGAAAGACCGCTGTAGTGACCCGGCTGCAGCGCAGGGAAGGTGGCCACCCGATCCCCCGGCTGTCCGGAGAGGCCGCGGTGATAAAAGGCCGTGGTGGCGGCCATGGCTTCGAGGTCCGGGACACCGGCACTGAGGAACAGAATCGGCCGACTCAGGAACCGATGCAGGAGAGCCAGGTAGGCGGGTTTTGCTGCCGGGGCGATCCCGGACAGGGTGATCCGGCAGGGGCCGGAATCGACCTGGCGTGGAATCGATTGGAGAAGAGTGTCCTGCGCCAGTTGGGAAAGCAGATGTCGGGTAGCCACATCTACGCCTTCCGGCCGTAGCGATGAAGAATGCGCTCAATGATTGCGGTGGAGGACTGGCCCTCCAGGTAGGGCAGGGGAACCACCCTGCCGCCGGCCGCCTCCACCTCCTGCCGTCCCACGATGGTTTCCACCGTCCAGTCTCCCCCCTTGACCAGCACGTCGGGGAGCAGAGCCGCGATCAACCGATGGGGCGTGTCCTCGTCGAAGACCGTAATGTAGTCGACGCTGTCAAGCCCCGATAGCAGTCGGGTCCGCTCATCCAGGGTCAGGATGGGCCGAAGCGGTCCCTTCAGCTCCCTGACCGAACGATCACTGTTGACTCCGACAATAAGAGCATCCCCCATTTGCCGGGCGCGGCTCAGGTAATCGACATGGCCGGGGTGAAGCAGATCGAAGCATCCGTTGGTGAAGACCGTGCGCTTGTTCTCCTGACGCAAGCGATCCCGACGCGCCAGCAGGTCCTCCAAAGCCAGAATCTTCTGCACGGACATGTTGGAAACCGACGGGGAGATCGGAGGCAGGGAGCAGGAATAGCAGGCCGGGATTATAGCACGGCGGATTCCCGAAGCCGCATCCCCATGCGTTCCAGCAAGTCTCGATCCAGGTCGGTTTGGGGATTGGGAGTCGTCAGCAAGCGCTCCCCCATGAAGACCGAATTGGCGCCGGCCAGCAGGCAAAGCGCCTGGGCTTCATCCGAGAGCGACAGGCGGCCGGCGCTCAACCGCACCATGGCCGCCGGCATCAGGACCCGGGCGGTTGCGATCATGCGGACCATTTCGAAAGGATCCACCGACCCCTGATCCGCCAGCGGGGTTCCTTCCACCCGAACCAGCAAATTGACGGGCACACTCTCCGGGTGGGGATCCTGGGTTGCCAACTCCTCCAGCAGGCGCCAACGGTCCCGGCGGCTCTCCCCCATCCCGATAATCCCACCGCAACAGACGCTGATGCCGGCGTTTCGCACCCGTTCCAGGGTTTCCAGGCGATCCCGGTAGGTCCGGGTGGTGATAATGCGGCCGTAGAATTCGGGAGAGGTGTCCAGGTTGTGGTTGTAGGCCGTCAGGCCCGCCGCGGCCAGCGCCTCCGCCTGGGGCTGCGACAACATCCCCAGGGTGCAGCAGGCCTCCATGCTCAGTTCCCTGACGCCGCGCACCATGGACAACACTTTCTCGAACTCGTCACCTTCAGGGGCCTGGCGCCAGGCCGCCCCCATGCAAAAGCGGGTCGCCCCCTGCCGGCGCGCCTCCCGTGCAGTGGCCAGCACCTCCTCAGGGCTCAAGAGCTTCTGGCCGGCAACGCCGGTTTCGTAACGGGCCGATTGCGGGCAGTAGCCGCAGTCTTCCGGGCACCCTCCGGTCTTGATGCTGAGAAGCGAACACCCCTGCACCTCCTCGGCGCAGTGGTGCCGGCGGTGCAGGCTCTGGGCGCGAAAGATCAGCTCGGGAAGGGGCAGGGTGTAGATGCCCCCGATTTCTTCCAGGGTCCAGTCATGACGGATGGGGTCTGAATCGGGCTGCTTCATGTCGGTGATCTTCCTTGACTCCGGTCGGGGTCCCGGCCTGGTGACGCTGGGCGCTCCCCTGGCAGCGGTTGGCGGATCAGTTGTAGATCTCCCCGTACTTGGCCTTCAGGTAGCTCACGAAGGGCTCGGCTCTCAGCTCCTCTCCCGTTACCCGCCGGACCAGTTCGGCGGGCATGAACTTCCGGCCGTGGCAATGGACGCGTTTCCTCAACCAACCCAGCAGAGGCGAGAATTCCCCGCGTTCGATATCCGCCGGGATGCCGGGAATCTCCCATCGGGCGCGTTCGAAAAGCTGCACCGAAATCAGATTTCCCAGGGAATAGGTGGGGAAGTACCCGAACAGGCCGTGAGACCAGTGGACGTCCTGGAGCACCCCCAGAGCATCGTTGGGCGGAGTGATGCCCAGATAGTCTCGCATCTTGCCGTTCCAGGCCTCCGGCAGGTCCGCCACCGGGAGTCTGTCATCGACCAGTTGGGCCTCCAGCTCGTAGCGCAGCATGATGTGCAGATTGTAAGTCACTTCGTCGGCCTCCACCCGGATCAGCGAAGGCTCGACACGATTGATGGCCCGGTAGAACGCTTCCAGGGAGCAGCCTGCCAACTGCCGGGGAAAGGCGCGCTGAAGCCGCGGATAGGCGAACTTCCAGAACCCCCGGCTCCGGCCCACCAGGTTTTCCCACATCCGCGACTGGGACTCATGAATGCCCAGGGAGGTGCCGCCGCTCAGGGGAGTGCGCTCCAGGGCCGGGCTCACTCCCTGTTCGTAGAGGGCGTGGCCCGTTTCGTGAAGCGTGCCGAACAGAGCCGAAGGGAGAAACTTCTCGTCGAAGCGTGTCGTGATTCTGACGTCCCGGCTGGAGAAAGAGGTGCAGAAGGGGTGGACCGACTCGTCCTGGCGTCCGGCACTGAGATCGAATCCCATCTCCTGCGCCAACTCCAGGCCGAAGGCCGTCTGCTTGTCGATGGGGAAGCGCCGGCGCAACACTTCATCCTGGACGCTGTCCAGCTTCTGGGAAATGTCCTGCACCAGCGGCACCAACCCCCTCTTCAAATCGGCAAAGAGACGGTCCAGGTCTGCCGATTGCATGCCGGGCTCGTACTGGTCGAGCAGAGCGTCGTATCGCCTCTCCCGATATCCCAGGCAGTCGGCCAGTTCCCGCTGGAGATCCACAAGCGTCTGCAGCGCACCCCGAAACAGGCCGAAGTCGGACTGGGCGCGGGCCTCTACCCAGACCTCCATCCCCAGGGAGGTCTGTCGCGCCAGTTCCTCCACCAGCGCCGGCGGAATTCTGCAGGCCTTTTCGTAGTCCCGCCGTGTCAGTCGCACCAGGCTGGCGTCGTCCGATTCGTAGCCGAGCGCCCGGGTCTCGGCAGCCGCTCCCTCCAGCCAGGCGCCTACCTCCTCGGAGACGAAGCGCCCGTGGGCGAGCTTCTCCAGGGTGGCGATCTGTTCGGCACGCGCGGCCGCGCCGGCGCGCGGCATGTAGGTTTGCTGGTCCCAGCTCAACAGCGCGGCAGCCGCCTTGAGATCGGAAACCTCCGCCATCCTGCTTTTGAGATGATCGAGCTGGCTCATTTCCCCTCGGCGACCGGCCCGCCCAAAACAAGGCCGGCGGGGCCGGAATTCACCTCGTTCCGGTGCCCGGTTGGAGCGGGAGTATACCACAGGGGCTGGAGAGCGACGGCCGCCCGCAGGCACCCAGAGTCAAGACTGACCACTGATCACTGACCACTAGCCACTCGTCTTGTGATGGCGCCCCCCGGCGTGGTAGGGTTGCTGCGCCCCGCCGGCCCGGCGGCCGCAAACTCAGGGCCTGCCACCCCCGGAAGCTCCCGGAGCCGGAATCGACCGCAATGAGAGCACTGTTCCCCTGGATCGTCAGTCTGAGCCTGACGCTTCTGGTCGGTTCGCTGATCTACTTCAGCGTTCCCGACTGGGGGCAGTCCTGGAGAGTGATGTTGCAGGGAAGACCGGTCTTTCTGCTGGCCGGCCTGGGCCTGACACTGCTCCACATGGGCCTGCGCGCCTGGAGATGGGGAGTGCTGCTCTCACCCGTCAAGCATCCCCTGGCCTACCAGAGCCTCTTTTCCCTGACGGTCGCCAAGTACGTCATCAACCTGATCCCACCGCGCGCCGGCGAAGTGGTGGCCTCGGTAGTGCTGGCCAGGAAGGAGAGAATCCCGGCCGCTTCGGTCATCGCCACCTCTCTGCTGGAGCGAATTCTGGACGTCGTCACCGTTGTCGGGATCTTTGCGGTCTACCTGGTTCTGTTCTCCGGCCAACACCCGCCCAATTCCGAGCGAGGCCAGGAAATCATGCTGGCCATTCAGAGATTTTCTTTGATCGGGGTCCCCATCCTGGCCCTGGCATTGGTGGCCCTGGTCTACCTTGCCGGCCGCTGGGACTGGACCGGAAGGATCCCGGGACGGCTGTCCCGCATCGTCGTTTCCTTTGGAGACGGCTTCAGGGCGCTGAGAAAGGGCGGCGAACGGGTTGAGGTTGCGGTGCTCTCCCTGGCCATCTGGATCACCATCAGCTTGCAGCTCTGGATTCTGGCCAGGGCCTACCTGAGCGATTTCCCTCTGACGGGGGCGCTCCTGCTGACGGTGATCACGGTTGTAGGGGTCGCCATTCCCACACCGGGAGGAGTGGGCGGATTCCAGTTTTTCATGCAACTGGCCCTGACCCACTTCTTCGCGCCCTTCCTTTCAACCCAGGACCCGAATTCCCAGGCCGCCGGCATCAGCAACGGCTGCTACATGGTTTCGATGGTCCCGCTCCTGCTGCTCGGGTACGTACTGCTTCATCGGGAAGGCCTCTCCTGGAGCAGAATCTCCAGGATTGCCAGCCGGAAGCCGGCGGAGTCGGTGAGTTGAAACGCAACCGTTAGGAAATCGTCAGGCGCTGAGGATCGCTTGCTGTTTGGTCCGGATGGAGGCCAGCAGCCGGTCGAAGGCGTCGGCGAAGAGCTTGACGCCGTCTTCCTGCAGCTTGAGGGTCACCGCGTCCATATCGACTCCCAACTCCCGCAGCCCAACAAAGGTCTGCCTGGCGCCGTCCAGGTCCTCGTCCAGGGTGGCTCTCACCACGCCGTGATCGCGGAAGGCCGCCAGCGTCCCCAGGGGCATGGTGTTTACCGTGTCGGGGCCGACAAGGGTCTCCACGTAGAGCACGTCGCGATAGCGGGGGTTCTTGGTGCTGGTGCTGGCCCACAGAGGACGCTGCACCCGGAAGCCCTGTCGCTTGAGCCTCAGGAAGCGGTTTCCGCCAAAGATCTCCCTGAATTTCCGATAAACCAGGCGCGCATTGGCAACAGCGGCACGGCCCTGCAGGGCACGGCAGCGTTCTTTCTCCGCGGCGCCGGTGGCTTGTGACTCCATTTCCTGCAGCAGCCGGTCGACCACGGTGTCGACCCGGCTGACAAAGAAGCTGGCCACCGAGGCGACCGGAGCGGTGCGGCCGGAGGCGGCCAGAGTCTCGATCCCCTGCAGGTAGGCCTCGGCCACCTGAAGATAGTGCTCCATGGAAAACATGAGGGTGACGTTGACGTTGATCCCCTCTCCCAGCAGTTGGCGGATGGCGGGCATGCCTGCCGGGGTGGCGGGGACCTTGATCATCAGATTGGGTCGGGCCACGGCTTTCCACAGGCGGCGGGCTTCCTCCACGGTTTCCCGGGTCCTGTTGGCCAGGTGGGGCGAGACCTCCAGACTGACGTAGCCGTCCCCACCCCCGGTCGTCTCGTAAATCGCCCTGAACTGATCGGCGGCCGCCTGAATATCCTTGATGGCCAGCACTTCGTAGATCCGCTCGGCGGAGAAACCGGCCCCGGCCATGGTGCGGATCTCCCGGTCGTAGTCGGCGCCGCCATCGATGGCCTTTTCGAAAATGGAGGGATTGGACGTCACGCCGCGCAAGCCATCTCCGGCGATCATCCGGCGCAACTCGCCTGAATCCAGCAGGGATCGGCTGATCGAATCGCACCAGACGCTCTGACCCTGTTGCTGCAAGTCCAGGAGCGGACTCGTGCCCTTACCGCCCAAATTCCGGCTGTCCATCGGACCCTCCCTGAATGAGTGTCGTGATTCCCGCGTCCTTCAAGTCCATTGGCACCAAACTTTAATCTCCGCGCCCCGGCCGACACAATCAAAATCCCCGTGCCATGGCCGCGCCATCCGAAAAGACAGGCGGGCTACGGCAGAAGCAGGCGGTAGAGCCGGTCGTGCCTCTCCAGCGCCTTGCGGTATCGTTGGTGCCGTTCCGGGCAAGGTTCGAAGCGTGCCCCCAGAGGGGTCTCCACCTCTTCGATGGGGTCGAGAAAATCCAGGGCTTCCAGGGCCAGCAAGGCTGCGCCTCGGCTCGAGGCCTCCTTCACCGCCGAAGCCACCACCGGCTGTCCCAACACGTCCGCCATGATCTGCATCCAGACAGGCGATTGCAGGAGCGCCCCGCCGGAAGCCACGATCTCTCGATCCTCCGGGACCACAGACTCCAGCAGCCGTGCGATCTTTGCAAACCGGTAAGCCACCGATTCCAGCGAAGCCCGCAGGATTTCGATGGGACGGGTGTGCAGGCTCAGGCCCGTAACGGCTGCCCGGGCCTTGGATTGCCACCCCGGGCTGCGCTCCCCGGCCAGGAAGGGCAGGAGGGTCAGCCCATGGGAATCCGGGGCCATCGCGGCCAGTCCGCCTTCCACGGCCTCGGGGTCCCGCTCCAGCCGCAGTGTCTCGGTCATCCATTCGAAGAGAAGCCCGCCGTTGCTGAGAGAGCCGCCCATGACGAAGCGGCTCCGGTTGGCCCGATAGCACCACAGCCCCCGTGGGACCGGCGGCCGTTCCGTCTTGCCCATGACTCTCATGGCGCCCGAAGTGCCCACCATCAGGGCCAGGCGATCGGGCGTGCAACAGCCGCTGCCCACGTTGCTGCAGGCCCCGTCTCCCACGGCGGCCACCCACGGAATCCGCCTCAATTCCGGCCAGCGATCGGCGAAGGGCGGACCGAGGCCCGACAGGGGCGCGTCCAGGTCGATGAGGGGGGACAACTGGTTTCGCTCCAGAGGCAGGACCTGCAGAATTCCTTCGTCCCACTCCAGGCGGTCCTGATCCAGCAGTCCGGTGCCCGACGCCATGGAGAAGCTGCATCGGTTGACGCCAAAAAGTTTCAAGTAGGCGTATTCCCCGAACGACATCCACCGGGGGGTCCCGCGGAACAACTCCGGGCGGGACCGATACAGCCACAACAGCTTGGACGGCAGGTAACTGGGATGGAGCGGGCAGCCCGTGCGGGCGTGGTATCGGCTTTCGTCCACCAGGCCGCGTAGCTCCTCAGCGGCGGCGGCGCTGCGGGTGTCGGCCCAGGAATAGACCGGGGTCAGCGCCCGACCCTCGGCGTCCACCCCCACCAGGTTGTGCCAAAAGGTCGACATGGCGACGGCGGCGATTCCTCGACGCCGGCGGCCGCTTCGCAGCAGGATCTCGTCGATCGCCTCCACCACGAGCTTGAAGAGGACATCGGCGCCCACTTCCACGCCGCCATCCGAGGTGGTTGCGAACTGGTAGGGTCTTCGGGCCTCCAGGCCGTTCACCGGACGGCCGCAACGATCGTGGATGGTGGCCCGAACCGAGGAGCTCCCGGCGTCAATGGTGAGGATCAGAGGGTCGTCGGTCCGCATTTCAGTAATAGACCATCTGTCGTCGGCGCGACTTGCGACGATTCAGGATCAGGACCAGGCCGGCGACAAAGCCGCCGATATGAGCCCACCAGGCCGTGCCTCCCATGGAGAGATCCCCCGCCGTCAGGGAAACGGCGCCGTTGAAGAATTGCAGCAGAAACCACAGTCCCAGGAAGATCATGGCCGGCAGCCGAACCAGGTAGAAGAAGAACAGGATGGGCACGAAGGTGAGGACCCGGGCTCTCGGGAACAGCACCAGGTAGGCCGCCAACACTCCGGAGATGGCGCCGCTGGCGCCGATCATGGGTATGGGTGATCCGGGATCAACCGCAATCTGCAACAGGGCCGCCAGGAGGCCGCAAACCAGGTAGAAAAGCAGGAAGCGCACCGATCCCAGCCAGTCCTCCACGTTGTCGCCGAATACCCACAAGTAGAGCATGTTCCCCAGGAAATGCATCCAGCCGCCATGCAGAAACATCGACGTAAAGAGGGGAGCCAGGCCCGGCAGGATCCCGGCGTCCTGCCAGTAGCCGATACTCAGCAGCGCACGGGGAACCAGTCCGAACTGGTAGAAGAACCCCGTCAGCGCGGGACCGGACCCCAGGGACAACTGGTAGACGAAGACGGCCGCATTGACGGCGATCAGCAGCAGCGTGATCGCCGGAAAGGTCCGGGTTCGGTTGATGTCTTTCAAGGGAATCATGACGCTTCCCGGCCGAGGCGGCCCAATCCCTCCCCGGTGCGCAGTTCGGTCGGTTTCAGCACCCGGAACTCATGCGGGTCTCACTCGGCGCCGGCCCTGGGCGGCCCGGCCAGCACCAGGTCCAGGGGGCCTTCGCCGCAGTGTTTCAAGACCTCCGCGTAAGCCGCATCCCTCAAGCGGATCATCTCCGGCCACCCTCTTCCGCCTGGCCGGATGGGCGGACTGATGACCACCCGGAGCGGGGCCGGCGAGGGCAGCAGCCGGCCGTCGCGAAGCACCTGCCGCGTCCCGCGAAGCGTGACCGGCAGCAACGGGGATCCGGTATCGGCCGCCAACTTGAAGGCTCCCATCTGAAACGGCCGCAGTCCGCTGGCATGGGTGAAGGTGCCCTCCGGGAACACATGGACCGGGGTCCCCCCCAGCAACCGCTCCTCGATGCGGCGGCTGTCCTCGACGGCCTCGGGCGCGTTCTCGCGGTCGACGGTGAGGTAGCCGGACCGACGAACAAAGGTGCTCACGAAGGGCCAGGAGGCGGCCTCCCGCTTGGCCACAAAGGAAAAGTCGAAGGGCAGGACCGCCATCAACACCAGGATGTCCAGGTAGCTGGCGTGGTTGGAAACGATCAGGAAGCGCGACCGGCCGGAGGGATGAACCGCGGGCAGGTGTTCCAGTCCGGCCACCAACGGCCGCAGTCCCGCCAGTCGGAGGGTGATCCGTGAGATCGATCGAAGCAGCGCCGGGCCCGCCCGAGGTCCGGCGCGGGGCGGGGTCAACAGCAGCAACACCCAGCAGGGCAGGCCGACCGCAAGCAGAACCATCCACACGTAAATGCCGTAGAGGCAGGCGCCCACCCTCCCGATCACCCGGAGGGTCCGCTGCCCCAGGCTCCGGAGAGCCAGCCGCGCCACCTGCACCCAGACCGCCGATCTCGGGGAATGGAGCATGCCTTGCAGGTAGAGGCGGCGACAGGCGTCCCTGCGGATCTTGCCGCTGGAGGTCTTGGGGACGCTTTGGGGGGGTGCCAGCACAACCTCGTCCAGAGGGATTCCCAATTGAGAGTCCATCTTTTCCCTGATGGCTGCAGCCAGCTTCTCCTTCTCCTCGGGTTCGGTTCGACGCGTTTCGGCCACCAGCACCAGGCGCTCCCCCGCCAAGTGTCTTCCGCTGACGCCGAACGCAGCCACACAGCCTCGCCGAATGCCCTCGACATCCGCCGCAATATGCTCCAGTTCCTGGGGGTAGAGGTTTCGCCCTCCCTGGATGATGATGTCCTTGACCCGCCCGGTGACAAAGAGCTCTCCATCCGCCAGGTAGCCCAGGTCGCCCGTCTTCAGCCAGCCGTCCTGCAAGACCTCGGCGGTCGCCTCGGCTCTTCCGAAGTAACCCTGCATGACGGAGGGCCCCCGACACTGGATGTGCCCCTGGACCCGGTCCGGAAGGGAGCTCCCGGCACCACTGACAATTCTGACCTGGTGACCGGCCAGCGGCCTGCCGGTGGAAACGAAGGTCAGCGGGTTCACGGATTGAGCCGACGCGGGCTCCGCTCGTCCGGTCCTTTCAAGAGCGCCCCTGTCGACGGGGTCGAGAAGAGGCCTTCGGCTCAGGGGCGGGATGGTCACCGCCAGCGATGACTCAGCCAGGCCATAGACCGGCATCAGGGCTTCCGCGCGGAAGCCATAGGGTTGGAACCGCCGTGAAAAACCCTCCAGGGTCTCGGGTTGAACCGGCTCGGCGCCGTTCATGGTGGCCCGCAAGCAGGAGAGGTCCAGTCCTTCCAGGTGCCGATCGTCGACCCGCCGCATGCAGAGTTCGTAGGCGAAGTTGGGTGCGGCCGACAGGGTGGCGCGATAGCCGTGTAGGGCCCACAGCCAGCGCTCCGGTCGGGTCAGGAACGCCTGCGGTGGCATGATCACGACGGGAACCCCCAGATAAAGGCAGGAAAGCCAGGCTCCGATCAGGCCCATGTCATGGTAGAGGGGGAGCCAACTCACCCCCACATCGCGGGAGTCGATCTTCAGCGCCTCCGCGATGGCCCGGATATTGGCAATGAGGTTGGAATGGGTCAGCACCACCCCCTTGGGGTCGCCGGTGCTCCCCGAGGTGTACTGCATAAAGGCGACATCCCTGGGCAGGGGCCGGACAACGGCGCCGGAGGCCGTGCCCAGGCTGTCCAGGGTCACCACGCTTTCCAATCCGGGGACCTGGCTGCCCAATAGCCGCGCCAGGCGGCCGACCTCCTGAAAGGTCACCAGCACCCGCGCCCCGGAATCGGCGATGATCCCGGCTTGACGCCGGGCGTACTCCTCGATGCGGTCGGGCCGCCAGGGGGGATAGAGGGGAACCGGTACGGCGCCGGCCAGAACGGCGCCGAAGAAGGCCGGAAAGAAGTCGGCGCCGGTGGGGAGCATGAGCGCAATCCGGTCTCCGGGCTGCACGCCCGCCCGTTGCCGCAATGCCGCCGCCACCGCCGAACTCTGCGACAGCAGGCCGCCATAGGTGATCGGGCGCATCTCCCCATTTTCCAGCCGCAACTGAATGTGGACCCGCTCCGGGTCTCGCCGAGCAAAATGGAAGAGCGCCTCATCGAGGGTGGCGGGCCAGCCGCCCTCCCGGTTCCAGGCGTCCACTCCTCCCGGCCGCGGCGCGGGCTTCCCGGTCTGCTGAAGCAGCAGGGGGTCGCTTCCGTCCGTCTCCGGGGCGGACCATTCCGAAGCGCCGGCCTGAGACTTCGCCGTCATCACGGCCCCGACCAGGTCGCTGACCCCTTCGGCCCGGGACAAGAGATGCTCCGGCAACTTGAGCGAGAGCTCTCGTTCCAGACGCAGCAGCAGCTCCACCCGTTCCAGGCTGCCCAGTCCCAGCTCCCGCTCCAGCGAGGCACTCGGTGAGAGGTGCCGCAGCGCCCGGTGGGACCCCAGTTCGACGAGGAGATCGCGAACAACCTGCAGGACCTTCTCCTCCAGGCCTTTCCGATCCGGTTTCCTTGTGCCGGCTGGGGAGGGCTCGGTCTCCAGGGGATTCATGGAGTATGCGTCTTCCAGGCAGTTCGGCGCGGGGCTTGCAGGCTCGGAACTGCCCATCCGGGGTTATCGAGGCGTTTCTGAACGTCAACGGCACAGGTCACGGTCGCGCTGCCGATCCGCGTTTGCAGGGCGTCGGCTGCGGGACGGTGGTGGAGGGCGGTCGTGGTCCAGATGCGATGGTTTCTGACCGTGGCCTCTCGGTCACTGGGCTCATAGCGGCCGGGCGGGCTGTGCAGGGCGAGGGGAGAAATCCACTTGAGGCGGACGCCGCGGCCGGCAATCGACAGAGTCCCAGCGTCAAGGACAGTGGCTTTCCCGGGTAGGATACGCGGGTTGTCGGCCGTCTGCGCCGGCAATGCGGGGGGCAGGAACAGGGCCTGGACCAAGGCGGAGGCCGAAAGGGTAGGTGCTAATGGCTTCATGGTGCCCTCTCGGATGGGCCGGGCGCAAGCACGGAACCGGCGGGAGCCTCTCAGCCCGAACTGGACGCGGCCGCCTCGGCGAGCTTTTCCAGGGTCTCGGCACGATCGGTCTTTTCCCAACTGAAGGATCCGTCAGAGCCGGCCGGCCGGCCAAAGTGGCCGTAGGCAGCCGTGGCCCTGAAAATGGGGCGCTTGAGAGAGAGCCCGTCGATGATTCCCTTGGGCCGAAGATCGAACACCTCTCGAACCACCCTCACCAGTTCCTCGCCGCTCAGCTTGCCGGTGCCGAAGGTGTCGACCAGTACCGAAACCGGCTGCGCCACACCAATAGCATAAGCCAACTGGACCTCGCATTTCTCCGCCAGGCCGGCCGCCACGATGTTCTTGGCCACATAGCGAGCCGCGTAGGCGGCGCTTCGGTCCACCTTGGACGGGTCCTTCCCCGAGAAAGCTCCGCCGCCATGCCGAGCCCAGCCCCCGTAGGTGTCCACGATGATCTTGCGGCCGGTCAAGCCCGTATCCCCCTGAGGGCCCCCTCGGACAAATTTACCCGTGGGATTGACATAGTACCGGGTCCGATCGTCCAGCAGGCCGGCCGGGACGACCGGTCGGACAACATGTTCCAGGACATCGTCATGGATCTGCCGGTGAGAGACGCTTTCGTGATGCTGGGTCGAGATGACCAGCGAGTCGATACGCACGGGCTTGCCGTCCGCATATTCCACGGTCACCTGGCTCTTGCTGTCGGGGCGGATATAGTCCAGGGCTGCGGCCTTGCGCAGCTTCGCCAGTTCTTCCACCAGCTTCTGCGCCAGAATGATAGGCGTGGGCATCAGTTCCGGGGTCTCGTCACAGGCGTAGCCGAACATCATGCCCTGGTCCCCGGCCCCCTGCTCCTTGAAGAGCCCCTTTCCTTCGGTGACTCCCTGAGAGATATCCTCCGACTGGGGATCGATCCTGACGTCTACCCGGCAACTCCGATAGTCGAAACCGATGCCGCCTTCCACGTAGCCGATCTCCCTTATCGTGTCCCTGACGACCTGCTCGACGTCGACACTGTCCCTGGCATTGGAGGTCACTTCCCCTGCAACCAGGCAATAGTCGGTGGTCACCAGCGTCTCGCACGCGACTCGGGACGCAGGGTCGCCGGCGATGTAGGCATCCACGATAGCGTCAGACACCTGATCCGCAACTTTGTCGGGATGTCCTTCCGAAACGGCCTCACTGGTGAACAGCATTCTTTCCCTTTCTGCCATGACTGCTTACTCCCTCGATAGTCTCTTTGCAATCGCCACAATCCAATGCTGCGAGTTAAACACAAACTCGTCATATAATTCCACTTCAGCCGTGAAGAGGACCGGTAGCCCCGGCCCCTGGGCCTATGGGCGAGCGGCTGAACGATAGTCTTGGGCCTTCCGGTTTGTCAAGCCAATTGCCGTTGGGGGAAGGACGGACGGAAAGGGCGGGCGACCTTCTCACGGACCGCCTCCGATCAAGGAGCAGATGACGCCATGACCATCGATCTGCAGGAAGTTCAAGCACAATTGAAAGCCATGAAGCTGGATGGATGGCTGCTATACGACTTTCAGGGGCTCAATCCGATTGCCCGCAAGCTGCTCAGTCTACAGGACGCCATGCTGACCCGGCGCTGGTTCTGTTGGATCCCCGCCCACGGCCCCATGACCCTCCTTTGTCACAGCATCGAGCGCCAGGGGTTCGAGCAACTGCCGGCGCCCTCGGTTCTCTTCAGCAGTTGGGAGGAGATGCAGGCGGGTCTGGAGCGCCTGCTTCAGGGAAGCAGGCGTGTGGCCATGGAGTATTCTCCCCAATGCTTCATCCCCTATGTTTCCAGGGTGGATGCCGGTACGCTGGAGTTGGTGCGCAGTCTGGGCAAGACAGTGGTTTCCTCGGCCGACCTGGTTCAATACTTCGAGGCGCGTTGGAGCCGGGAGCAACTCCAGACCCACCTGCAGGCCAGCCGTCTTCTGATGGACGTGCTGTTCGAGACCTTCGATCAGGTGCGGGAGGCTACCGGGAACCGAATCCATCTCACCGAGTACGAGTTGCAGCAGAGCATGTGCCAACGATATCGGGAGCTGGGCCTGGAAACCTCTTCTCCTCCCATTGTGGCCGTCAACCGGAACAGTGGGAACCCCCACTATGAGCCCTCCTCGGAAGGCTCGGCTCCCATCCGGGCGGGCGACCTGCTGCTCATCGATTTCTGGGCCAAGCTCTCCAGGCCGGAGGCCGTCTACGCCGACTACACCTGGGTCGCCTTCCTGGGGGAGTCGGTACCCGCAAATATCGTCCGGGTCTGGGACGTCGTCAGGGAGGCGCGGGATCGCACCCTGGAGTTCGTGCGCTCCAAGAACGGGAGCCGGACCGCCGTACGGGGATGGGAGGTGGACGGCGTGGCTCGCCAGGTGATCTCCCGGGCCGGGTTCGGCCGGTATTTCATCCACCGGACCGGCCACAGCATCGGGGAGTCGGACCACGGCAACGGAGCCAACATGGATGGATTGGAAACCAGGGACGAACGCCTCCTGATTCCGCGCACCTGCTTTTCCATAGAGCCGGGAATCTACTTGCCGGATTTCGGAATCCGCAGCGAGTTGAACGTCTACCTGGGTGAGGAGGAACTGTTGGTCACCGGGGACCCCATCCAGCAGGAGATACGAAAGATCTGATCGTCCGGGGGGCGGCAGGCGCGGCCGGTGGGTCGCTCAGTCCCGCCTCCTGGACAGGCTTCTGTCCAATGCGGCCAGGCTGTCGATGAGCTTTTTCCGCTGGGCCGGGGCAAAGCGGTTCACTTGCTGCAGGTCGCGGAAGAGCTGCCTGGAATCGCCCCTCACGTCCTGAAAGGCCCGGAACAGTTGGGCGGGGCCGGGCGTCGCCAGGGTGTCGCGGCCCACCTTCATCCGGGAAAACCCTTGAGCCAGGAAGTGGAAGAGGGCCTGGGTCCTGGCCATGGCCCGGTCGTGCTCGGTTGCGGAGGTCACGGTCACCTTCAACCCCAGTTCCTTCAGGTACTGTTCGACTTTCCCCGTCCGGTCGCCCCTGCCGGGGCAGAGAACCACATCCAATCCGGCGATCCCGTGACGGCCCGTTTCCGGACCGAAGAGGGGGTGGGTGCCCAGGACATCGACCGACTCGGGGAAGAGGTCCAGCATGAGCCTGAGCGGCTCTTCCTTGACGGAGCAGGTATCCATGACCAGTTGACCGGGGGTCAGCAAGGGTCCCAGGCGGCGGCAGACGAGCTCCATCCGGGAGATGGGAACGCAAAGCAGCAGGCAGGGCTTGCGGGCCACCTCTCTTAGAGCAGCGAACCTAACGCCGCTTTGTCCGGAGAGAGGCTTGCGGTCAAAGACGGAAACCGGGAAATCCTTCCCGAGAATCTCCGCTGCAAACCGACCGAACCTTCCAAAGCCGACGATGCCGATTTCCACACCTTCCCCCGGAAAAGAGGCGGGGGCGCCCCGCCGCTTGATTTCATTGACGTCTGTCTCGACGGAAGTGAGGGAGCGTCCGGCGGTGTCAGGGCCGAACCCGGCGGAAGCCCGGTTGAGCGGTGAGGAGGGCGACCCACAGCCGGAGAGGCTCCCCGCCCGGCCGTGAGTCGGTGGCTGAGGCCAGAACCGGTAAGGGGCCTAGTTCAACTCGGCCATGGCGGCCTTTCTGATGCGGTCGAGACCGTCCAGCGACCCCCCGGTAGCTGCCCTGAAGAGAGCCTCCAGGGCCTTGGTGGCCCGGGCGCCGTAGTTGCCGCCGAGCCCCTCGGCCTGGGCCAGGAGCTTCATTGCCACCCGGTTCTCCTTCAGTTGCCATTGGCTCATTCCCATGTGGTAATAAGTCGAGGAATCTCGTGGCTTGAACCTCAAGCTGTTTCGGTAGTTGACCAGCGCCGGGCGCCATCGCTTTCTATTGAAGTGGTTCAGCCCCAGGGTTGAATAGAGCTGGCCCTTGACCTGATTCCAACTGTCCTCCGTAAAGCCGGGAGGTAGTTCGTCACCACCGTAAGCCGCCAGCATCTTCTGGGCGTAGACGGCCGCCCGGCCGACACTCCTGCGCCGGGAGTAGTGATCGAAGAGCTTGATGTTGTAGGGGAAAGCCTCCTTGTCGCTTTTCCCCTCGGTCACCGTCCGGGCATAGGTCGCGAATTTATTGCTGTCCTTCAGCTTGTCGTAGCAGTCGGCCAAGGCCGCGGCAATTCCCGGAGTGGGCTTCTTGGCGTAGAGCTGCTCCCCGTACCTGGCCGCCTTGGCGTAGTTCTTGGCGGCGTAGAAGGCCTCCAGAGCTCCTCCCAGTCCATTTTCGTCACCCGGCTGCATTCGAAGCAGCTGCTCGGACGCCGGACCCAGCGCGGCCATGTCCTTCTTCCGGTAGAGCTCCACCACCAACTGCTGTTGGGCGGCGAGGGCTTGCTTTTGCGCGTAGTCCTTGTACTGCGAGTCCGGGTGGGCCTGGATAAACGCCCTCAGCGCATCGGCCTTCGCTTTCCAGCCGTTTGCCTTCAACGCCTTGTCCAGCACGGCGTATTCCTTGCGGGCCTTTGCGTTCGGATCTGCCTGCGCCGGCGCCGCAATCAAAGAATCGACGGTCAACCCCAACCCCAGCAACAATGCCAGAACCAAAGATGCGACTTTTGACATGATGTCCTCCCAACGACACTTCATCGGCCTTGCCCTTTCCCGGCCGGCCCACGAAGAGCATTCCTTACTGGTCTCATACAGGTAAGGGGCATTATCGGGATTTGCCCCTTGCCTGTCAATAGTCATGCGCGGGCGCAGGGAACGGGGCGGGGCCACCGGGAAATCCGGGCCGCAGGAGAGGCGTCCGAAAGGGCTTCGGAATCGCCCGCTTCGATGCTATAAAATCCCTTGGACACCGGGATCGGACCAAGGCACCCCAAACCCCACAAAGGAGTTGGCACTTGAACAGGAAGACTGACCGGATTGCGGAGGACGCCCCCACGCCTTCTCATCACAATGAGCCGGCTCGCAAGATCGAAAGCTACAGCATGCTGGCTCCGCGCATGAAAAGGATCTACTTCGAATTCTACTCGGAGACCTACAAGGAATCCCGACTGGACCGCAAGACCAAGGAGCTCATAGCGATTTCCGCATCGCTGACGGCCAAATGCCAGGGCTGCCTGGAGGGCCACATCAAGAAGGCCCTCAAGCTGGGTGTTACCAAGGAAGAAATCAGCGAGACGATCGCCATCGCCATGGGTGTCAACGCCGCGGCAGTCGTGGACGTGACCGATATCGCCGCAGCCAACCTCAACCTGAAACACTATTAGGCGTCCGTTCGGCAGTACGCCGCCAAGGTCTTTCAAAACCTCACCCCCTGTTATAGGGCGCAGATCTGACACAATCGGGGTCTTCCGCCCTATATCAAGCAACTATCAACCCTGTTTGCTGAAGGGTGTCCCTGAAAACGGCTCGGATTCCGGATTCTCCCCCGAATGGAACAACCTCGACAGCCCGCCGGCAGCGACTTCCGCAAGCCTCTCAGTCTCAGTGAGTCGGAGGCTACGGCTCAGGCCTTTTACGACCGTTGGATCGGTGGCACGGACCTGTTTTCTCACCTGGGGCGCACGGTTTTCAGCCTGAGCGGCACCGTCTACGCCGGCCGCTTCATCCAGGCCTCCGGCCTCCGGCCCGATGACCGGGTGTTGGAGATCGGTTCGGGACTGGGCAAAATCCTGACGGCCAGCCAACGCCGCGTCAGGGCGGAGCAACTCTATGTCGGGATCGACCTGTCCTACCAAATGGTGCGGAGAGCCCGACGAGGACTGGCGGCGCGGCGACCGTCGCTCCATTTTCTGGTCGCCAGCGCCCTGCAGATGCCCTTCCGCCGGCAATGTTTCGATGTGATCCTGCTCTCCCACGTGGCCAAGTACCTGACGGACCCCCAACTGCGCCAGGTGCTGGCCCAGGCTAGAGCATTGTTGCGCCCGGGGGGGAGGATCGTTCTGTGGGAGTTCAGGCCCTACGCCTGGGCTCCCATCAATCGCACCATCCTGCGCGGCAGTCGATCGCACAAGCTCCGCAGCGCCGCCGAACTGGTCGCCCTCCTTCGGGAACAGGGCTACCGAAACCTGCAGCCTTTCAGGATTCACACCCCCTGGCCTCCGTTCCGCAACCTGGCCTACCGGGCGCAGGCAGGCTAATGCGGTCTGCAGCCGCACCATTTCCCGTGGTAATCTTATTTCTGAGACAGGACACCCGTTGTTATGGCCCCCATGGAAGCTCTGTGTGATGCCCACCTCCACTTTTTCACCCGGGAGGTGCTGTGTTTTTACGCGAGGCAGTCCGCCGAGTACCGGGCACTGGAGGATCCCGCCGCCCGGGTGGCGCACCGGTTGGGCATCTCACTGCCGCCGGGGGAGCCGGAAGACCTGGCCGCGTCGTGGGCGGAGCAACTGGATCGTCACCACGTCTCCCGGGCTTTCCTCTTCGGAAGCGTCCCTGGCGAGCAACAGGCCGTATCCCGGGCGGTTGCCGCCTTCCCGCACAAGTTCGCGGGCTTCCAGATGCTGAATCCGCTGGATCCGCTGGCAGGCAGGGCCACCGCCGACATTGCCGCCAAGGGGCTTCGAGGGCTGCTGCTCTTTCCGGCCATGCACCGGTTCTTCCCGGACGACCCGGCTTGCCTGGATACCTGCCGGCTGGCCCGGCGGTACGGGTTGATGGTGTTCGTCCACGTCGGCCCGCTGCGAATCGTCATCCAGGAGAAGCTCGGTGGCGGCGGCGCCATCCAGCCGAGCTACGGAGATCCCCTGCGTTTGGGCAATGCCCTTCGAGCCTACCCGGAGGTCCCCTTTATCGTTCCCCACTTCGGGTGCGGCCGCCTGGCAGCCCTGCTGGAAGCGGCCCGGGAAACCCGCAACCTCTACCTTGACACCTCCAGCTCCAACTCCTGGATGCAGCAGGGGCCGGCGCCCACCGATCTGGAGACGGTGTTCGGCACCATGCTGGAGGAGCGGGGGGGGGGGGGCGGCCCCCCGCGGGGGGGGGGGGGGGCCCACGGGGGCGGGGGCGGGGGGGGGGTCGCGGGCGAGGGAGATAGGCGGGGCG
>VXMN01000157.1:23598-63693 GCA_009841055.1 Acidobacteriota bacterium
CCCCTCCACCACCACCGCCGGGCTGCCGCCGGGGCCGGCGCCCACCGATCTGTCGACGGTTTGCGTCACCATGCGGGAGGAGCGGGCGTTCGGGCCCGAACGCCTGCTGTTTGGGACCGACTCCACCGTGTTTCCCCGCGGCTGGAGAAAAGACATCTATCTGGCTCAGCGGGAGGCGCTGGATCGGTTGGGAGTCTCGTCCCGCGAAAGACGGCTCATTTTATCCGGCAACCTGGAACGCCTGCTTCGGCCTCCCGGCGCCGCCGCGCGGTCGACGACTTGAAGCCCGGGACGGCGGCCGGCAAACCATTTTGCGATCAGACAAGGAGGGAGATCATCATGAAGGACCCAGGAGTGGATCGCCGCGGATTTCTCAGACAGCTGGGGATGGGCGTCGCCCTGGCCCCGGCCTGGAACGCCCGAAGCACCCTGGCCGTCCCGGGGGCCAATGAGCGCCTTCTGGTCGGCGTCATCGGTTGCGGCAGCATGGGCAACTCCCACATGAAGGCGCTGCTGGGCATGCAGGACAGCGCCAACATCAAGGTGGCGGCGGTTTGTGACGTCTTTCGCAAACGCCTGGATGCCGCCGCCAAACTGACCGGCGGCACTCCCTACTCCGACTACCGGACCCTTCTGTCCCGAAAGGAGCTGGACTATGTCCTGATCGCCACACCCGAGCACTGGCACCACCGCATGACTCTGGACGCCCTGGATGCCGGCAAGCACATCTACCTGGAGAAACCCATGACCCAGACCATCCGGCAGGCCAAGGAGGTGGTTCGACGGGTGCGGCGCTCCAAGCTGAAGCTGCAGGTAGGGGTGCAGGGCATGTCGGACGAATCCTACGAGGTCGCCGGCCGCTATATCCGTGAGGGCGTCCTGGGGAAACTGGTCCTGGCCCAGATCGACTACTCCCGAAACTATACCGACGACTTCTGGGCCTACGACATCGACCCGGACGCCGATCCGCGGACCAATCTGGACTGGAAGGCCTGGCAGGGTCCGGCCCCCAAGCGCCCCTGGGACCCGCGTCGTTTCTTCCAGTGGCGACGCTACTGGGACTATTCCGGCGGCGTCGCAACCGACCTCTTCGTCCACCGCGTGACCCGGATCATCAAGGCGGCCGGGTTGACTTTCCCGGATCGTGTGGTTGCCAGCGGCGGGACCTGGCAGTTCACCCAAAGCGTCGCCCAGATCCCCGACACCTTCAACATGCTCTGCGACTACCCCGGAGGCCCCACGGTGGCCCTGATCTCCTCCATGGCCAACGACTTCAAGGTGGCCCACGTGATTCGCGGCCACAAGGCCACCCTCCGCTTCACCCGGACCGGCTTTGTGATCACACCTCAGTCGGAAAGCCTGGAAGACCGGGTCAAGCCGGGTGAGTTTAGAGCTCAGGAGACCTGGTCCAAGGTCTACCGCAAGACGGGAGGCGAGGACATCCGGCTGCACCATCAGAACCTGCAGAATGCGATTCGCGTGGGAGAGTCGCTGAAGTGCGACGTCATGCTGGGCTACTACGGCACCGTGGTCACGGCCATGGGCGTGCAGTCCTTCCGCCGGCGGAAGTACCTGAAGTGGAACCGGAAGAAAGAGCGGGTGGAAACCGCTTGATGGGTGGTTGGATGCAGGCTGGCGTGTCGGTCAGTGCACCACGGTGGATTGGCCGTCCTGCAGTTTTTCCGACTGATTGGTGATCAGACAGGCGGCTGATACCTGATCTCCCTCGAGGAGATCCATCAACTTCACACCCTGGGTGCTTCGGCCCACGGCTCTGATGGCCGCGGCTTCCAGGCGGATCAGCTTCCCCTGGGCGGTAATGAGGATAATTTCGGAATTCTCGTTCACCTTCATGATGGCCAGCACTTTTCCGTTGCGTTCGGGGGTCTTCATATTGATGACGCC
Organism: Acidobacteriota bacterium; assembly: GCA_009841055.1. Classification (GTDB taxonomy): domain Bacteria; phylum Acidobacteriota; class Terriglobia; order Versatilivoradales; family Versatilivoraceae; genus Versatilivorator. Next base: position 25,504 of record VXMN01000157.1, read on the forward strand.
CTGGCCGCCTCGGGACTGTTGGCGGTAGGCGCCGATCGGGGTACGCTTGCCGTAGCCGTTCTCGCTGATCGACAGGATCAACCCTTCATTCCCTCCCACCGTCATGCCGACCAGATAGTCGCTACGGGCCAACTTGATGCCCCTGACGCCGCGTGCTATCCGGCCCATATGCCTCACATCCGCCTCGCCAAAGCGGATACACTTGCCATTTCGGGTCCCCAGGAAGATCTGATCCTTTCCCGAGGTCAATTCGGCGCCGATCAACTCATCTCCTTCGTCCAGCTTGATGGCATGGATCCATCGCGCCTTCGGCCGACTGAAGTCGTCCAGCCGGGTCTTCTTGACCGTTCCCCGCCGAGTGGCGAACATCACGTACTTGTCCTGGGCAAACTCGGTGACCGGCAGCATGGCGGCAACCTTTTCGCCGTGGGAGAATTTGACCAGGTTGACGATGGCTTTGCCCTTGCCGCTGCTGCCTACATCCGGGATCTCGTAGACCTTGAGCCAGTGGATCTTTCCCTGATTGGTGAAGATCAGCAGATAGCTGTGGGTTGAAGCCACAAAAAGGGTCTCGACAAAGTCCTGGTCCCGGGTGCGCATCCCGATACGTCCCTTGCCGCCGCGGTGCTGCATGCGATAAATGCTGATCGGGGTTCGCTTCAGATACCCCGTATGGCTCACGGTGACCACCACGTCCTCGACAGCGATCAGGTCCTCCAGCGTGATCTCGGCAGCCTCGTCCACGATTGCCGTGCGCCGCTCGTCGCCGTATTGCTTGCGGACCGCCTTGAGTTCCTGCACCAGAAGCTTCTTCAGGGCGACGTCGCTGGAAAGGATCTCCCGCAACTCGGCGATTTGCCTGGATAGTTCCTGGTACTCCTGATCCAGCTTTTCCCGCTCCAGGCTGGTGAGGGCACGCAGCTGCATATCCAGGATATGGCGGGCCTGGACGGCGGACAGCGCGAATTCAGCCATCAGGCGGTCCCGGGCTTCCTGGGGAGACCTGGACCGGCGGATGATCCGGATCACCCGGTCGATGTGGTCCAGCGCCTTGAAGAGACCCTCCAGGATGTGGGCCCTTTCTTCAGCCTTTTTCAACAGGAAGCGGCTGCGGCGCCGAATCACCTCGCTGCGGTGATTCACAAAGCTCCGCAGGGCATCCACCAGGTTCAGAACTCGCGGTTGGCCGTCGGCGATCGCCAGCATGATCACGCCGAAGCTGCTTTGCATGGGCGTGAGCTTGAAGAGGTTGTTCAAGATGACTTCGGGCTGTTCGCCGCGCCGCAACTCCACCACGATGCGCATGCCCTCACGGTCCGATTCGTCGCGCAGATCGGCGATGCCGTCGATTCTCTTGGTCTGGACCAGGTCCGCAATCTTTTCGATCAGCTTGGCCTTGTTGACCTGAAACGGGATTTCCGTGATCACGATCATGGGACGTTCGCCGCGGACCTGCGTCTCGATGGCGGCTTTGGCCCGGATGACGATCGAACCCCGACCGGTGGCGTAGGCCCGGGCGATTCCTTCCCTGCCGTAGATCACGCCACCGGTGGGGAAGTCGGGCCCCGGCACGATCTTCGACAGCTCCTCCAGCGTGGCGTCGGGTTTCTCCACCAGGCGAATCACGGCGTTGATCACCTCGGTCAGGTTATGCGGGGGGATATTGGTGGCCATCCCCACCGCGATGCCGGCCGAACCGTTCACAAGCAGGTTGGGAATCCGGGTAGGCAGGCAGGCGGGCTCGAGCTGGCTCTCATCGTAGTTGGGAACGAAATCCACCGTGTCCATTTCGATGTCGGCCAGAATCTCCCGGGCAATTCCGGCCAGCCGGGCCTCGGTATAGCGCATGGCCGCCGGCGGGTCCCCGTCCACCGATCCGAAGTTGCCCTGGCCGTCCACCAGCGGGTAGCGCATGGCGAAGTCCTGAGCCATGCGCACCTGGGCGTCATAGATGGCGTTGTCGCCATGAGGGTGAAAGTTGCCCATGACCTCCCCGACGATCTTGGCGCACTTGCGATAGGGCTTGTTGGGCGTCAGACCCATCTCCCGCATGCCGTGCAGAATCCTGCGATGGACCGGTTTGAGTCCATCCCGAACGTCGGGCAGGGCTCGCCCGATGATCACGCTCATGGAATAGTCCAGGTAGGAGCGCCGCATCTCCTCTTCGATGTTGACCGGCACCTGATTGAGGGGTATCGAGCTTTCCATGAGGTTCTCTGGTTGACTTTGTCCGGCTGGGAGGTGACGCCAAAACGGCGTCAAACGGGTCTAGCTGGTCCTATACCGCCAGCCCCGTGGGGCATGCGGGCTACACATCCAGGTTCTTGACGTCCAGGGCGTTGTCTTCGATAAATCGGCGACGCGGTTCGACGGCATCTCCCATGAGAATGGTGAAGACTTCATCGGTTTCCACGGCGTCTTCAATCCGTACCTGCAGCAGCGAGCGCGCCTCCGGATTCATGGTGGTATCCCACAGCTGCTCCGGATTCATCTCGCCCAGCCCCTTGTATCGCTGAATCTGGAACTGTTTTTTCCCCAAAGCGATTACGGCGTCCAGCAGCTCGTCTCGACTGGCCAGTTCGACCGTGGAGTCGTCCTTGCCGTCGATCACGAATGGAGGTTGATCCACTTCCTCGAAAGCACGCTTGAGGTTCACGGCGTTCTTGAATTCGGGCAGGGTGACGAACTGAAGGTCGATCACCCTGCCTGAGGCGCCGTTGTCGGTTCTGGCCGGGATGACCAGCTTGAAGAGGCTGTGCTCCGGATCCCGCACGACCGTGGGCTGGTAGCCCAGCTCCCGGATCGGCCCCAGCAGACCGGTGAGAAAGGCCTCATCCCTGAGTTGCCTCCTGTTTTGAAGGCCGCCTTGCAGCAGCGCCTCGACCAAGGCTCGATCACCCAACCGCTTTTCAAGCTTGCCGAAGAACTTCCGAAAGTCCACCAGCTTTTCCAGGAACGAGTTCAGGCGCCGGGTGTGGAGAACTTGTCCCGTATTTCCCACCCGGACGACCAGGTCTTCGGTCGCACCGCGCATGAGCTCCCTGGTCATGGACTTTTCGTCCTTGACGTACCAGTTCTTCCGCCTTTTCTTGACCTTGAACAGAGGTGGCTGGGCGATAAAGACGTGTCCTTTCTCGATCAACCCCAGCATTTGGCGGAAAAAGAAGGTCAGCAACAGCGTCCGGATGTGGGAGCCGTCCACATCGGCATCGGTCATGATGATGATCTTGTGGTAGCGAAGCTTGGCGACATCGAAGTCGTCGGCGCCGATTCCGGTGCCGAGCGCCGTAACCATCGCCCGGATTTCCTCATGTCCCAGCATCTTGTCATAGCGGGCTTTCTCGACGTTGAGGATTTTCCCCTTCAGGGGCAGAATCGCCTGGAACTTGCGATCCCGGCCCTGCTTGGCCGAACCGCCGGCGGAATCGCCCTCGACGATAAAGATTTCGCAGTGAGCCGGGTCCTTTTCCTGGCAGTCGGCCAGTTTTCCGGGCAGGGAGGCGGAATCCAGGGCCCCCTTGCGACGGGTCAGTTCCCGGGCCTTGCGGGCGGCCTCGCGAGCCCGTGCGGCCTCCACGGCCTTGAGAATGATCTTGCGTGCCACCGCCGGTGTTTTTTCCAGGTAGTCTGCCAGGTGCTCGTTGATGAAGGCCTCCACCAGGCCCTTGATGTCGCTGTTGAGCTTGCCCTTGGTCTGGCCCTCGAACTGCGGCTGAGGCAACTTGACGCTGATGACGGCAGACAGGCCTTCCCTGACGTCATCGCCGCTGAGGTTTTCCTTGAGATCCTTGAAGAGGCCTGAAGCCTGCCCGTAGCTGTTGATGGAACGGGTGAGCGCCGACCGGAAACCCGAGAGGTGGGTGCCTCCGTCGACGGTGTTGATGTTGTTCGCAAAGGAAAAGACATTTTCAGCGTAGCCGTCGTTGTACTGAATGGCCACTTCCAGGCGAATCAACTCCCCGCTGGATGTCTCCCGCTCGGCCTCGAAGTGAATCGGCGGACGATGCAACACCGTCCTGTTCCGGTTCAGGTGCTTGACGAATTCGGAAATCCCGCCGGCGTATTTGAACTGGTTGGTCTTGTCGGTCCGTTCGTCGGTGACCGTGATCACCACACCCTTGTTCAGAAAGGAAAGTTCGCGCAGGCGCTGAGACAAGGTGTCGAAGTGAAAATCCAGGGTATCGAAGATGGTGGAATCCGGTCTGAAGGTGATCTTGGTGCCCCGGCGATCGGTCCGCCCGGTCTCCTGCAGGGGAGCGAGCGGCCGCCCGCGCCGGTAGGACTGCTGGTAGACCCTGGAGTTCCTCCAGATCTCCAACTCCAGTTCCTCGGCCAGGGCATTCACGCAGGAGACCCCCACACCGTGCAGGCCCCCCGAGACCTTGTAGCTGTTGTCGTCGAACTTTCCGCCCGAGTGCAGCGTCGTCATCACGACTTCCGCCGCCGATTTCTTTTCCCCCTCGTGGTAGTCGACCGGGATGCCTCGACCGTTGTCCACGACCGTGATGGAGTTGTCCACGTGGATGGTTACATCCACCTGGTCACAGTACCCCGCCAGCACTTCATCGATGGAGTTATCCACCACCTCGTAGGCCAGGTGGTGCAACCCTTCCTCGCGAGTGGAACCGATATACATGGCCGGACGCTTTCGAACGGCCTCCAGTCCCTCAAGCACCTTGATGCTGGAAGCATCGTATTCGAGCTCTCCGCCATTCGATTTCCTGTGCCCGGGCGGCCTGCCGGTCCCGCCTGGCTCAGGCTTCGGATCCGCTTCCCTAAGCTCACTCATAAACAGCGCCTTCCTTCTGGGGTTGGTCTAGTGGACTGTGGCCGTTTCGGCAAAGCGCCCCGACTCGACATGGAACACTTTCGATCCTCGGCCCGCGGTGAATTCAACCGATCGGCCTCGTATGAAGTCCGGCTTGTTGGTAGTGATGAACAATTGTGCCCTGGCCCCCAGGACCTGCAGCAGCCGGTCGATTCGTGCTTCATCCAACTCGGCATCCAGATCGTCCATCAGGAACAGTGGATACTCCCCGCGCAGGTCAAAATGGACCTCCATCTGGGCAAGCTGGTATGCAATCAATGAACTCCTCTGCTGCCCTGCCGACCCGAAACGTTGCATGCACCTTCCGTCCACATCCATGGAAATGCGGTCTCTGTGCGGCCCGATCAAGGCCCTGCGAGCCCGAAACTCGCTTTCGCGTTCCGAGTTCAGCATTGCCGTCAATTGTTCTTCAATCTGTGCCAGGCTGGCGCCGGCATCCACCTCGGACGAGGCAACGTAGTGCAGAGTCAGGTTTTCTGGGGTGAAGCGGTTGTTGCGAAGGAGTAATTTGCTCCGGATCTTTTCGATATATCCGTGTCGTGACTGGATGATTCTTGCTCCCAGGACCGCTATCTGCAGGTTCCAACTGTCCAACAAATCACGGCTTTGATTATTATAGCCGGAAGGGCCTTCCCGCAGTAGAGAATTCTTCTGTCTGATAACTCGACCGTAGTCCAAAACCCTTTTCAGATGAGTTGGTTGAATAGGGTATAGCCCTCTATCGAGCAATCGACGGCGACTGGCATCGCCAGACTTGAACTGCTCCACCTGGGCGGTGGAAAAAACGACGACGCTCAGGCGGCCGACGTACTCCAGGAGATCCACCCGGGACCGATTGACGCAATACTTGCGCGAAAGGGCTTTTTGCTCGATAGAAAGCCAGGTTTCGCCGTCCCGGCTTCCAACCTCCCCCCCCAGGTAGGACTGCCCGGATTCCCACTGAATCAGGTCGCTGGATTGGTGAGTACGGAAAGACCGACTCAAAGCCAGGACATGGATGGCTTCCAGCAAGTTCGTCTTGCCATGGCCGTTCCCTCCCAGGATCCAGTTGGTTCCCGATGAGAAACCGAGTTGGCATTCCGAGAAATTCCGAAAGAACCTGGCGGACAACCGAGAGAGAATCATTCCGCCCCGGTCAAGTACGCCGGCTTCCAAGACCGGACATTAGACCCTCATTGGCATGACCACATACCGATAGCGATAGTCCTCCGCGCCGGCGGGACGGAGTTGTCCCGCGCTCTCATCGTCCTTGAAATCCAGGCTTACGGAGGGATCCTCGGTAGCCGCGAGAAAATCCAGAAGGTACTGGCAGTTGAATCCGATGTCGATCTTTCCGGCGGAATAATCGGTAGCCAGCTCGTCCCTGGCTTCTCCGAGTTCGGTGTTGCTCGATCGGATCTCGAGCTTGTTGTTGTCCAAAACAAGCTGGACCGTGTGAGATTTGTTGTCGGCCAACAGCGACACCCTCCTGATGGCAGTGGCCAATTCCTCACGGTCCAGCACGACGCTCCGATGGTTCTCTTTAGGAAGCACCGCTTCAAAATTGGGGAATTGTCCCGTCACCATTCGGGACACCAGCAAACGCTTGCCCATTTGAAAGAACAGGTGGGTCTCATCCTGGCCGAAGCTCACCGTGTCCTTTTCTCCCGCTTCCGACAACAACCGCTGCAACTCCGCCAAGGCTTTTTTCGGAACCAAGGCACTGATTTCGCTGGATAAGTGCTCAAAATTGGCCGGCCTCTCCACGTGCGCCAGTCGGTGGCCGTCCGTTGCAACCATGGTCAGGCTCAAGGGCTTGATCAAGAGAAGAGCGCCGTTGAGAGCGAAGCGGACTTCTTCTTCAGCCACCGAAAAGATGGTCTTGTTGATCAGGCCGAGCAAATCCCTGGAGGAAATCTCCGCCAAAGCCGTCCCAAACACAGGCAGCGTAGGGAAATTGTCGGTCGGCAAACCCACCAGCTTGAATGAGGCCGAAGCACACTCGATCCTCAGCCAACTGTTCTCCAGCTTCTTGATTCGGACTTCCTCGTCGGGCAGAGACCGAAGAATATCCATGAAGTTCTTGGCCGGCGTGGTGACGGCACCGGGTTCTTCAACCTTTGCCACACAGGAACTCTTGATTCCCAGGTCCAGATTGGTAGCGGCAAGGTTGACTGCATCCGAACCGGCATCCAGCAACAGATTGGCCAGAATGGGAATCGTGGTCTTCTTCTCGACCGCTCCCTGGGTCAATCCGACCTCTTGCAGAATGTCCAATTTTCTAACTGTAAATTCCATGAGATTTATTTTTTAGTAATAACCTATCGTAGTGTTGGTAGTGTTGTTGAAAACGAGGAAAAAGCCCGGATGTGGTGCCTTTTCAACGAGAAAGCCTGTGCAAAAGCCTCTGGAGAACTCCGTGGAAAACGAGCGGAAAAAGGTGCTCCCGGAGAAATCCACAGGTTTTCCACAGGTGTCTTGCCGGTACCCTTGTGGAAAACGTTGTGACTCATTCCAACGACTCCAGAAACATGTCGATCAGGTTGTTGAAATCTTTTTCGCTGGATCGCTTGGCCTCTACTTTCCTGATCGAGTGCATGACCGTCGTGTGGTGCTTGCCGCCGAAAGCGCGGCCGACCTCGGGTAGAGAGGCGGATGTCAGGTTTCTGCAGAGGTACATCCCGATCTGTCGCGGTTGGGCGATCGCTTTCGAGTTGTTCCTGGCCTTCAGGGCCGAAACCTTGACACTGAAGTAGTCGGCGACCACCTTTTGAATGCGCTCGATGGAGACGGTTCTCTCCCTGGTCTTCAGGGTGTTCTTCAGGACCCGTTGGGCCATTGCAAGAGAGATGGGCTCTCCGGTCAGGGAACTGAAGGCGATCAACCGGTTCAGGGATCCCTCGAGTTCCCTGATGTTCGACTCGATCTTGCTGGCAATGAAAAAGGCCACGTTGTCCGGGAGTTCACAATTTTCGAATTCCGCCTTCTTTTTCAGGATCGCGACCTTGGTTTCCAGATCGGGCATTTGAATGTCGGCTATCAAACCCCACTCAAGGCGCGAGGTCAGCCGGTTCTGAATATCCGGAATCTCCTTTGGCAGAAGGTCGCTGGAGAGAACGATTTGCTTCTGGGCATCGTAGAGCGTGTTGAAGGTATGAAAAAACTCCTGCTGGGTCGCCTGCTTGCCGGAGATAAAGTGAATGTCATCAACGAGAAGCACGTCAACGTTCCTGTATTTTTCCCGTAGGGCCAGGGTCTTGTCGTAGCGAATGGCGTTGACGACCTCGTTGGTGAACTTTTCCGAAGACACGTAGCTCAAGCGAGCTGCCTTGTCGATCGACCGGACCTTGTGGCCTACGGCCTGCATCAGGTGGGTCTTTCCCAGACCTGCACCCCCGTAGATGAAAAGCGGGTTATAGATACGGCTCGGAGCCTCGGCGACGGCGCGGGCGGCCGCATGGGCGAACTGGTTGCAGGATGCGACCACAAATCGATCGAAGGTGTACTTGGGATTCAGCAGGTTCTCATCGGCGGTGAAATCCAGTTCCCTTTGGTACGGAGGAATTTTCGTGGCGGGCTCGGCGTGGTCGGCGTTCTTGGCGTGGAAGCGAATCTTGAGGTCTTCAAAGTGCGATTCGCGGGCTGCGTCCTCGAGAATCTCGGAGAAGTGCTCCACCATCCAACTTTCAAAATTCCGGTTGGGGACGGTCACGTGGAGGGTGTTGTCGGCCTGCAAACTCTGGAACTGGGTGGGCTTGAACCAGGTTGTGTAGGTCTGCTTGTTGAGTTTGTTCTCGACGCACTTCAAGATCTGTTGCCAAGCATTCATAGGGAGACGGCTTGCCGATTTCTGCCGGAGCTTCAGGGAGAGAACGTATTCGTATAATGTAATAAAATAACGTTTAAACAGGCAAATAAGGAATAAAAAAGAGGTTGTTGAAAACCTGTAAAAGATACCATAGCAGGGGGTAGGGGTTCAACTCAAAAGGATCCTTTGAGGGTGCGCGGAGCCGTCCTGTTGGATGTCCTGTTGGATTGACAGTCCGAAAAGGCCTGTGCTATAAGAAGTGTCCTTGGACTGGAGCAAAGGAGACGATCCTTCGGGGTACTTATGCGGCCGACCTTTCGTCCCAACAATCGCAAGCGCGCCAAGACCCACGGTTTCAGAGCTCGTATGAGGACCAGGTCGGGGCGGCTCATACTCAAACGCCGTCGTGCCAAGGGCCGCAAGCGTTTGACTCCCTGATGGCGCAGGGCCTTGGACCGCAGTTTTCCAAAATCGAGCCGCCTGTTGACGGCTGAGCAATACCGGCGGGTTTATTCCGGCGGCAAGGCGCTTCGCGGCCGGCAGATTCAACTATTCTACTTGAGGAACAGCATTCGACGTCCCCGCTTTGGCGTCTCGGTCGGCCGTAAACTGGGTAAAGCTGTCAGGAGGAACCTGCTGCGGCGTCGTATCAGAGAGGCAATTCGCCTGAACAGCGCCCGCCTGGCCGAATGTGGTGTGGATGTGGTGGTACATCCCAGGCCCGGGGCAGCATCGGTGGGAGCTCGATCGATCTTTTCTGAATTGCACCGTCTTCTGGGACTTTTGACGAGGACCCTTGGAACTCCTCAAGAGAGGCGCACTCGGCATTATTTGCTGCTACAAGCAGTTTGTTTCGCCGCTTCTACCTCCAGCTTGCCGGTTCTGGCCATCCTGCTCGGAATATTCCTATCAAGCCATCAGTAGATATGGTCTCTTGAGAGGGACACTGCTCGCTATGAGGCGAATTGCGCGTTGCCATCCGCTTCACCGAGGTGGCTACGACCCGCTTGAATAGTCGGATCGCCGATGAACAGAGACTTTCTCTTAGCCATTGCTCTTTCCTTCCTCGTTCTGCTGGCGTCCCGCTACTTTCTGGAGCCCCACCTCCAACCCGAACCCTCTGCGCCAACCGCGGATGCCGATGTAGAGCCTGCAAGTCCTGCGCAGGAACCCGCGCCGGTGCCGGTGGCGGTGCTTCCCGGGATGCCCCGGGAAAGGTCCGAGCCGGGTGTTCCCAGGACGCGCAAGGCCGTCAACGAGCAGGAATACTCGGTGGAAACAGACCTGTACAGGCTGTCGGTTTCCAACCGGGGAGCCGTGGTGAAGGAATGGGTGCTGAAGCGGTACCTTGACGCCAATGGCGAACCCTTGAATCTCATCGACACGGCCGATTCGCCGCAGGGCGTATTTCCCCTGGCCTTGACGGTCGATAGTGCGCCCGACGCCGCGGCAATCCTCCGAACCGCGCTTTTTTCCAGCGAATCCCCTGAGAATATCGATCTGAGCCGCGGTGGAGCAAGCACGGGGCGTCTCCGTTTGCAGTTTGCGGAGGGCGGTGTCGAGGTGGTAAAGACCCTGGCCTTTCGGTCGGGCTCTTACGAGGTGGAGGTCCATTGCGAGGTCTCCGTCGACGGCCGCCCGGTGGATTATTTTCTGCTGTGGCAGGGGGGATTCGGGGACGCCACCCTTAAAAACACCTGGGCGGAGCGCCAGTTGTTCTACCGGGACCAGGAGGCGATCGAACGGATGGATTCCGGGGACCTCGCAAGCAAGCAGGAGATGGAAGGCCGCTTCAGGTTCCTGGGAGTGGAAGATCACTACTTTGCGGCGGTGTTTCTACCGGTGGTCCCGAGCGGCCTCCAACAGATCCAAATGGCGCTCGACTCGGGTCCTTCGGCCGAGGATGCGGAAGCGGCTTCCCTTAGGGCAGGCGTGTACAGCGCGGCGTCCGACGGGCGTTTCAAGCTGTTCGTGGGTCCCAAGGACTCCGAGGTGTTGCCCGAAGAGTTGCGGGAGCTGATCAACTACGGATGGTTTGCTTTCCTGTGCAAACCCCTGTTTGTCGGTCTCAAGTGGATCTACGACGCGGTGGGCAATTATGGAGTTTCCATTATCCTGCTGACGATCGTCATCAATGCGGCCCTGTTTCCGCTGCGTTACAAGTCGGTCACCGCGTCCCAGAAGATGCAGAAGATTCAACCCAGGATTAAGGCCATCCAGGAGAAATACAAGAAGCTCAAACCCACCGATCCCAAGCGCCAGCAGATGAACAGCGAAGTCATGGCGCTGTACAAGGAGCACGGTGTGAATCCGTTGGGAGGGTGCCTGCCCCTCTTGCTCCAAATGCCGTTTCTCTTTGCCTTTTACAGCCTGTTGAACGTGGCCATCGAATTGCGGCAGGCGCCCTTTTTCGCCTGGATTCAGGATTTGTCGGCGCCGGATCCGACCTACGTCCTGCCTGTGCTCATGGTCGGCTCCATGATGTTGACTCAAAAGCTGACGCCGATGCCGTCGGCGGACCCGTTGCAGGCCAAGATGATGCTTTTCATGCCCTTGATATTCGGCTTCATGATGGCCACGCAGTCCAGCGGCCTGGTGCTCTATTGGTTTACCAGCAATCTCGTCAACATAGTTCAGCAATTGGCCATGAATCGCTTTGGTCCCGGAGCCGCGGCGAAGCAAGAGGCAGGGGGCGGCAAGAACGCAGCCAAGGTGGAGCAGACGAAGCCCGAGACCAAAGCGGTGACTCGCAGGTCCAAGAGAAGAAAGGTGCGGTCGGCACGTTGAGCAAACCGATGATTCTGCAGGATTTTCTGAACCTTTTCGTTCGGTCGGCAGGCCTGAAGTTGTCCTTCGAGGTGGCGGAACGGGACGACCAGGTAGAGGTGAACTTCACCGGAGAGGACCGGGGGATTCTGCTGGCTCGTTCGGCAGCGGTCCTTCAGGCCCTCGAGTCCCTGTGCAACCGCATGTTTGAACGCAGCGGATTGCGAATCGTGCTGGATTCCGAGGGGTATCGTTCGGTGAGGACAGAGGAGCTGCAGCTCATGGCGGTTACCGCCGCCGAGCAGGTGAAGCGGCTGGGCACACCTTTTCCGTTGAATCCCATGTCTCCGGAGGAACGACGCATCGTCCACCTGGCCGTCGCCGAAGACGAAGCCATCCGCACGGAAAGCGAGGGGTACGGCGAATTCAGAAAGGTCGTTATCCATCCCAGATAGCCGGCAGATCAGCGCCTCCGAGCCGCTAAGCACCCCTGCACAAAAGCCCTCCTTCGTGTCCCTTCGTGGATAACTCTTTTTGGATAGTGCGCTACTCTAAGGTCAGCAATCATGCCCACCTTGATTGACGACACCATAGCAGCCATTGCGACCCCGAAGGGCAAGAGCGGAATCGGGGTGATTCGCGTGAGCGGGGGAGATGCCCGAAGGATCGCGGAGGCTGTCTGCGGCTGCCGGGGCAACGGTCTTCGGGATCGGACCACCCGATTGCGCAGCATAAGGCGCCCAAAAACCGGCGAGGTTCTGGACCAGGCCATGGTGACCTATTTTCGGGCACCACGATCCTTTACTTCCGAAGACGTGGTGGAGATCGGTTGTCATGGCAGTCCGGTGGTGCTCGAGGCCGTGATGGCAGCCTTGCTGGAAGCCGGCGCCCGGATGGCGACGCCAGGCGAGTTCACGCTGCGAGCCTTCCTGCGGGGCAGAATCGACCTGGTGCAAGCGGAGGCGATTCGGGACCTGATCGAGGCCAAGACACTGTTTCAGGCACGAGTGGCCCGCCAGCAGGCAGAGGGATCGCTGTCTCGGCGGTTGAAGCCGATCAAGGACTTGCTGGTGAGGTTGATCTCGTTGCTCGAAGCCGGCATCGACTTTGCCGACGACGACGTGCCGGTTCTGGCGGAGGAAGCGATACGGGACCAACTGCAGCCGGTGATCGCCGCGTTGCAGGAGTTGGAGGTCGGGTTTGGGCGGGGACGGTTGCTGAGCGGCGGGATCACGGTAGCCGTGGTCGGCCGCACCAACGTGGGCAAGTCTACTCTTTTCAACACCTTGCTAAGGAAGGAGCGCGCCATTGTCAACGAACGTCCCGGAACCACCCGAGACGTGATTGCGGAAGACGCTCACTTGGGAGGGATTCCGGTACGCTGGCTGGATACGGCCGGGATTCGAGGCTCGACCGATCCCGTGGAGCGCATTGGAATCGACAAGACCCGTGAGGTGTTGGCCGATGCCGACAGGTTGCTGCTGGTGCTGGACGGATCGGCCGAGCACACCGAAGACGACCGCAGGTTGTTGGAGGAGTTGAAACGGCGGGCTTGCTGCCTGGTCATCAACAAGATCGACTTGCCGCAACGATTGTCCGGAGAGAGGTTGGGGGATATCGAGGCGCCCGTGGTCCGAGTCTCCGCCTTGACGGGAGAAGGCGTGGAAAGCTTGCGGCAGGTGCTGCTGGAGGACCTCGGACAGGGGGAGGCGGTGGAGCAGGGAGAGTCGCTGGTCACCAATCTCCGGCAGCAGGAACGGATCGGGGAGGCGTTGAAGGCGTTGAAGCGGTCGGCCGGCGCTGTCCAGCAGGGATTGCCTCACGAAGTGATATTGCTGGATTTGCACGCAGCCTTGAGAGCGCTGAACCAACTGACCGGCGAGACGGGCATCGAGGATATTCTGGGACGCATCTTTCAGACGTTTTGTGTAGGCAAGTGACCGGGGGGAAGCGCCGGAGGGGACGAGAGATGGGTAGCGGCACCTTTCAAGACCATGATGTGGTAGTGATCGGCGGCGGGCATGCCGGCGTGGAGGCGGCCGTGGCGGCGGCGCGGATGGGCTTGGATACCGCGCTCTACACCATGAATGCCGACCTCATCGCGCAGATGTCCTGCAATCCGGCCATCGGGGGTATCGCCAAGGGCCACTTGGTGCGCGAACTGGATGCCATGGGCGGCGTGATGGGAGAGGTGATCGATCGGACCGGGATTCAGTTTCGGTTGTTGAACCGCAGCCGCGGGCCGGCCGTGTGGTCGCCGAGAGCCCAGGCCGACAAGCAACGGTATCGAGTCGCCATGCGGCGTTTGCTGGAGAGTGAAGCCCGCCTCGGAATCAAGCAGGCAGAGGTTGTGGAGATTGTGAGAGAGAGCGGGCGAGTCTGCGGAGTCGAATTGGCAGACGGTCGCCGAGTGGGCGCCCGGGCCGTGGTGTTGACCACCGGCACCTTCTTGAACGGGCTGATTCATATCGGGGAGCGGAAGAGTGCAGCCGGCCGCAGCGGTGAATCGCCGTCGGTCCCGCTGGCCGAATCGATCAAGGGCATGGGTTTCAGTTGGGGACGCATGAAGACGGGAACGCCACCGCGCCTGGATGGACGGACGATCGACTTCGGGTTGGCCGAAGAGCAGAAAGGGGACAAGGACCCCACACCTTTCTCTTTTAGAACCAATCGGATAGACCAACAGCAGGTGTCCTGCTTCATCGCCTACAGCAATCAACGGACGCACCAGGTGGTCCGGGAGAATCTGAACCGGTCACCGCTCTATAGCGGGCGGATTCAGTCGATTGGGCCTCGCTACTGTCCTTCCTTCGAGGACAAGGTGGTGAAGTTTCCCGAAAGGCCCCGGCACCAGATTTTTCTGGAGCCGGAAGGCCTCGGCACCAACGAGATTTACGTCAACGGGCTCTCGACCAGCATGCCGCCCGATGTCCAGATGGAGATGGTCCGATCCATTCGGGGCTTGGAAGAGGCAGAGTTGATTCGGCCGGGATATGCCATTGAGTATGACTACGTGGACCCCCGTGAGCTGTTTCCGTCCCTGCAAACCAAGCGCGTGGCCGGATTGTTTCATGCAGGCCAGATCAATGGGACCACCGGCTATGAGGAGGCTGCCTGCCAGGGGCTCATGGCCGGGATCAACGCGGCCCGCTGGGTGAAGGGAGAGGACCCGGTCGTGCTGGGACGGGATGAGGCCTATATTGGAATCCTTGTCGACGACCTGGTCACCAAGGGAACCGACGAGCCCTACCGAATGTTCACCTCCCGGGCTGAATTCCGCCTGCAGTTGAGAATCGACAACGCGGATCGGCGACTGACTCCACTCGGGGGGGAGCTGGGATTGATCGGGAGGCAGGATCTGGAACTTTACAAGGCCAAGCAACAACGCATGCAGAAGTTGCGTGCCGTCCTGATGGAAATTCGCATTCCGGTGGGGAGTGGCAGGATATCGGCAAGAGAGGCGCTGAAGCGCACGGAATTCCGCATCGGGCAGTTTCTCTCGGAGCTTCCCGGGCCTCTGCGGCAGGAGTTGAGCGCAGAAGAATTGCGCAGTGTGGAGACGGAAATCAAGTATGAGGGGTATTTGCGGCAACAGAGAGCAGACATCGAAAAGATTAGACGGGCCTCGGCCAGAGCGCTGCCCGCTGATTTCGAATATGGCAACATCGCCGGCCTTTCGCGCGAAATTGTGGAGAAGCTCTCCCGAATCCGGCCGGTGACCATCGGTCAGGCCAGTCGGATTCCGGGGGTGACACCGGCGGCTCTTGCCATCATCCACGTCCATCTCGAGATAGATCGGCGCAAGCGAGACGCGCGTGTCCTGTCTCAGAAGTCGGAACACCAGGGCTCAGGTTAGCGAATGTCAGTCGGCATTTCCTCCGAAGCCCACGGGCCAGAAAGCCTTCTGGGCCCGTGGGGGATTGATTGTAAAGGACTTATGGCGGACAGGGTGGAAGCCTACCTTGGCCTGTTGGAGCAGTGGAATCGGAAGGTAAACCTGACTGGACTCCGAGGCAGGGACGACATACTGAGAGACCTGTTTGCGGAATCTTTCCTGGCGTCTCCTTTGCTCGCCGAGCAGGACGGGCCGTTGCTGGACGTCGGCTCCGGCGCAGGGTTCCCGGGGATGGCATTGAAGATATACCGTCCGGACCTCGATGTTTATCTTTTGGAGCCGCGGAGGAGAAGGGCCAGCTTCCTGGAAACGGTGCGCCGCCGGTTGGGACTGGAGGGCGCGGCCGTGATCTGCAAGCGGTTGGAGGAGTGCCGCCCCGGGGATTTTGGCCTGGCCCCCCGAACGGTTACATTGCGGGGCCTGGGCGCCGTTGGCGCCAGGCTGGCGAGGTGTGACAGATTGATTCAGGGCAAGGTGAAGGTGGTGCTGTTCACCACCAGCAGGATTTGGAACGTTGAGTTGCGGCAATTACCGGGAGTCGATTGGGCGGTTCCCATCCAGGTTCCCTGGAGCCGGGAACGACTGGTGGCGAGCGGCATCAGGGAAAACCAATGTTCCACGTGAAACATCGCCAGGGTCGGCCACAAAGGGCAAAAAGGAACTCCACCAAGGGCCGCGAGGAAAGACACGAAGGAGAAAGACGAACCACGAATGGACACGAATAAACACAAATGGACTGATTGATGGGTTGTCGAGGGAACGTGGCAACGGATTGTGCCTCAAAGCAAAAATCCCCTGGCAAACCGTCATTTCGGGGGTGCTCTCGATCGCCGGGCAGGCGAAGCCAAGTCGTCGACAGACGCCTCTGATACGGGGAATAAGACCACGAATTCACAGGAATGGACGTGACTCGTGTCCTGGAGCCATCTGCGCTGGTTCAAGTTGTGGGCGCTTGAAATTGAGGGTCAAGCCGACACGGAGTTGCGCGATTTTCAGGTAATGCAGCCGTAATTTGTGTTCATTGGTGTCCATTTGTGGTTCAGTTACAGTAGCGATTGGGGGTTCTCCTGGGAATGACCCACGCAACCGGTCAGCCTGCTGGTTGGAGAGGCAATGTTCCACGTGAAACATCGAGGCGGCGTAAGACGAACCGGTTGAGTTTTGCCGGCGGTTTTGCTACTAGTGTCCTGCTTCCAACGTGTCCAAACGGGAAACGCTCGCAGTCCGAACTCCTTCAGTCGTTCTGAACTCAAAGGACTCCCTTGGCGAAAGTCATCGCCATCGCCAACCAAAAGGGTGGTGTCGGGAAAACCACCACCGGCATTAACCTGGCCGCATCCCTGGCCGCAGCCGAGATGAAAACGCTGCTGGTGGACTGCGACCCCCAAGCCAATGCCACCAGCGGCTTGGGTTTTGCCAAAAACCCCTCCAGAAAGAGCCTCTATCATCTCCTGTCGGGAGAGATCCGTTGGCAACAGGGCGTGCTCCAGACCGAACTGGAGGGTATGGACGTCGTTCCGGCCGATCAGAACCTGACCGGTGCACTGGTGGAGCTGGTTGACGTCGACCGTCGCGAGTTTCGGTTGAAAGAGGCGATCGCCCCTCTCCGCGGAAAATACCGGTTTGTCCTGCTCGATTGTCCCCCCTCACTGAATCTCCTGACCCTGAACGCCCTGGTGGCGGCAGACTCCATTCTGATTCCCATCCAGTGCGAGTATTTTGCCCTGGAAGGAGTATCGGAGATGCTGGAGACGCTGGTGCAGGTTCGCCGGCAGTGGAATCCGGGTTTGTCCGTGGAGGGGTTTCTATTGACCATGTTTGACGAGCGCACCAATCTCAGCCGGCAGGTGGCTGCCGATCTGCGCGCTTTCTTTGCGGGTCAGGTGTTCCGGACCGTCATCCCGAGGAATGTTCGCCTGGCGGAAGCTCCCAGTCACGGGAAGCCCATCATTCTCTACGACGTGAAGTCCAAGGGGGCCGGCAGCTATATACAATTGGCTCTGGAGGTGATCGATCATGGAACGAAAGGCGCTCGGAAGGGGAATTAGTGCGCTGCTGGGTGCGGCCAAGCCCGAGCTGGATACGACCTTGCGCGAGCTGGAGGTGGCGCTGCTTGAACCCAATCCCTTCCAGACTCGAGAGATCTTCGACAAGGAGCGGCTGCGCGAGTTGGCGCGCTCCCTGGAGGTGAACGGGTTCGTTCAGCCCATTGCGGTTCGCCAGGTTGGGGACCGGTTTCAAATCATTGCAGGAGAACGGCGTTGGAGGGCGGCTCAACTCCTGGGACTGCGCAAGATTCCGGCGGTTGTCAGGCCCCTTGACGACGATCAGTTGATGCAGGCCGCCCTGATCGAGAACCTGCAGAGAGAAAACCTCAATCCTATGGAGGAGGCCCGCGCCTATTCCCGCTTGGCCAACGAATTCGGATTGACTCAGGAGGAAGTTGCCCGCAGGACCGGGAAAGAGCGCTCGACAGTGACTAACTTCTTGCGGTTGTTAAAGTTGTCTGCTCCCGTTCAGGAGTTGGTCAAGGGGGGAAGGCTTTCCATGGGCCATGCCAGGGCGCTGCTGGCTCTGGACGATCCCCAAGCGCAGCAAACGTTGGCTACCCAGGCGTCCAAAGGTGGATGGTCGGTCCGCCGGATCGAGCGACAGATTTCGCAGCAAAGGAAATCCACCGGAAAGAGGGCGGCAGGAAAGGGCCAGGACCCCAATGTCAACGCAGCGGCGGCCAAGCTGGAGACGTCCCTGGGGACCAGGGTGCGCATAGTCCCCAACGGCAGCCGGGGCCGGATCGAAATCGAGTACTACTCCCAGGAAGAGCTGCAACGCCTCTACGAGCGCCTGCTCAGGAACTAGGCGCCGCCCCGCCGGGGCGAAAATCGGCGATGGAAGCCGGAATCTCCACGTCCTGGACAAACTTCATTCGAAACACCGTCCCCGCCGGCAGGCGGATTTCCTTGCCGCGGGTCAGCAGAATCCCCACGATGGCCCCGGCGACGGGTCCGGCGATGGCAGCCCCCAGGCTGCCCGTCGTTATGGCGATCGGGACCGAGGCCATGGACCCGATCGAGGCGCCCTGCTGGGCCCTTCCCAGATCGTGGCCGAGGTCGCGGTTGGCTTTCAGCTTTCCCTCTTCGTCGGCCCGAATCTTCTCGTCCTCGATAAGGTCGTCGGCTGCATCCACCGACACTGCAATCGACTCAGTGCCGTAGTAGGTCTCCAGGCCGTCCATCAATGCGTAAAGCTGGGCCTTGCCCTTGACTCTTCCGGGGCGCTTGACGAACGTGATCCTCCCGGAGAGCTCCATGCCCCTGGGCAGCACGTGCTGCCTGTCGATCCGAAGCGGTTCATACAGTGTCCAGTAGAGCAGGTCGCCTACTTCGGAGAGCTTGGTGCTGACCGGGGTTTGCAAGGAGGCTTTGAACCTGGTTCCAGCCTGGATGGTGATCGTTTGGTCGGCGTCGCCGCCGCGGGCGGAGGGTGTTTGGGCCACCAGCCCGACCGGTTGATGGACGGCCATCAGGATCGCGACAGTCCAAAGAACAAAATGGCTTCTCATGGCGTTCTCCCGGGTTTTCGGTGGATGGTCGGAATATGGACTGGAGCCTACTTTAGCTCAATATCGAAATATAATAATTTGTGTTGTGTTCTATCGTTTTCTACGTCAAGAATAATTATTTTATAGCCGGTCAGACGCGACTTTCTCTCGGGAAGCTGGAAAAAGACAAACCCCCAGGCCGTGGCTCGGGGGCGGACGCGGCGTTTGAGTGCTTTTCGAATGAAGTCGTCTTCCATCTCAACGGCCTGTTTTTCCACACGGCTCCTGCCTCTGCCGATGAGGGGAACGCGACCGAGAGGTCTCCGGTTACGGCGGTCCTGTCTCAGGATCATGCCGACCACTTCCTGGGGCGCCAGGGCTGGCAAAGATCCATATTCCGGATCCAGCAAGGTGATGCTTGCGCCGTCGATGGAAAGCGCGTCAGGGCCCTGGTTGCTGATGATGAGATTGATCGGAACCAGGCCCAGCTTGGAGAGCCCTTTGATGTCGAAGACGGTTCGTATCCTGGCTTCCGACGGATAGGGATCGGCGGCGATGGTCACCGGTCCCTGGCTTTGACGAGAGGCGTAGCCTTCTACCGGGCCGACCTTGACGGTCAGATTCTTGTAGTCCCCCCAGGCCGACCACGCCGGAAGCAAGCACCAGATTAAAAGAAAAGAGGCCTCGCGGAGGGTGGTTCGTCCGCCCGGTCGGCGACGCGGCATTTCGATGGCTCCGCTCCCATTCATGAATCCAAGCCCGCGTTTCCCCCGGGTCGCCGGCGACGAGCAGGCTGGGGTGTCTCTCTACGGATGCCGGGTTGGGGTTGCGGGATGCTTCATTATACCCGGTTCCCCGCGAAGTCAGGACGGTGGAAAGTCCAGGCCCGCCAGGACGCCTTGAAGATAACCGATGGCTCTGGCCGCCGCCGTTCTTCCGTCTGGCCGGTATTCGAAGGGTTCCACCGATACCAGGCCTTCGTACCGGTGCCGCTGCAGGGCTTGCAGGACGGGGGCGAAGTTGAAGGCCCCCTGGCCCGGAGCCAGCCCGCCGGGATCGTTCAGGTGCACGTGGGCGATAGCTCCCGAAGGAAGCCATCGATCCACCAACTGCGGTAGGGAAGCCGATTCCGCGTGGGAGGCGGCCCGGGAGTCGAGCATGGTGCGCAGAGACGGGTTCCCCACGGCCTCCGTCATGTCCACGGCGGCTCCGATGGTGTTGATGAAATTGGTGTCGTGGGGGGCCAAGGGCTCGATGCAGTACAGCACGCCGGCTTGAGAGGCGCGGGCGGCGACGGTGGCCCAGAGATCGCGGGCGCGATTCCAGGCTTCCAGGGGATCTTCATCCGCCTTCACCTGGCGTTGCCTGGGAGATCCGTGCACCAGCACCTTGCCGCCGAGGTCGGCGCACAGGTCGATGAGTCGCTGAAGGATATCGACGGTCGTCTTGCGCACGCCGGGGTCGGCGGCGGTGATCGACAGTCCCGGCGGTGTCAGAAGCAGCCAGTGAAGTCCGGTTATGGCTATCCCGGCATCGGAAGCCGCCCGGCGTAGCTGCGCCCTCCGGTCGGCCGAGAGGCGGTGAGGTTCCTCTCCCAGGGTGAAGGGAGCCAGCTCCAGACCGCCGTATCCCAATGCGGCCGCTTGTTCGCACTGGGCCGGAAAGGCGAGTTCTCGGAGGACTTCGTTGCAGAGTGCTATCTTCATCCGGGTTCTCCTTTGGGCCCGCCCTCCTGCCCAAGAGCCAGCTGAAGGATGGAAATCAGGCTGGCGCCGGTAAAGGGCTTTGGAAGGAACAGCATACAACCCGAGGAAAAACTCTTCCGGACCATTCCGGGCTGGCTGCTGGCGGTAATCATGATAACCGGCAGATCCTTCAGGTTGGGGTCGGACTTGATTTTCTCGGTCAGGGCAGGGCCGTCCAGGCCCGGCATGAGTGCGTCGGTGATCACGGCGTCGACGCGCGTTCCTCTCAAACTGTCCAGGGCCCTTTGACCGTCGCCGGCCGTGGTCACGCGGTAGTTCCCTTGGGTCAGGATGGTGCGGATCAGCGCCAGGATATGGGGGTCGTCGTCCACGACCAGAATGTGTTTTTGATCCATGGGGCGGATTTGTGCCTGGGGGTCGGCGAGGGAGGCGCCATACGGGGAGGGCGCCATTCTACCCCAATTCGATTGGAATACAAGGCCCGGCAGTGGTCCGCAAGCCCCCGGCAACGCCCGCAGCGCGGCCCCATACTGAGGGAGGCCACGTAATCTGCAGGCTGCGGCAGGCGACTAGTGGATCTTGCCGATAGCGGCCAGCATTCGTCCGGAGCTCCCTCCTTCAGCCCGGTAGGAATAGAAGACCTCCCGGTGACAGAACGTGCAGGGTGGGTGGCTGAAGACGCTGCCGGCAGGGAGCCCCGCGGATTCCAGTTGACAGCGGCAGGCTGCCGACAGGTCCAGCATTCGCCGCGCCCTTGGGGGGGCGCCCGAGAGCCGGGTTCCGGAGGAGAGGTCCCCTCCTGGAGGCTGGAAGTTCCTCCACAGCTGCGGGAGGTGGGGGAAAGCCGCCTCGAAAGGCAGGGCCACATCCTGGCCCACTTCATAGCAGCAGGGTCCGATCGAAGGTCCGATAACGGCCAGGCAATGCCGGGGATCGGAGGCGTACCGGGACTGCATGGCCGCAAGGGTCCTGGGTACGACCCCTGCCAGGAGGCCGCGCCAACCCGCGTGCACGGCCGCCAGGATCCGCTTGTCCCTATCGACGACGAGCACGGGCAGACAGTCGGCCACCTGGACGGCCAGTAGCAATCCGGACAGACGCGTAATTATGGCATCCCCCTCCGCCGGCGGGTTTCCCGGAGCGAACCGGTCCAGGCACACGACTCCGTCGGAATGGCATTGGCGCAACCGCACCAGGGCCATGGTCTTTCCGGCCAGACTGGCGACGAAGGCGTTCTGAATCGCAAGGGATTTGACATCCTCCCCGGATTGCTCGAAACTCGAATCGCCGGCCGGCGGCTGGCCCCGGGACACGCGGTTTCGCAGGCCGAACCCGTGAACCAGCCAGGGGCAGGCCGCCAGCGCCGGGTGCTGCAGGCATAGACCGTCCGGGGCCAGGCAGAAAGGGTCCCCGCTGTGATGAGGCAGAAGAGTCGTGATCGTCGGAACCGGCATTGACCTTGTCGAGATCGGCAAGCTGAGAGCAGCCATGGAGCGGCGGGGTGACCGCCTGCGGAACCGGATATTCACGCCCGGCGAGATCCGCTACTGTGACGGGCGCCCCAACCCCTTTCAGCACTACGCGGCTCGTTTCGCCGCCAAGGAGGCGCTGTTCAAGGCCATCGGGACGGGTTGGAGCGGTGGCGTCGGCTGGCGCGATGCCGAAGTTCGCAATCAGCCCAACGGCAAACCGGACCTTTTGCTCTCCGGCAAGGCCCTGGAGGTCGCTCGCCAACTGGGGGCGGTCCGCTACCGGATCAGCCTGTCCCACACCGATCGCTACGCGGTGGCGCAGGTCATCCTCGAGGACTGACCGTCCCGCCCGCCGGGGCGCCGGAAACGCACCCCGTGACACCCTTCGGGGTGAGTCCCGTGACGCGCACCTGCAGCAGTTGATTGGGCCGCCGTTCGGCGCCGGCCAATTCGACCTGCAGGAAGTTGGAACTCAGGGCTCGCCTGGTCGACCGCGGAGATTCGTCCTGGAGAGTGATCACCGGCAGATCCCGCCCGACCTGGGATTCTCGAAAGCTGCGGTTCTTGAGGTCTCCCAGCGTCCTCAACTCCAGGCTTCTGAGCGCCGCCACGGCCGAGGGCACCTCCGGCTCGAGCTGGGCGGCAGCGGTGCCCGGTCTCCGGGAGAAGGGGAAGACGTGCAGGTAGGTCAGGGGTGAGTTGCGGATCAAGTCCCGTGTCAGGGCATGATCCTCCCCGGTCTCGCCGGGGAATCCCACCATCACGTCGGCTCCTATCGCCGCATCAGGAACCCGCCGCCGGATCCTTTCCAACAGCTCCAGATACCGACCGGCTCGATAGGGCCGGCGCATGAGACCCAGGATGCGGCTCGAGCCGCTCTGCAGCGGCACGTGGAAGTGCTTGGCCATCCTGGGGGAGGTCGCCACCAGGTCGATGATCTCGTCGGTGACTTCCAGCGGTTCGATGGAGCTCAGCCGCAACCGACGCAGGGGGTCTTCCTGAAGCAGACGGCGGATCAGGCTCGCCAGACGGGCGCCGGGTTGCAAATCCCTCCCATAGCCGCCCAGATGGATGCCGGTGAGGACGATCTCCTTGTAGCCCTGGTTCAACAGGTGCCTAGTCTGCCGCACCGCCTCCTTCAGCGGAAGACTGCGCGAGTCACCCCTTACAAACGGAATCACGCAGTAGGAGCATCGGTAGCTGCAGCCGTCCTGCACCTTCAGAAAGGCCCGGGTTCTGCCGCCCCCCGACATGTCGGCAATGGAGCGCAATTCCCGGGACTCGAAGATGCTGCTGCAGTAGACTTCGGCCCCGCCGGGCAATCGTGCCTCCGACTCGGCACAGTCTCCCGGAACGCGGTGGGGAAGGTGCTTCTCTGCCACCAGGGCCGCCAATTGCTCCTTGTGGGAGTTGCCGACCACGCAGGTCACACCCTCCATTCGGGCAATTTCCTCGGGCGCGCGCTGAGCGTAACAACCGGTCACCACGATGCTGGCGTCGGGGTTGTGACGGTGAATTCGCCGGATGGCCTGACGGGCCTGGGCATCGGCGGTGCGGGTGACGGTGCAGGTGTTGATGACCACCACGTCGGAGGCCGCTCCCGACCGTCCCTTCTTCAGGTTCTTGCGCAGGAGCGCCTGCTCGAGCGCGGCTCCATCCGACTGGCTGGCTCGACAGCCGAAGTTGAGGATGGAAAATGTGGAATCGCCCATGGAAAAATTCCGAAAAAACCGAGAACCGGTGGGCCGACATGCCCAGGTTCCGGCATCGTCCGCCGGCAGTCTTCCGCGTCGTCCCGCCAGGATCGCGATCGCGGCACTTCGTCCCTGCCCTCAACCGGGCCGCGCCCCCCGCGGGCGGCTTGAAGCAGTTGCTCGAAATTCCCTATAATAGCAGAAGCGGTTCAGAGAAGTTCCCGCCGACGCGGGGCTATGGGGGAAGGATGCCAGAAGAGAACGAGGATCTTGTTCAAGACCGCCCCGCCGAAGACCCAGCCGTCCTGAAACCAGGGAGGGCACGGCGCAAGAGCGCCGCCCGCGAGTGGCTCGAAAGCCTGGCGTTCAGCCTGGTTTTCGTGTTCTTCTTCACCAAGTTCATCGCTCAGGCCACTCAGGTGCCGACCGAGTCGATGAAGCCCACCATTCTGGTTGGGGACCATTTCTTCCTGGACAAGTTCGCCTTCCCGGCCAATTACCCGGATTTCCTCCTGAAAATTCTGCCGAATCGCGAGATCGAGAGGGGAGACATCGTGGCCTTCAAGCCTCCCCATGATCCCGGCGTGCCCTTCATAAAGCGAGTGATCGGCCTTCCCGGCGAGACCCTGGAGGTCAGGGACAAAGCAGTCTACATCGACGACAGGCCACTCGAGGAACCCTATCAGTACTTCGACGAGGGAGAGGACCACTACGCGCCCAAGGATTCCCACGGGCCTGTCCTGATTCCCCCGGACCACTACTTCATGATGGGCGACAACCGGGACAATAGCCACGACAGCCGGTATTGGGGCCCGGTGCCGAGCAGGAACATCATCGGCAAACCTCTGTTCATCTACTGGTCCTACGACGACGACCCTTACGATCCAAGCCCCAAGTCCGTTGTGCAGCACGCCAGGGAATACGGAAGCAAGGCCCTCAATTTCTTCAGCAGGACCCGCTGGTCCCGAACCGGTATGGTCTTGGAGTAGTTCACGCCCCCCGGTGAGAAATGCGGGCCAGCAACCGGTCGGCGCACTGCTCTGCCCGTCGAACACAGTCCGGGATGCCGATGCCGGTCAGCCCGTTTCCCGCCAGTTGCAGGGTCGGCCATTGGAGCATCCGGCTTTCGATCCGGTTCACCAGGTCCAGGTGCCCGACGCCATACTGGGGTATGCCCTCGGGGTGACGTTCCACCCGGCTCAGCATCGGCGCTCGGGTGATGCCCAGCAAATCTCCGAGGGTCCGGCGGACCCGTGCAATCAACTCCTGATCGTCACCCTCCAGCATTTCCGGGTGCAGGGCCCCGCCCACGAAAGCACGCAGGAGCGCTGCGGTCCCGGGGGCGCGCCCGGCGAATTTGCGGTGGCTGAAGCTGCAGGCCAGCATCGCCCCCTTTTCCACGGCAGGCACCAGGAAGCCGAACCCGTCCATGGCGGCGGGAACATCCGCCGCCGGGTAGGCCAGGTTTACGGTCGCCGTGGAAGCATGGACCACGCTTCTCAATCGTGCCGCCAGGCGGGGGTCGAGATCCTCCAGCAAGTCGGCCGACCGCTGGGCAGGAAGCGCAAGACAGATTCCGTCCGCCCGGATCGGGGGGCCATTCTCCAGTTCGATCTCCCACCGTCGGGCCTGGTCCGGCCGCCGCACCGAAACGACCTTGCACCCCAAATGGATTGACGGGGCGGGTATGGAGTCCCGCAGTCGATCCACCAGGAGCTGCAACCCCTGATCCAGGGAGACGAAAAGACCATAGCGAGGGCCGGCAGGGTGGTCATCCGCAGGAGATTGTTGCCGCTTGCGGTCCCGCCACATGGCCAGCAGGAGGCTGCGGTGGCGTTCTTCCATTTCGAGGAACTGCGGGAAGGTTGCCCTCAGACCCAGCTTTTCCGGGTCGGCGGTATAGATGCCGCCCACCAGGGGCTGGGCCAGCCGTTCCAGGGCCTCCTCTCCCAGGCGGCGGCGAACGAATGCGGCCAGGCTCTCATCGTGGTTGCTTGAATGCGGCCGCCGGCGCGGCAGAACCAGGTCGGCCGCCATGCGGACCTTGCCCGCCCAGCTCAGAAGGGGGGAGGCGGCAAAGGAACCGAAGCGGTAGGGAGCAATCAGGTGGAACCCCTCCGGAACAGGCAGCAGCTTTCCGCCCCGCACGATGAAGGTCCTGCGATGGCGGGGAGAGGTGCCGATGAGGCTCGTCTCCAGACCCAGGCGCCGGCAAAGATCCACCGCCCAGGGCTTCTCGGAAATAAAGGAATCGGGGCCTCCTTCCAGGAGAAATCCCCGCTCCTTTACGGTGTGGATGACACCCCCCAGGCGATGGCCGGATTCGAGCAGGTCCAGGCGGAGAGCCTGGTTCAGCAGCGGAGCTTTTTCCAGCAATCGATGCGCCGCCGCCAATCCGGAAATGCCTCCTCCAACCACAACCACTCGGCAAGCGGGCTTCATTGGGGAGTCCATGGGAGTTTGGCCGACTTCGGAGGGGTGTGGAACGTGCTGCCGCCGTCGATTCAACACTATAGGAGTCGGTCGAGGGCGTTGTCAAACCTGTCGGCCGGACCCGAATTTGCGGTCCGCGAAGGAAACCGGAGCGGCGCCGGCCCCATCGGCAAGGGGGCTTGCGGCCCTTCAATCGCGCCCCTTGCAGCGTTCCGGCTGACTCCTTGACTTTGTCTTGAATCCCCTCATAATTAAGGTTCCCGACGCCAGATCAAGGGGCCATTCTTTGGTTATCGATACCCTTCTCAAGTCAGTTTTCGGCAGCAAGCACGAGCGGGACATCAAGGCCATTCAACCCACGGTTGATCGGATCAACGCCCTGGAACCCCCCCTCTCCAACCAGACGGACCAGGAACTTCGTGCCCACACCGACCGGTTCAAGACACGGTTGGCCGCCGGCGAGACCCTGGAGGATCTGCTCCCGGAAACCTTCGCCGTAGTTCGAGAGGCGGCCAGGCGCGTGCTCAAGATGAGGCACTTCGACGTGCAGCTCATGGGCGGCGTGGTGCTTCACCAGGGGAAGATCGCCGAGATGAAGACGGGAGAGGGCAAGACCCTGGTTGCGACGCTGCCCGTCTACCTCAACAGCCTGGAGGGGAAGGGTGTCCATGTCGTCACGGTCAACGACTATCTGGCTCGCCGCGACGCCGAGTGGATGGGCCGGGTCTACCGGTTCATGGGTTTGTCGGTGGGGGTGATTCAGCATGACATGGACGACGACCAGCGCCGCCAGGCCTACGGCTGCGACGTGACCTACGGCACCAACAACGAGTTCGGATTCGATTACCTCCGCGACAATATGAAGTTCGAAATCGGCGACCGGGTCCAGCGAGCGCACCACTACTCCATCGTGGACGAGGTCGACTCCATCCTGATCGACGAGGCCCGAACGCCTCTGATCATCTCGGGACCGGTAGAGAGTTCCCAGCAGAAGACCTACATGGCCATGCGGCCGCTGGCTGAGCGCATCCGTGCCCAGCAGACGAAATTTCTGGGGCGCGCCTTGCGGGAGGCAATCCAGCAGATAGACTCCGACGGCCAGGCCAGCGAGGAGACCCTCGAGAAACTGCTGCTGGTCAAGCGCGGCGATCCCAAGAACAGGCAGTATCTCGACCTGCTGGTCAAGCACCGTGATCTGAAAAAGAAGATCGATCAGGTCGAAGGCCAGCTCATGAGCAACAAGCAGCTGTCGGAGTTCGACAACCAGCTCTACTGCTTCATCGACGAGAAATCGCACAACGTCGAGATTACCGAGAAGGGCCAGGAGTTTCTGGCTGGCGGGCGCATGGAGGACTACGTCATTCCCGACCCGGATGACCCGGAGTACAGCGAGAAGCGCTACGTCGAAGTCACCGAGCGCCTGCACACCATTCAGCAACTGGTCAAGGCCTACTGGCTCTACGAGAAAGACGTGCACTACGTCGTCAACGACAACAAGGTCACCATCGTGGACGAATTTACGGGGCGTCTCATGCCCGGCCGCCGCTGGAGCGACGGCCTGCACGAAGCCGTAGAGGCCAAGGAGAGGGTCAAGATCGAAAGGGAGAACCAGACCCTGGCGACGGTCACCTTCCAGAACTATTTCCGCATGTACGGGAAACTGGCGGGAATGACCGGAACGGCCGACACCGAGGCCATGGAGTTCAACAAGATCTACAAACTGGAAGTGGTGGTGGTTCCCCCCAACCGGCCCATGATCCGGATGGATTACCCGGACGTGGTCTATCGCACCGAACCGGAGAAGTTCAGAGCGGTGGTGGAGGAGATCCGGGAACTGCACGAGAAGGGCCAGCCGGTGCTTGTGGGCACCATCTCCATCGAAAAGTCGGAGCGATTGAGCGGC
This sequence comes from Acidobacteriota bacterium, assembly GCA_009841055.1. GTDB lineage: Bacteria > Acidobacteriota > Terriglobia > Versatilivoradales > Versatilivoraceae > Versatilivorator. The sequence goes on from VXMN01000157.1 coordinate 53,529, forward strand.
TTGCTCAAGAAGGCGGGGGTCAAGCACGTGGTGCTGAATGCCAAGTACCATGAGAGAGAAGCCGAGATCGTGGCTCAGGCCGGACGCAAGGGGGCGGTGACCATCGCCACCAACATGGCGGGCCGCGGGACCGATATCGTGCTGGGCGGCAACGCCGAGTACCTGGCCAGGGAACGGCTGCACAAGCAGGGCGTGGACCTGGCGGCGCTCACCCAGGAGGAGTGGGAGAGGGCCCTCAACGAGGTCGACCAGCAGTTTCAGCAGGGCCGAGAGCAGGTGATCGCTGCCGGGGGGCTGCATATTCTGGGAACGGAGCGTCACGAGTCCCGGCGCATCGACAACCAGTTGCGCGGCCGCTCAGGGCGCCAGGGGGATGTTGGAAGTTCACGGTTCTACCTCTCGCTGGAGGACGATCTCATGAGGATCTTCGCCAGCGAGAAGGTGTCCAGCATCATGCAGCGTTTGGGGATGGAGGAGGACGTACCCATCGAATCCCGTCTGATCAGCAAGAGAATCGAATCGGCTCAAAAACAGGTCGAGGCCCACAACTTCAGCATCCGAAAGCATTTGCTGGAATATGACGACGTCATGAACCAGCAGCGCAAGACCATTTACGGTTTGAGGGAGCAGTTCCTGAGCAAGAGCGACCAGAAGGAGTACCTGCTCGAGTTGAGCGAGGACGTCATCGGCGGGTTCATCGACAGCTACTGCGACGCCGACAGCGATCCGGAGGAGTGGGACGGCGAAGGGCTTCGCAAGGCCGTGGCCCAACAGTTCGGCCTCGATCTGCGTCACGAGAACGTCCAGGTCGAGCAACTCAATCGGGAGGAGCTGCTGGAGGGAATTTGCGCCAGGGCCAGGGAGAAGTACGAACGCAAGGACGAGGAAATCGGCTCGCAGGAGATGCGCCAGTACGAGCGGCTGATTTTGCTCAACGTCCTGGACGCCCATTGGAAGGACCATCTGCTGGCGATGGACCAGTTGAAGGAAGGGATCGGATTGCGGGGCTACGGTCAGAGAGATCCCCTGGTGGAGTACAAGAAGGAATCCTTCGCTACCTTCGAACAGATGATGGACGGTATCGAGGAGCAGAGCCTGCGGTATCTCTATCTGCTCCAGCCGGTTGAAGACAAGGACAAGGTTCGCGAGATGGAACGCCGCCAGCGCAAGCAGGAAATGGTGATGGGGCCTGCCGAGGAAGCGCCCGAGCCGCGCCGGCCCGTCATTCGGGGGCCGAAAATCGGCCGCAACGAGCCTTGCCCCTGCGGTAGCGGAAAGAAGTACAAGAAGTGCTGCGCTCTGACCCCGGCCTGAAGAGGGAAACGGTGAGGGAGTATCCATGTTGACCAGCCAGGTGCCCGAAGGCTTGACCTTTGACGATGTCCTGCTGGTCCCCCGGAAGTCGGACGTCGCGCCCGCGGAGGTGTCCACCCGAACCCGGCTGACCCAGCGCATCCAGCTCAACGTGCCCGTCATCAGCGCGGCCATGGATACCGTCACCGAGGCCCGCCTGGCCATTGCCATGGCCCAGCAGGGAGGCATGGGCATCATTCACCGCAACATGTCGGTCGAGCGCCAGGCCTCGGAAGTGGACAAGGTCAAGCGATCCGAGAGCGGCATGATCGTGGATCCCATCACCATGTCGCCGGAGAACCGGATCCACGAGGCCCTGGACATGATGAGGCACTACAAGATCTCCGGAGTGCCCATCACCGAGGACGGCAAGCTGGTGGGGATCCTGACCAACCGCGACCTGCGCTTTGAAGACCGCTTGAACCTGCCGATCTCGGAGGTGATGACCAAGGAAAACCTGATCACCGTTTCAGTCGGGACCACGCTGGCCGAAGCCGAGGAAATGCTGCACCGGCACAGGGTTGAGAAGCTGCTGGTGGTCGACGGCGATTACATGCTGAAGGGCTTGATCACGGTCAAGGATATCCAGAAGAAGCTCCAGTACCCCTTTTCGGCCAAGGATGGCCAGGGGCGCTTGCTGGTAGGCGCGGCCCTGGGGGTCACCGGCGACTACCTGGAGCGGGCCGAGGCCCTGGTGAATGCCAACGTGGACGTGCTGGCCGTGGATACGGCCCACAGCCATTCGCAGCGGGTTATGGATGTGCTCAAGGAGATCAAGCGGAAGTTTCCGGAGACCGATACCATCGCCGGCAACATCGCGACCTCCGAGGCCGCGGCCGACATGATCCGCTGCGGCGCCGACGGCATCAAGGTGGGGATCGGACCCGGTTCCATCTGCACCACGCGGGTGGTTTCGGCCGCCGGGGTCCCGCAAATCACCGCGGTGGCTGAATGTGCGCAGGCCGCCAAGGATTCGGGAATCCCCGTCATCGCCGACGGGGGGATCAAGTTCTCCGGAGACATTACCAAGGCCATCGCCGCCGGCGCCGACAGCGTCATGATTGGAAGCCTGTTTGCCGGGACGGACGAAAGCCCGGGGGAAACCGTGCTCTACCAGGGCCGAAGCTTCAAGGCCTACCGGGGCATGGGATCCTTTGGAGCGATGCAGGTGGGGAGTCGGGACCGTTATCGACTGGGTCAGGACACCAGCGCCCAGAAGCTGGTTCCGGAAGGCATCGAGGGCCGCGTGCCCTACAAGGGCCCCCTGGCGGACGTGGTGGCCCAACTGGTGGGCGGGCTGAAGGCCGGGATGGGCTATGTCGGCTGCTCAGGAATCGAGGAACTCCAGGAGAAAGCCCGGTTCATCAGGATCACCTCCGCGGGCCTCAAGGAAAGCCACGTCCACGATGTCATCATCACCCGGGAGGCTCCCAACTACCGCCTCGACTGACAAGCCCCGGGTGCGAGCAGGATCCTGGCCTGTTCTCCCGACTTTTCCTCACCCGCACTCGCTCACATCTCCCGCGGGAATGTCGCCGTCCGCATGAATCGTGCCATCAGCATGATCAAGCGGCGCATTGATGCGCGGGCTCGGTCAATGTCGCAACAACTCCGCAGACAGTCCTGAACGACCTCTCCCTCCAAAAAATTGTAATAAATCCCTGTCTCGATTGTTTATAGGAGTATAGGGACCAAAGTTGCGTCGATACGGACAAACTTCTCCTTGTCAGCGGCGAACCTGTGCTCGTCTGAATCAGCACAGCCTCTCCTTGGGAAATGAGGGTTCGTCGAGTCCCTGAAAAGAACACCGCGATTTTCGGGTAACCCTTTTGGCGGTGTTGCGCATCAGAGGTATTTGGCAGTTGCCTTGGGCGTCGAAAGGCGGCTTGGGTTCGACACCCGCGGGTCAGGGCGCGCGCCTCGTCTCTCACACGATTTCCTGATACGGGAGGGCGTTATGGAGCTAACGGATTGCAAGTTCTTCTACGGGGGGCAGGAGATGAGCTTCTCGGTGTTTTCGAACGATCCTTGCCGGGCCCGATATCTCGACAGCATCTCGGTGCCCCTGGTTCAGACTCGGGTCGATGTGTATCGGGTCGAGCCGGGGCCGAAGACCCGCTGGGTTCTGATCAGGCAAAAAGGCGACGAGAAGGACCGCTTCAGGCTGTTTGTTCGTCAGGGCGACAGGTTTCTGGAGAGTCGGGAACAGGCTCTGTCCAAGGAGCTGCGGGACGAGATTTTCGGCAGATTCCCCAACCTGACGGGTGAATTTCACCCGCCGCTGGCGGCTTGACCCGCCCCGAACTCACCGGATCGCTCGGGGCGCTTGCCTCAGGATGACTTTTGCCGTTGTTCCCTCAACACGGCCTTTCGGCTCAGCTTTACCTTCTGGCCGTCAATCCCGATAACCTTGACCAGAAGCTGATCCCCCTCCTTCAATTCGTCCCTGACCTGCCGAATTCGATGCTCGGCGATCTCGCTGATATGAAGGAGACCGTCTGTCCCGGGAAAGATCTCCACGAAGGCGCCGAAATCCACCAGGCGAACCACCTTGCCCAGATAGATCTTGCCCATTTCGGCCTCGGCAGTGAGGTCCTTGATGATCTGAATGGCCTTTCGGGCCGACGCCTCGTCCAGCGCGGCGATGTTGACCTTGCCGTCGTCTGCGACGTCGATCTTGACGCCGGTCTGTTCGGTGATTCCACGAATCACCTTGCCCCCGGGCCCGATGATGTCGCGGATCTTCTCCCGCTTGATGCGAAGGGAATAGATTTTGGGAGCATATTTTGAAGTATCGCTCCGGTGGGCTGAAATGGTGTCCAGCATTCTGTCGAGGACGAAGAGCCTTCCCCGCAGCGCCTGCTGGAGGGCTTCACTCATGATTTCCATGGTCAAGCCGCCGATCTTGATGTCCATCTGCAGGGCCGTGATTCCCGATCGCGTCCCGGTGACCTTGAAGTCCATGTCCCCGTAGTGGTCTTCGGCCCCGGCGATGTCGGTCAAGACGGCGTAGCGGTCCCCTTCCTTGACCAGCCCCATGGCGATACCGGCGACCGGCGCCTTGATGGGGACGCCGGCATCCATCAGGGCCAGGATGCCGCCACAGACGCTGGCCATCGAGGAAGAACCGTTGGACTCCAGGATGTCGGAGACGATGCGAATGATGTAGGGGAATTTGTCCTCGGCGGGGATCACCGGCAGAATAGCCCGTTCCGCCAGGGCGCCATGTCCCACCTCCCGCCGCCCGGGGCCTCGCATGAATCCCGTTTCACCCACGCTGAAGGGTGGAAAGTTGTAATGAAGAAGGAACCGCTTGGACGACTCTCCCTCCATGATGTCGATCTTCTGGATATCGTCCGAAGTGCCCAGGGTGGCGGTGACCAGGGCCTGGGTCTCGCCGCGGGTGAAAAGGGCCGAACCGTGGGTGCGGGGCAACTGGCCGACCTCGCAGGTGATGGTTCGAACGGCGTCGAACTCACGACCATCCGGGCGTTTCTTCCGTTCGAGGATGTCGTCGCGGAAGATTTGTTCCTTGATGCGATCGAAAATAGCCGACGCGTCGCTTCTCGTGTCGGCCGACTCCTCCGGGTAGCTGCTCAGCAGGGCTTCCTTGACCTTGTCAACCTGTTCGTAGCTTCCTCTCTTGCCATGCGTTGTCACGTCGAGAGCGTCCCTGAGATCCGCTGACACCTTCTGGGAAATCCGACTGACGAGTTCCTCGTCGACCGGGCGTGCATCCAGGGGGCGTTTCCGAACGCCGAGGCTGGCCGCGAGCTGCCTTTGCAAGGGGACAATCTGTTTGATGTGCTCGTGTCCGAAAGCCAATGCTTCGACCATCGTCGCCTCGCTCACCTCTCGAGCTCCGGCTTCGACCATCACGATGCCGTCTTCGCTGCCGGCGACGATCAAGTTGAGCTGGCTTTCCTTCAGGTCCCGGCTGCTGGGGTTGATCACCAGGCCGCCCCCGACCAGACCCACGCGAACCGCGGCGATGGGGGTCTCGAAGGGGATGTCGGACACCATCAGGGCCGCGCTGGCGCCCGTGATGCCGTGGATGTCGGGGTCGTTCTCTCCGTCGGCGGAGAGCACCAGGGCAATGATCTGGGTGTCACAGCGATAGCCCGGCGGGAACAGCGGGCGGATGGGACGGTCGATCAGGCGACAGGTCAGAACTTCCTTTTCGCTCGGCTTGCCCTCGCGCTTGAAGAAGCCCCCCGGAATGCGTCCCGCTGCGTAATAGTTTTCTCGGTAGTCTACGGTCAGAGGAAAGAAATCCACGTTGTCCCGGGGCTGTCTTCTGGAACAGGCGGACACCAACACCACCGTGTCTCCGTAGCTGACCTGAACAGCGCCGTCAGCCTGGCGGGCGATCCTGCCCGTTTCGATGGTGATTTCCTTGCCTCCGATGAGGGTGCTGGTTTTCTCAATCATTTGATGTGTTTCCCGGCCCGGATTGCCGCCTACACCAAAATAGCGACTCCGGGCATCACGTTTGGCGCGCTCGAAGTCGCTATCTCATTGTTCAAGCTCGAATTGTCTTTCCGGGCTCGCTACTTGCGTATTCCAAGTCTCTGGATGACCGTTCGATAGCGTTCGACATCCTTCGTCTTCAGATAGTCCAATAAACGCCTGCGGTGCCCGACCATCTTCAGCAGACCGCGGCGGGAAGCGTGATCCTTCTTGTGTTCCTTGAAGTGGCCCGTCAGGTAGGTGATCCGCTCGCTCAGCAGAGCAATCTGAACTTCCGGCGACCCCGTATCCGTAGGGTGGGTCCGGTATTTCTGAATCACTGAGCTCTTGAGATCCGGTGTCAGTACCATGATTTCGAGGAGTGGATCCTTTCCTTCCAAGGCGGTAAAGCAGGCGGAATGTAGCATAGACCCCTCCCCGAAGTAAAGCGAAATCAGGGCTGGAACAGCCTCACGCGCCTACAGAACCAGCTTGGGGAGAAGGCGGACCGCACCCTGCTCGCCGCGCCCTTCCGGGTGCCGGGAGGATGCCGGTTCAGCCAGTCCCAGCAGCAGTCCCGAGTCTGAAAGGACCCGGATCATGGGGGCGCCCGAATGATTCAGGGGAACTTTTCGGACTCCCAGCGTCCGTCCATGGGAAAAGGCTTCCCGGTCTTCAGCGGAGACACGGATGCCGGGCATATCCTCCAGCATGGAGTTCATGGAGAGCAGGAACCGGGTCCAGTCCTGGGGCATTCGCCCCTGGGGCAGCGGACAGGCCATCGACAGCGAGAATTTTCCCGAGGAGAGTCGCCGCAGCCTGGAGAGATGGGCCCCGCATCCCAGCTTCTGTCCCAGTTCGTGGGCCAGGGCGCGGACATAGGTTCCCGGCGAGCAGTGGATTTCGAAATCGACGGTGTCCGCCGCGTCCTGGCGAAAGCTGAATTGATGAATGCGGACCTGCTGGGGAGGAATCTCAACCTGGTGCCCCTGCCGGGCCAGCCGGTAAGCGCGCCGCCCCCCGATCTTCTTGGCCGAGTATGGGGGAGGAGCCTGCATCTGCTCGCCAACCATGGATTCGACCGCGGTCCGGAGGCGGTCCGGTGCAAGACGGGGCTGTCGAAACTCGGATGTGGGTTGCCCCAGGCGATCATAGGTGTCGGTGGTCAGGCCCAACTGGATGGTTCCCACGTAGACCTTCCTGCCGCCCATGAGGAAACGCGCCAATCGGGTGGCGCGACCGACGGCCAGGGGCAATACCCCGGTGGCCATGGGGTCGAGAGTTCCGAGGTGGCCGATTTTCCTGATCTGTAGCTGGCGGCGGACGAGCTGAACCACCGCATGCGAGGTCATGCCCTCCGCTTTGTCGATGACAAGGAAGCCCGTGAGCTGTCCATTCATGGGGGTTTCGGGGGAAGGGGCGGCGCCGGTCCGGAATCGGACTCGGCCGGAGTCCGTTGCTCGGAAGCCCGATTACTGGTCGGGGGCATCGACGGTTCTGGTCTGCTCGAGCAGTTCTTCAATCCGCGCTCCGTACTCGATGGAGCGATCGTATTGAAAATCCAGTTCCGGGGCGGCTCTGAGCTTCAGCTGGGAGCTGATTTCATGGCGAATATGGGCAGAGGCCCGGTTGAGGCCCAGCAGCGTCTGGTCGCGTTCTTCCCGGCTGCCCAGCACGCTGACGAAGACTCTGGCTTTCTTGAGGTCGGCGCTCATCTTGACCTCGGTGACGCTGGCCAAGCCGATTCTCGGATCCCTCAGTCCGCGCAGAATGATCTGGCTGATGGCCATTCTAAGCATTTCGCCGACTCGTCCCGGCCGTCTGGAGGGGGCTTTCATAGAAACTCTATCTGGCACTGAGTCAGATTTCCGTCCAGGATTCTTTCGGCTTCATCGGTCACCGTCTGCAGGGTGCGTTCGAGGACGGCGTGATCGGAGGAGATGGTGACGATACCCAGGGTCGATCGCTGCCAGAGGTCCTGGTGTCCGCACTCGGCTATGGAGACGTTGAACTTCTTGAGGCGGTCACGCAGGCTGCGAATCACCTGGCGTTTGTCTTTGAGCGACTGGGCGTAGGGGATGACGACTTCAAGGGTGAGCAAACCGATGTTCATGGCGGGCTTCGGTGGAGCCGGGCCGGCCTCAATCCATTTGCGGGGCGACCTTCTCCATGGTGAAGGCTTCGATGACGTCTTCGTTCTTGATGTCGCTGAACCGCTCCAAGCCGATGCCGCATTCCAGTCCCGAGCGAACTTCTCCGGCATCGTCCTTGAAGCGCCTCAGGGAGGCGATCTTGCCTTCGTAGATCACGACATTGTCTCGCAGCAACCGCGCTTTGGAATTGCGGGAAACTTTCCCGTCGGAAATGTAGCAGCCGGCCACCACACCTGCCCTGGGAACCTTGAATGTCATTCTGACCTGGGCGGTGCCTTGCCAAATCTCCTTGAAGGTGTGGTCCAGCAGGCCCAGCATGGCGTTCCGGATCTCTTCACTGATCTTGTAGATCACGGTATGCAGGCGAATGTCGACACCCTCCTGCGAGGCCAGTTCGGCCGCCTTCTTCTCCGGTCTGACGTTGAATCCGACGATGACGGCATTGGAGGCGGAGGCCAGAAGCACGTTGGTTTCGGTAATGGCTCCGGTGCCTCGGTCAATGATCTTCACCTTGACCTTGTCGTTGCTGAGCTTGGAGAGGGTTTCCGACACGACTTCCACCGAACCCTGCACGTCGGCCTTCAGAATGATGGGGAGCTCCTTGACCACACCTTCGCTCATCTGCTCATGCAGGTGTTCCAGCGTGAGGCGGGCCGTCTTGGCCAGTTGACTCTCGCGAAGCTTCGATTGGCGCAGGTTGCCGATCTGCCTGGTCCTGCTTGCATCGCTGAGAACCTGGAACAGGTCGCCGGCATGGGGAACCGATTCAAGTCCCAGAACCTCGACCGGCATGGCGGGAACGGCGGCTTGCACCGGCTTGCCGTGGAAATCCAGCATGGCCCTGACTTTTCCCGTGACCGGGCCGGCGATAAAGGGATCCCCGACCTTCAAGGTGCCGTTTTGAACCAGGACGGTCGCCACCGGTCCTCTGCCCCGGTCGAGCTTGGCTTCCACGATCGTTCCCATGGCCGTTCGCTGGGGGTTGGCCTTGAGGGTCTGCAGGTCGGCGACCAGCAGAATCATTTCCAGCAGGAGGTCCAGGTTGGTTTTCTCGGTGGCGGAGACTTCCACGGTTACCGTGTCTCCGCCCCAGTCTTCCGGTGTCAATCCGTTCGCGGCCAGGTTCTTCTTGACCGTGTCCACCTGGGCATTGGGTCGGTCGATCTTGTTGATGGCCACGACGATGGGAACCTTGGCGGCCCTGGCATGGTTGATGGCCTCCAGCGTTTGCGGCATCACGCCGTCGTCCGCCGCCACCACCAGGACGACGATGTCGGTCACCTTGGCTCCCCGGGCCCGCATCATGGTGAAGGCTTCATGGCCCGGAGTGTCCAGGAAGGTGATCAGGCGCTGGTTCTTTTCGACCTGGTAGGCGCCGATGTGTTGGGTGATGCCTCCGGCTTCCTGGGAGGTGACGTCGGTTTCGCGGATCGCATCCAGCAGTGAGGTCTTGCCGTGGTCGACGTGGCCCATGATGGTGACCACCGGAGGCCGCGGCGCGATGTTCTCCGACTTTTCCTCGGCAATGGCTTCATACTCGGCGTCTTCCTCGAAACTGACGATGGAAGCTTCCGCCCCGAAATCCGCGCTCAGGTCCTTGGCCAGAGCCTCGTCCAGCGTCTGGTTCATGGTGGCGAAGATGCCCTTGTCCAGCAGCCGCTTGATCAGATCCTTGGCCTTGACTTCCAGCCGCTCCCCCAGTTCCTTGATGGTGACTCCTTCGGTCAGGGTGACGGAGCGGTTGATGGGAATAGGCTGGAAGGGTTCGGGCCGGGCCGCGGTCGGCGCCTGCCGTCCAGCGAAGCGGCCTTCCCGAGACTCATGCCGACCGCCATGACGCCGCTGTCCCGGCCGGGTCCGGCGGTGGTCCCTGGGCGGCCCCCCGGGACCGGCCGGGCGGCCGGGAAAAGGGGTCAGAGGTCTGCGCTGCGGCGGAAAACCGGAAGTCGGCCTGGTTCCCGTAGGCAGGCTGAGAGGCCTGGCCGGTGCTCCCTGCCGGGACCGGGAAAGAAACGGCCGGGTCCTGATCTGGCCCGATCTGGAAAGGTGTTGGCGGATGGTTTCGGTCGGCGAAGGGCGCTCTGCGCTCCCGGGCCTTCTGAGCGGCGAAACCGGCCCGGTCCCGGGGGTCGGTCTTGTGCTCGCCGGCTCCAATTTTGCGGCCGGCTGCAAAACGACGGCCGGTTGGTCAGTGGCCGGGGGAGGGGTGG
>VXMN01000147.1 GCA_009841055.1 Acidobacteriota bacterium
CGACCACCGATATCTACCCTCGTACGATCGCCGGCAGCGTCAGATGTTATTACGAGACAGAGCGGTTGAGCGGCAGGCGCGCCACGCCACCCTGGTCTGGAACTCCGGCTCGCTGAGACGGGCAGACGCCCAATCCCGGATGGTGCGGAATCGGACCCTGGCCGTGAGCCGAAGCGAGTTGGCGCCCCAGCTTCCGGAGTTCCGGATCGAAAAGCAGGGGTGGGACGTGCCTCTGGAAGGCAACCTGGAAATTCCCTTTCAGCTCGCTCGTCGCCCCCTTCTGCCGGGCGAGTTGAAGCTGCGCCTGGGCACGCTTGACGGACTGAGGGAGAACACCACCAAGCTGATTGTGGACGATGAGAGCAGCGAGGGAACGCTCGTCTACAAGCTCACCAAGCGGGGGAACGAGTTCAAGCCCGGGAAGTACACTTTTTCCGCCGTGGCATCGGGACAGGTCACCTATCGCAACCAACCCGAAGGGGTGGCTCGAGCCCATCGGGAAGCGATGCGGCTACAGCAACTGTCCGAACGGAAAACAGCCATGGCGGAAAGAAGCACCGGGAAGACCTCTCCCCAATCCGGGGCGGACCCGGCCGCTCAAGCCAAGGAGGCCGAACGAGCGCGCAGGGCGGCCGAGAAACGCTTGAGGGAGGCGATAGCCAAGGCATCCCCTCGAAAAATCCAGATGGCGGCTCATTCCAGGGCCCTGGATTTGACCATCCATGCGGCGCCTATTCTTCTGATCGGAAAAGAGAGGGTGTGGCACTCTCAAGCCGGGACCAACCTGGAATTGCCCCTATCCATCGAGCGCCTGTTCAACTACGCCGACCCGGTCGAGGTCGGTCTCAAGATTCCCATCCACATCGTCGGGATCGAGGCCGAGTCGGTGACCATTCCGAAAGGCGAGACGACCTCTTCCCTGCTTGTCCGGCTGGCTGCCGATCTGAACCCCGGTGAGTATCCGCTGAAGCTCGAGGCAACGCTTCAACTGAACGAGCAGGAGATTCAGGTGGAAGAGCCGCTGACCATCCGGGTGCAACCCGTCCTGCAGGAAACCTCTCTCAGACACCGTCCATGACGCGGTTCCTCAAGACCCTCCATTCCGGCCGGCGGCGCAGACGCCGGTCCGACCAGCCGGCGCCGGGACATCCGGTGATTCTGTGGCTGACTCTGCTGGCGATCGCCGCGGCCGTCCCTGCCCGGGCTCAACTCGACGAGGAGAAGGATGGGGACCGGGACGGGTCCATTCCCATCACGGTCCCGGACAGACAGGAGCCTGTCGGCTTCAGCAGGGATCTCCTTCCCATTTTTCAGGCCAAGTGCCTGGCCTGTCACAGCAAGAGCCTGGCTCTCGGGAACGTCGTTCTGGAAGACAGGCAGTTGATTCTCTCCGGCGATCGAGCCGAACCACTGGTCGTTCCAGGCAACGGCGCCGACAGCCTGCTGCTCCAGGTGGCCGCTCATCAACGCCAACCCGCTATGCCGCCTGACGGAAATGCCGCCGAGGCTGCCCCCCTGACCTCCGAGGAGCTCGGGCTCCTCAAGCTGTGGATCGACCAGGGCGCCCGCCCGGGCAACCCGACCAGCCTCTTGCCCCGGCTGAAGTGGAAGGCCATTCCGGGGATCTTGAATCCTGTCTACAGCGCCGCCATCAGTCCCGATGGCAGCTATGCCGCTTGCGGACGTTCCAACAGGATTCTCGTTTACCACCTGTCCTCGGGCCAACTGGCGGCACGGCTCACCGACCCTTCATTGAACCAGGGCGGCCTCTATGGGGAGCCGGGGGTCAGCCATCGGGACATGGTTCACTCGCTGGCCTTCAGCCCCAAGGGCGGACTCCTGGTTTCGGGAGGCTACAGGACTCTGAAATTCTGGCGTTTGCAGAGGCCGGGCCCGGCTCCAGGCCCGAACGAATCGAGCCAGGGCGAACAGGCATTGTCGTGGGTCCTGGAGCGGATGGTCGAATCGACGCAGGATCCGTCGGGGCCCGTGGGCCGGGTAACGGCATTGGCCTTCAGTCCCGACGGCCGACTGCTGGCCACCGGAAGCGGAGACCCGTCCAGAAGCGGCGAAGTCAAGATCTGGCGCACGGAGAATGGGGAACTCGTGGGAGAGGTTCCCGATGCGCACATCGACACCATCCTCGGAATCGAGTTCTCACCGGACGGCCGCTATCTGGCTACCGCCTCCACCGACCGCTTCGCCAGAGTCTTCGAGGTCGAGAGCCGCCAACTGGCCAAGACCTTTGAGGGACACACCCACCACGTCCTGGACGTGGCCTGGAAAGCAGACGGCAAGACTCTGGCCACTTGCGGCGCCGACGGCGACATCAAGCTTTGGGATTTCGAAACGGGCGAACAGAAGCAGACCCTCAGCGGCTATGAGAAAGAGATCACTTCCCTGAGCTTCATCGCCGACAGCGACCGCCTGTTGATCAGTTCGGGAGATCCCATCGTACGCTTCGGGGAACGTCGGCTTGGCGGCGTGTCATCCTTCGTCCACGTGTCGGCAGTGAGCCGGGATGGCCGGACGGTCGTGGCCGGAGACCAGGCCGGTCGCCTGCTGGTCTGGCGTTCCCCCGGCCTTCAGCCGCTGTTCGTGCTTGGGCCGGAAGCGAATCCCGTTGACGGCCCTTCCGGAAAGTAGTCCGCACAGCCGGCATTCCGTTCCGTTTCATTCCACGCTGACTCCATGATCACCTCGTTTCTGGTTGCAGTGGGCCGCACCTTCGCGGATGCCTTGCTGCCCCCCATTTTCTTTGCCGGACTGGGGGCTCTCACCGACCGGCTGCTGCACTTCGAGCTCCGCAGCCTGAGCCGTTTGTGTCTCTACATTTTGTCGCCCGCGCTACTCTTCTCTTCCCTCATGAAGGTGGAGGTCACCCTGGCGCAGGCGGGGCAAGTGGTTGCGTTCGTCGTTCTGGTCCTGTCTGGCATGGCTCTGCTGGGGTGGATTTATGCCAGGCTTCGCCGCATGGACGGGCCCACCACCGGCGCCGCCGTCATGGTGGCAACCTTCTTCAACGCCGTCACCCTGGGATTCCCCTTCGTGCTGTTTGCCTTCGGCGAGGAAGGACTGAGCCTGGCTGCCGTCCTGGTGGCAACCAACTCCCTGCCGCACAACACCTGTGGCCTGTTTCTGGCTGCCAGGGGCGTGCACGGGACCGGACAGTCTCTCTGGAAGCTGGCCCGGATGCCGGTGCCCTACGCCATTCTGTCCGCCCTGTTCTTGCGGGCTTTTGAAATCCCCCTGCCGGCCTCCGTCTTCGAACCCATCGACATCCTCGGCAGGGCGGGGATACCTGTATTGTTGATCACCATTGGGATGGAGGTGGGTCGTATCCCGCTTCGGATGAACCATCCCGACACCTGGGGCGTGGTTGCTCTCAGGCTGCTGGTCGGTCCCCTTTGGGCCTGGTGGGCCGCATCCCTGGTTGGCCTGGGGGGCCTGTTGGGTCAGGTGGTGGTGCTGCAGGCAAGCATGCCTACGGCGATCATGCCGATCGTTTTCGCTCGAGAACTCGGTAGCAACGTCACTTTCGTCTCGAGGGCGGTACTGTTCTCCACGCTGTCAAGCATCCTGACCCTCTCCCTGGTACTGGTGCTGGTCCGCTGAGAATTGCGGGTCAAGGTAGTGACAACAGCGGTATGATAGCTGTCGTTCCGGGAGCAGCATCGTCAATCACCCCGGTTTCACCGTCCCACAATCCCATTCCCCAGGAGAAAACCCATGCACGTTCGCGAGTTGTTCGATCTTTCCGGCTGCACGGCCATCGTCACCGGGGGCACCGGACTCTATGGAACTCCCATGGCGGAAGCCCTGGCCGAAGCCGGGGCCCACGTGATCATCGCTTCTCGCAACAAGTCCCGCTGCCTGGAATGGGCAGCCGAATTGGTGGACCGTGGACTGAAGGCCAGCGGCGAAAGCTACGATCAAGGGAGTGAGGAATCGATCCTGGCCTTTAGTGAGCGAGTGCTGGAGCAACAGGGCTCGGTCGACATTCTGGTCAACAACTCGGTGGGACGTTCCATGAGCGGCTATGCTGCCCCTCTGGATGACTGGCGCCGGTCGATGGAGGTCAATGCCACGGGGCTCTTTACCATCTCGCGAGCTTTTCTGGATCCGATGATGAAGAGAGAGAAGGGGACCATCATCAACATCGGTTCCGTGCAGGGTGTGGTCGCCCCGGACTTCAGCAACTATGCCGGCACCAACATGACCACGCCGCCCGACTACCAGTTTCACAAGCACGGCCTGGTGGGCCTTACCAAGTACCTGGCGGCCTGGGCCGGGCCCCACGGCGTTCGAGTGAACGCCATTTCACCCGGTGGCTACAACCCGGAGGTCGCCCACGAACCCTTTCTGTCGCAGTACAACCGTCGCGTCTTTCTGGGAAGAATGGCGGAATACGACGATATCAAGGGGGTGGTGCTCTTCCTGGCTTCCGAGGCTTCCCGCTACATCACCGGGCAAAACATCGTGCTGGACGGCGGCTATTGCGCCTGACGGCGCCCAATCGATCCAGTCCGATCAGTCACTGACTCCGGTCTCCGGAAATTCTGATCTGAAGCGGACGATCCAGCCGAATGATCATAAGCGTTCCGGCGGGAATTCGAATCGGTTTGCCTCTCCGTCCCATTCTGTCCACCAGGCCAACCAGTCCCCCGATTCCCGCTCCCATGACAGCACCTCCTCCACCCCCGTAGGCCAGGCCGATTCCAGCGCCGGCGGCGGCGCTGGTTCCGATCGCGGCAGCATCCCGCTTGCGAGAGGTCGCTCCCTTGATGGTGCCTTCGCTGCGATCGATGTGATCTTCGTGGTCCAGGTCCGCCTGAGATCCTATGATGGCCTCGGCGATGCCGCTGGGGAAGACCAGGCGGTCGTAGGACAGATTCATCTCCGCCCTGCCCTGTACTCGGCCCGCCCGCTTGACGCGGGAAACACGGCCCTCAATGACGGAGCCGGCCGGAATGGCCTCAACGCCGTTGACCAGAATGGATTCGGCCACTTCGACGGTGAACCGGTCTCCCTGGCGGTGGATTCTGCTGTTCAGGGTGGTTTCCAACTGGCCCCGGATCCGGGTTCCATGGGACACAATCAGCCACTCGTCAGCCTGGAGCAAACTGCTGAAGCCAATTGTCCAGACCAGCAAAATGGCGGTGGGAAACAGTCGGGGCGTCATGGATGTTCTCCTTGGAATCAGGCCTCACAGGTAGCCGGGAAGCCATCGGCAATAACTGCTCGGATGCAGGCTTCTGTTTCCAAGATGCAAGCCTTGAAACAAGGTGGGGGATTCAGACGGGTCGGCCGGGGGCGTAAGCAGGCGAGACCAGGGAGGCTAAGTCAACGTAGCCAATTCTTGAAGCACCTCCTTGCAGCGTCGGGCCACCACTACTTCCTCGCCCGGCTCCAGCATCCATGAACTCAATTCCAGGCGGTTTCCCTCGGTGGGGACGGGAGAGACCTCGATCCGCGGTTCACCCTGCCGGAGCGCTTCCAGGAAATGCTCCTTGCTGAACTTGAGAATCCGATCGTCCCATTCAACGGCCAAATGGGGGACCTGGCTGGAGATGACCGGAACGAATGGTCTCGTGGTGATTCCGGGAATTTCATCGAAAGCCCGGGCGATCACCTCAAGCTGCTGTTCCCAACGTTCCCAATCGGCCTGATGATCTCTTTTCAAGTAGAGTTCCAGAGCTTTCCAAAGACCGATGATCTCCTCCTTGCCGACCTTGGACACCCGGCCGATGCGGTCGGCATTGGGGGATGCGTTCAGAAAGGCGGCTCGTATCAAATCCTTGGGGCCCAGCAGCAGACCGGAGGATTGCGGTCCCCGGATCCCCTTGCCTCCGCTGAAAGCCGCCAGGTCGAACCCCAGCGCGATCAGGTCCGTGAGGTTTTCCGCCGGCGGAATGTCGGCCGCGGCATCGATCAGGCAGGGCACCCCGGCATTCCCGGCGATTTCAACAAACTCCTCTCGTTGGATCTGCCCCCGGTGCTGGGCCATGTTCAGGAAAAAAAGCATGGCCGTCCTGGAACCGATGGCGGCCTCCAGTTCTTGCCGGCTTTCGACCTGAATCAACCGGACTCCAACGTTGCGAACGGCATGATCGTATTCCACCCGGTGGGACTTCTGCAGGACGACTTCGTTCTTCATTCCCCGTGTATCCGGCAAACGGTTCATCTTTTCTTCGTCACATCCGGTCACACAGGCGGCGGTCCCCAGGGTCAGCGCCGAGGCGCAGCCGCAAGTCACCAACGCCGCCTCGGCGCCCAGCCAGCCGGCAATCTGCCGGCCGGCAGCTTCCTGCAGTTCCTGGATGGAGACGTATCGCCCGGAGGCCTCCTCCATGGCCCGAATCACCTGGGGAGCCATGAGGGAGCCGCCGTAGCGGGTATAGCTGCCTCCCGCGTTGATGAAGGGACGGAGACCCAGTCGTTGGTATATGGGGACTTGCCTGGTTGGTGAGCCGGATGGAGCCACGATTCTCCCGAACCCTTGCGCCGAAACATTCCTTGCCGCTCAAACGCGACTTGAAAGTAGCACAGTTTCCGTTGGGCCACCAAGCCGAGGGGCGGGAACTCCGAATGATCGAGGAGGGGAGTGGTTCCTGTGGAGGGATTGCCGGAGCGAACTGTCGGATCCGGGAATTGATTGGTGAGGGCTGCTCGGGGTAATCGGACTCTTGCCGATGGGACGAATCGAGGGCGGGGACACCGGATATTCGGGCGCCCCACCCTCCGCCTGAACCGGTCCGGGCTCAGGACTTCTGCACGACCAGCTTGTTGGTCACCGAGAACACCCCGGCGACCCCGGAAGCCTTCACAAAGGCGAATCGCTTGTCCGACTCGCTGATGACCGTGCCGACCAGGGTGACATCCCCCTTGTTCACGATGATGCCGATGGCATCGTATTCGCCCAGGCTGTAGGGGAACAGGCGGCTGCCCCGGTTATAGAGGGCACGATAGACCGCCAGTCGTATCTGGTCGTCATTGGGAGAGTTCGGCAGTACCTCGATCTGGTTCACGACGGTGGAAACTCCCTCGATGGCTTGAACGACCCTTCCCGCCGAATTCTTGAGGCTTGGGCTGGTGACCTGGCCAAGCAACCGGACCTCATCGCCATCGAGCTGAAAGGCGAGGTGGTCGAAAACGCTGAAATAGGGAAGCATCACCAGCTCGTGCCGGATCTTGCCCTCCAGCGGCCTCTGGTCCTGGACCCCGGGACTCTCGACTTCGGTTTTGGCTGGTACCAGGTCGCCGGCCCAGGACGCCAGCGGCAGGCTCAACAGCGCCGCCACCAAAAAAGTCGTGACCTTCTGTTTCGTTTTCATTGTTCTGGTCCTCCTTATCTATTTTCGGCCCGGATTCCGACCAAGGGTTGAATCGCTTACGGCTCGTTGGCTTGGGCACTCGGGCGGCCGGCTCGCCACCCGGTGCGAGTGACATTTCTATAGACGCAAGTGGAGGCGAAAGCGATGTAAAGAGTCGGTCAATCCCGTGTAAAGTTTTGTGGCCGAGTTGACAAAACCGGTACGGCGTCGGAATGCGGCGGTATAGGGGTCGCAGCGGCAATTTCGGCGAAACCGGGCACGAAGACCGGTCG
>VXMN01000299.1 GCA_009841055.1 Acidobacteriota bacterium
GTGTTCATTCGTGTCCATTCGTGGTTCGTCTTTGTGGACGATTGGGTGTTTTCCCTCGAATGATCCCGCACAGCAGGGCGGGGCTAGTCTGGGATTCAGCCTCTGCGGGGCCTCACCAGCTTGAAGGTGTAGGTCCTCTGATCGCCGCTCCTGGTCTGAATCAGCTCTACGCCTTTCCGGGGATAGCGCCAGCTCGTGGTCTGGAGATCCGGTCGGAGACGCCGGGGCTCGGGACCGAACATCTTCTTGAACAGATCCAGGTTGCCCCGCCGCAGAATCGAACGGAATCGTCCCTTCACCTTTCTGGCCAGCGTGGTGTTGACGTAGATGGTGACGACCTTGCCGGACTGCTTGTCGATGTCCAGGTAGATTCCCCGTTCCTGGTAAGCGGAACGATACAGGCCTCCCACGGGGGTGGTTGCAAGGGATTTTCCCAACTGCTTGTTCTGGTTGACCTCTGCCGTCCGGTCTCCCAGCTTGACTCCCATCACCGACAGGTTGCGGCTGGTCAGGTCCGGAATTTTGGTGATGTCTTCCTTCACCAGGTCGTAGACCTTGATCTCCTCGGGTGCTGCAGCCGCTTCTTCCGTTTTGGGAGCTTCCGACTCGGAATCGACTGCCGGCGGGGACTCGGGAGCCTGACTGCAGCCGGCAAAAAGTGACGAAGCGACGACGAGTGCAATCCCAAGAGAGTGTTTTCCAGGCATGGCGTCCTCCAGGCGAACTTGGGCGTCCGACGTTGACCGAAACCGGATGATAATGCATCCGCCGGCGAGAGCGCAAACAGGGTGTCCTGTCTCAGAAACAGGATTACCATCTCCGATGGAGGTTCCACTGGGAAACGGTCGGTAGGAGAGGCCCGTCGCGTTTCAGCGAACAGGTACCCTGGTGCTCCCCCGTTTGGGAACCTCCATCGGCCCTCCGGGTTCGGGCGGAACGACGCCGTCTTCGTCGTCGCTCCTCCTCACAATGAATGGGCATTGCATCGTCGTCGCTCCTAGAATCCGGCGCCGTTGCGCTCCGAAAGATGGCAACCCTGTTTCTGAGACAGAACACGAGATGTCCACAAGGTTCAAACAGTACGGGGATTTGCTGACGCTGGGGATCATGTTCCCGGCCTGCATCGCCATCGGTTACGGCCTGGGCTACCTGCTGGACAGTTGGACGGGAAACCGGAACACCTTCAGCTTCATCGGCATTCTGTTCGGGATCGCGGCGGCTTTCATCAATCTCTTTCGAGTGGTCAAGAAGGTCGATGGGAAGGAATGAAATCCATCGCGGCAGCCTCTCCGTTGCAGCCTTGACTGACGAGGGCCTGGAGCGCCGGCTCTGGAAGATCAGTCTGGCCCTGGGTATTCCGGCCTGCCTGGCGGCTCTGATTCTGGGCGGACTCGACTCGGGCCTGGGGTTCCTGGCAGGGGCGGTGCTCTCCTGGATCAACTTCAGGTGGCTCAAGCAAGGGGTTGACCGTCTGTTGGAAAGCGCCCGCTCGGCGCGGCCGACCCCGAAGAGGGCGGCGCATGGGGCTATCTTCAATTATTTCTTAAGATACGCCTTGATCGGGCTGTCGCTCTATGCTACCTTTCGCATTGATATCCTGGAGGTTTTCGGGTTTTTCTCCGGCCTCCTGCTGGTGGTTGCAGCCGTGCTGGTCGAGTGTGTGCTACAGGTAGTCAAAGGCTGGAAAGAGGACCCTTGCCATGGAACACCATAGCACCTGGATAGCCGAATGGGTCAATAGCACCCTGGGTCCGGTGGTGGCGGCCCTGCTGGGCAGTCTCTACGGGCTGTTTGGCTACACCTACGCTCCCGGGCACATGATCATTCCCGAGCACGTCACCTTTGCCGTGCTGGTGTTCCTGTTCTGCGCGCTGTTTTTCCCCATCGCCGGTCGTTCCTTTTCGCTCGAAAAGCCGGGCAGGATACAACAGATTCTGGAACTGGTGGTCGAATTTCTCAACGGACAGTTGGAGGAGATCATCGGCCATGGGGCCAAAAAATACCTTCCCATGGTGGCTACCATCGGGATCTTCATTCTGCTGATGAACCTCTGCGGGCAGATCCCGGGGTTTTCCTCCCCGACCAGCAGCATCAACGTGACCGTCGGCTGCGCACTGGTGGTGTTCCTCTACTACAACTACCTGGGAGTTCGAAAACAGGGGCTGGTCCCCTATCTCAAGCACTTTGCCGGTCCGGTGCCCCTGATGGCGCCCTTGATGGTTCCGATAGAGATCATCAGCCACCTGGCCCGACCCTTTTCGCTGTCGGTCCGTCTTTTTGCCAACATCTTCGGGGAGCACCAGGTCGTGGCCGTGTTTTTTGGCCTGGTGCCCTTCATCGTGCCGCTTCCCATCATGGCGCTGGGAGTGTTTGCCAGTTTTCTGCAGGCTTTCATCTTCATGGTCCTGACCATGATCTACATTGCGGGCGCCGTCTCGGAGGAGCATTAACCCTCCGACGTCACGGAGCCGGCAGGGTCGAATCCGACCACCCTGTCACTTGTGTGAGCCCGGGATGCACGAGGGGTTCCCGGGAACCACCTCCAAGTGGCGCTTCATTGGTTCCAGCGGGGCTCCGTCAGATCGGAACTCCGCGGCGAACCCCAACCGAAAGGAGAATCCATCGTGAAGCGATTTTACCCGGCAGTCTTCATCAGCATCGTGGTTCTGCTGGTGGCATCACCGGTCTATGCCCAGACCGATGCCACCGAGTGGTGGCCGTTCTCTACGGACGGTACCGGGAGCCACTGGCATTACATCAGCATCGGTTTCGCCATGGCCTTCGCTGCCGCCATTTGCGGCCTGGCCCAGGGGCGGGCCGTCTCGGCAGCCTGCGAAAGCCTTGCCAGAAATCCGGGAGCGGCGGCCTCCATCCGGTTCGCCCTGCTGCTGGGCCTGGTGCTCATCGAATCGCTGGTCCTCTACACGCTCCTGATTGCTTTCATGCTTTACTTCAAGCTGCCCGCAATTCCCCCGACACCCTTCTAGTTCTGCGGTAACTCTCCGGCCGCCTGTCGAGACTCCGGCAGGCGGCTTTTTTTTGGAACACAGAAAAGGCTCTGCCGGGATGTGTGCGGGCGGGACGCCCGCGCTCCCGGGTGGGGCCGCGGTCGAGCTGGTTGAGGGTAATCGGAGGGTTACTGCCGAGGCGGCGTCAGGGATTCGGTCAGCTTGTCGAAGAAACGCTTGATCATCATCTTGGAGGTGGTGTCGAGCAGCCGTTGTCCCACGGCCGAGATGGTGCCTCCCACCCGAACCTCCCCCTCGTAGCCAACGGACGTCCCGCCGTTTTCGGGGGTCAACTGCAGCAGGCCGTCTCCCTTCAGGAAACCGATCCTGCCGGATCCCTCAACCAGGAGGCGAAAGCTGTGGGGGAAGTTGCGGTCGGCAATGCGGACCTTGCCGTCGAAGAGGCCGGAGATGCTGGCCAAGGCCATCTTCATCTTCATGGCGTAGGTATCTTCACCCACCTGGACCAGGCTCCGGCAGCCGGGCATGCAGCGCTCCAGCACACTTGGGTCCTGGAGCGCCCGATAACACTGTTCCTGATCCAGGGCGAGAAGGCGGGATCCGCTGATCTTCAATGCGGCCTCCTACAACGCGGCCTGGATGGCGCGAGCGGTGTAGACGCGAGCCACACTTCTGCGGTAGTCGCTGGAGGCGTGCAGGTCCGAAATGGCGTCAACACCCTCATCCACCGCGGCGGCAGCCTTGGCGACGTCGGCCTGGGAACCCTCGGAGCCCTCCAGAAGCGCCTCCACTCCGGTGGCCCGGTAGGCCGTGGCGCTCAGTCCGGTCACACCCACCCGAGCCATGGTGATCCGACCGCCGGAGGTTCGCACCCGCGCCGCAACCCCAACGATGGCAAAGCCCGATGCCGGCTGGCGCAGCTTCTGGTAGCTGACACCGGTGCCGGACTCCTCCACAGGCAGGATGAGGTCGCTAATGATCTCCTCCGGTTCGACAGCCGTGGTGAGGGCATCCACAAAGAAATCCCCGATGTCCACCACCCGTTCCGAGCCCTTTCGAACCAGCCTGACCTTGGCCTCCAGGGCGCACAGGGCCGCCGGATAATCAGCGGCGGGATCGGCGTGGGCGGCGCTGCCGCCCAGGGTGCCCATGTTCCGTACCTGGGAGTCCCCGATATGGGCGGCCGTCTCGGCCAGCAGGGGGCACTTCTCCTGAACCAGAGCCGAAGTGGCCACCTGGTGATGGGTAAGCAGGGCGCCCAGATGCAGGCTACCGCCTTCCTCGGCAATCCGGGTCAGGTCGGCAATGCGGCCCAGATCCACAACATGTTCCGGAGCGGAAAGCCGCAGCTTCATCAGCGGGATCAGGCTCATGCCCCCCGCCAGCACCTTGGCTTCGCCATCGGCCAGCAGATCGACCGCTTCCTGCACCGTTCCGGGTCTGGAGTAATTGAATTCCTGGGGAATCACGCTGAACCTCCTTGCTGAACAAGTTTCCAGATTTTTTCCGGGGTCAGAGGCATGTCGATATGCCGGACCCCCAGGTGGGAAAGAGCGTCCACCACCGAGTTCACCACGGCGGGGGAGGCTGCGATAGTGCCGGCTTCACCCACGCCCTTGACACCCAGAGGGTTGACCGGGGAGGGGGTCTCGGTGCGGTCGGTCTCGATGGTCGGCACCATGGCCGCCTTGGGAAGGGCGTAGTCCATGTATTCGCCGGTGACAAGCTGGCCGGTATCGTCGTAGACCACCTGCTCGTAGAGCGCCTGCCCCAGGCCCTGGGCCACCCCGCCGTGCACCTGGCCGTCCACCAGCAGGGGATTGATGACCTTGCCGCAGTCGTCCACCGCCAGGTAGCGCTTGATGGCCACTTCACCCGTGTCGGGATCGACCTCGCTCACCACGATGTGAGCCCCGAAGGGAAAGGCGAAGTTGGGGGGTTCCCAGTAGTTGGTGGCAATCAGCCCGGGCTGCGTGTTGGGAGGGAAGGTGGGACCGAACCAACTCTTCGGGGCGATCTCGGCCAGCGGAACTGTCTTCCCGGTCTTGTTGCAGGTGCAGACGCCCTCGGCGTAGGTCACGTCGTCGGATTCCAGCAAAAAGGCCCCATAGGTCTCGATCTTCTCCTTGAGCTCCCGGATGGCCAGCACCAGGGCCGTTCCTCCCACGGAGGTGTTGCGGCTGCCGAAGGTGCCCACGCCGTGCTGAACCGTGGAGGTATCTCCGTGGGCCACCGAGATGCTGTCGATGTCCACCCCCAGCTCGTCGGCCGCAATCTGGCTGAAGGTGGTCTGCGTCCCCTGGCCGTGGGGGGACACCCCCGTCATGACGGTGACGTTGCCCGAGGGCTCGATCTTGACGGTGGCGCTCTCCCACCCCCCGGCGGGCAGGGCCGGGGAGGGGCCGAAGGCGCAGATCTCGCCGTAGGTGGCGATGCCGATCCCCATCAGGCGGCCCTGCTGGCGGCCCTCCTGCTGCTCCTGCCGCAGTTGAGAGTAGCCGACCGTCTCCACGGCCTTGTCCAGAATGGCCGCGTAGTTGCCGCTGTCGTAGGAGACCCCCATGGGCGTGTCGTAGGGGAAGTCGCTGGGGGGAACGAAGTTCTTTTTTCGCAACTCCACCGGGTCCATCCCCAGTTCGGCGGCCAGAACCTCCACCATGCGCTCGATCCCGTGGGTGGCTTCGGGCCGGCCCGCGCCACGATAGAGATCGGTGGCCATCCGGTGGGTGAAGACCCCCACCACTTTGGCGTCGACGTTCTTGAACCGGTACAGGCCCGGCAACATCAGCACCGAGAGGGTGGGCATAGCCGGGGTCAACAGCATGTGGAAGGACCCCACGTCCTGGATGATCTTGACCTTCAGGCCCAGCATGGTGCCGTCCTTCTTGGCGGCCAGCTCGTAGTAGTCGACGTGGCCCCGGCCGTGAATGGTGGCCAGGAACTCGTCGCGCCGCGTCAGCACCCACTTGACCGGCTTGCCGATCTTCATGGCGATGAAGGCCGTCAGGGCTTCCTCGGGATAGAGCTCGCACTTGCTTCCGAATCCGCCGCCCACCTCCGGGGCGATCACCCGCAGCTTGTGCTCGGGCAGGCCCAGCACGCCGGACATCAGGAGTCGCAGGATGTGGGGGATCTGAGTGGAGCTGTAGACCGTGAGCGTCTCGTCTCCGGAATTCCAGGAGGCCACCGTCCCCCGGGGCTCCATGGCCGAAGGGGCCAAGCGCTGGCTGACGATGCGCTCCTTGACGATCACGTCGGCCTCGGCAAAGGCCTTCTCGACGTCTCCGCCCGCCTGGTCGTGGGTGAAGGCCACGTTGTCGGGCCACTCGGCGTGGACCGCGGGAGCGCCGTCTTGCAGGGCCTCCTCGGGTTCCGAAACCGAGTCGGTGGGCTCGTATTCCACCTCCACCAGGTCGACGGCGTCGGCGGCGACGTAGCGGTCGCTGGCGACCACCACGGCCACGGGATGCCCAACGTAGTAGACGCGGTCCTGGGCCAGCAGGTGATGGTGCGGGATCCTCAGGTCGGGCAGGGAAATGGCGCAGGGAACCGCTCCCAGGTGGTCGATGTCCTTCCCCGTGTAGACGGCCACCACGCCCGGGTGCTGTTCGGCCTCCCGGGTGTCGATGCCCTTGATATTGGCTGCCGGGTGGGGACTTCGCACCACCGCGGCATAGTGCATGCCGGGAAGCTCGATGTCCTCCACGTAGGTGGCGGTGCCGGTGATGAGCCTCGGGTCCTCCCGCCGCCGGATGGGTTTCCCCACCATTCGCTCGGTTTTCTTGCTTACGGTTGTCTCCATGGCTTACCCTCCCACCTTGGCTGCAGCAGATTTGACAGCGTTGACAATGTGCTGATAACCCGTGCAGCGGCACAGGTTTCCTTCCAGACCGTGGCGAATTTCCTCATCGGTCGGATTGGGGTTCCTCTCGATCAACTCTCTGGTAGTCATCAGCATGCCGGGAGTGCAAAAGCCGCACTGCAGGCCATGCTCGTTCCAGAAGGCTTCCTGAACCGGATGCAACTGGCCGTCGGTGGCCAACCCTTCGACCGTCTCGATTTCCTGGCCGTCGGCCTGTACGGCCAACAGGGCGCAAGACTTCACCGTCTTCCCGTTGAGAGCCACCGTGCAAGCGCCACAAATGGAGGTCTCGCATCCAATGTGGGGCCCCTTGAGGCCGATGACCTCGCGGAGATAGTGGATCAACAGCAGGCGAGGCTCGACTTCGTCGGTACGCTCTTGTCCGTTGATGCGAACATTGATTTGGGTCTTCATCTTGGGCGTCCTAACTGGGTTTTGGATCGTTGAAAAGCGGGGTGGAGCAAAGGTATATATCAAATTCCAAATGAAATGCAAGCGCCGACTTTTCCGGATTGGCGAAAACCCTGTGAGAACATTTCCCGGTGGGAGACAGGACGGCATTTGCCTGCCGCCCCTTCTCTGACACTCCTCTGCCGCCTATTGACATTCCCCAGGGGAGAATCTATGTTCGGAACCTGTGAAAGCGGGGTGCCAGAATTCTGATTGGCGGCGCCGTCCAGGGAGTCGGATTCCGCTATTTCGTCCATCGCCACGCCTCTCGCCTGGGGCTGGTCGGATTCACCAGGAATCTGCCCCACGGAGAGGTGGAA
>VXMN01000083.1 GCA_009841055.1 Acidobacteriota bacterium
CCGCCGGCAAGGAGCGGACCCTGGGCTTCGGAGAGGCCGGCGTCAAGGATTGGCAGCCCTTCGAGGAGGGCCGCCACCGGGGCTACCGGACCCGATTGGGTGCTTTCCCCGGCACCGACCTGGAAATCGAGCTGGTGCACGCCCTGGATTCCGAAACGGATGAGCTGCTGGTTCGACTGGAGCAGACCGGTGGCCAGGACCGCATCCGGCGGGTAAACCACTTCTATCGCATCGAGAAACCCACCAGCGACGGCGGCTATCTGTTGGTCCCCCATGGCTCCGGCTACTTGATTCCGGCGGACATGGCCGAGAGCATGCCCAAGGGGGATTCGATTCGCGGCAACCTGGTGGGGGGGCGTTACAGCCTGCCCCTGTTCGGCCTGGTCAAGGGAGGCCACACCCTCTACCAGATCGTGGAGACTTTCTGGGACTGCAGCGTGGAGGTCGACCATATTCCGGGCGAGGTTTCGCTGGTGGATTTCAACTGGTTGGCGTCGCTGGGAGAACTCGGCTACGCGCGTCAGTTCCTGATGCGCTTCGCCCGGGACCTGGACCACGTGGGCATCGCCAAGGCTTACCGCCGTTATGCCCGTGAAAAGGGGTTCTTTCGGACGTTGGCTGACAGGGCCAGGCAACTGCCAGCGATCGACCGATACCTGCGAGGCTTCGAATTCCGCTGGGTCTATTGGAAGTCCGGAGACGAGTCGCGAGTGCTGAAAGACCTGCAGCGCTGGAAGCGTCACGGTCTGCCCATTAATTTCTTCTTTCCCAAATGGTCCCCCGGCACCACCGCCCGCAACGACGCCAGCGCCTGGCAGGCCTTTCTGCGCCAGCGTCCGGTGCAGGGTGGCTGGAGAAGGCTCAGGCGCCTGGCCGACCGGGCTCGGCGATACGGGGCCCTGGTCAAGGTCTTCATCAATCCCAACACCAATCTGAAGGGAGCCCCCGGCTACGACCCGGCCCGGTCCTCGCGGGACCGGTCGGGAGAGCTGCATCCCAGGCCCGGCTTCTGGGGCGACGGCCTCAGCCCCCAGTTCGGACCCGAGGCGTTAAGGCGCGCGCTGGACTACGCCAAGTCGCGGGGTTTCGAGCCCGACGCTCTCTATTTCGATGGATACGCCTTTCACGGCGGCCACCGGGAGGATTTTTCTCCGGACCACCCGGTATCTCGCAAACTGGCCATCGAAAAGCAGATCGAGTGTTTTCGCGAGACGCGGAAGCGGGGAATCATTCCCGGCGCCGAGCTGGCCCGTTTCTGGTGCGTCTCGGAATGCGATTTCTTCTTCTTTACCGACTGGTCTCGAGATCGGCTGGCGGTGGGGGAGCCCATCCCCTGGTTCCAGCTCGTCTTTCACGAGTGCTACGCGGCCTGTTTCTCAGGCGGGGGATACGGCCGCTACGACTGGCCGGAGGACAAGAACCCCCGCCTGTACGAGCTCCTCTTTACCGCTGCCCCGTCTTACAACTGGATATTGCCCTACGGGGACGAATTTCCCGGAACCGGATTGGAGGACGGCGTTCCGGTCCAGGACTGGGGGACCGCCCGCATGCGGCGGCGCATCCAGTGGCTGCAGCGCTGGAGCGCCTATTTCCGGAAGACCGCCCACGCCGAAATGACCTCTCACCGGTTCCTCAACCCCGAACGCAGCCTGCAGCGCCTCCAGTTCGACAACGGAGTCACGGCCGAGTTCGATTTCTCCGGAGGGCTCTGCCGAATTCAGGGCGTGGAGGGCTTCAGCGGGGATTGGGAAAAGCCCCATGAGGGCAGTCTATAGCCGGTCATCCTCCACCCGAAGGGCCATGCCGTCGGCGCCGCTGTCGGCGGCGCCGCTCAGCAATCCGCTTTCCGAGTCGATCCCAATGGCGTGAACCAGGGCGAACCCGCCGTGGCTGACGGGCATTCGCTGGATGGGGTGCTTCTTGCGCACCTCCGCGCAGACTCCTTCCGGAATGCGAGCCTGGCAGGTGATGTCGTCCACCTGGCAGTCGAAGCGGGGCGCCAGAACCGCTTCGGTGACAGACATGCCGAAATCGACGTGATTGAGGATCACCGAGAGCACGGCGGTGATGATGCGGGTGGCGCCGGGGGCTCCCACCACCAGGATCGGTTTTCCTTCCCTGGAGACGATGGTCGGCGTCATGCCGGTGGTGCGTCCCTTTCCGGCCTCAATGCTGTTGGGGTGGCCGGCATAGGGGTGGAAGTTGATCATGGAATTGTTGTACATGAAGCCCAGTCCTGGCGTGATCACCCCGGATGAGGTGCCCAGCGAATGAGTCAGGGAAACCCGATTCCCCCAGCGGTCGACGACGCTGATGTGGGTCGTGTCGGTGGAGCCCGTCTGGACCCGGAACGGCTCGATGTCCCTTCCCGAGTCGATGACCTCCCGCCACTGCCGAGCCCGCTCCTTGGAAACCAGCCAATCCTGGGGGACCTTCACGAAATGGGGATCCCCCAGGTAACGGTTTCGATCGGCGAAAGCGGCTTTCATGGCCATTGAAACCAGGTGGATGTAGGCCGGAGAATTGTGGCCCAGTCGCGCCAGGTCGTAGCCTTCCAGGATGTTCAGGATGGCCGCCAGGGTGGGGCCGCCGTGGGGAGCCGGCGCCGTATGAATGAGGAGGTCGCGGTAGGGCGCCACTACCGGAGGCTCATCCCGGACCTGGTATTGGGCCAGGTCTTCCGTGGTGATCCAGCTCTGGCGAGCCTCCAGGTCGGAGGCCATCTCCCGGGCCATCTCACCCAGGTAGAAATCCTGGGGTCCCTCCCGGGCAAGCCGCTGCAGGGTGCGCCCGTAATCGGGGTTGCGAAGTCGGTCTCCCGCTTCGTAGGTGCTGCCGTTAGGCCTCAGGTAGATCCTGCTCGCCTCGGGGGTGGCTGCCAGCTTTTCCTGCAGCGAGGTGGTTTCGTAGTAGTGGGGCTTGTCCCTCCAGCGGGTGGCCATGGAGGCGCTGACCTGCCAGCCCACCTCTGCCAGCTCGATGGCGGGCTGCAACAATTCGGGCCAGGGGCGGCTGCACCAGCGGCTGTGGATTGTCTCCAGCCCGAGGACTGCACCCGGAGTGCAGATCGACTGGTAGCCGTCTTCATTGACCTGGTTTCGGAGCTGGAATCCCCAACCTCCCGGGTTGGGGCCGATCACCAGCGATTCCCACATCTCGGGTCGAACCCTGGAACCGGCCAGGGCGGGAGCATCCAGAATGGGAAGAGGTTCGTCCGTGCGCCCCAGCCAACAGTTGAGAAGCAGGTAGCCCCCCGCTCCGCAGGAATGGGGATCCACCAGGAACTGGATCCAGGCGCAGGCAAGGGCGGCATCGAAGGCGTTGCCCCCCGCCGCCAGCACCTTGGCGCCCTGTTCAACCGCTTCCGGTTGAGGGGCCACGATCATTCCAGGCATAACCTTCCCCTTTGGGGCTACGGTTGCGACCGCCCCAAGTATGCAGAGGTTTCGAGGTCATGGGAACCCTTTTTTGGCAGCAAATCCGTCTGAACGCGTAGACTCTATTCCAGGAGCGCTGCCCTCCCGTGAGAATCGGCTGGGTGGGCATGGGCGAAGCCGGACATTCCTTGCCGGAAAGCCGGCATCCAACGAACCGTGGAACAATTCTTGCGGGACTGTGATGGAGGCAACTGATGAGCTATCGAGACATTCTGCAACAGATCCGGCTCGCCTTTCCCCAGCCGGTCTCCGACCCGATCCACGACTCCTATTTCGTTCACTCCATCATGCGTGCGCTGGATCAGGTCGATGGGCTCAAGACGCAGCTGCCGATTCTCGGTTCCGTCGTTTCCGGTGATTTCGAGCAGGCGAGAAAGGCCACCATGCCTGCTCGTATGTCCTCCGTGGAACACGTGACCACGGAACTCGTGGGCTATCTTCGGGGCATGACGATCTTCGGCCACCCTCACACCCAACAGAACGTGGTTCCTCCCCCCACCATTTCCAGTCTGATCGGCGTGCTGCTGGCTTCCCTGCACAATCCCAATCTCGCCTGGGACGAATACAGTCGTCTGGTGGCTTTGGCTGAGGCCGAGGCAGTCGGCATGACGGCTCGACTGGTCGGATACGACCCGGAACGGTCGGGTGGCGTGTTTACCTTCGGCGGTACCGGCACCACTCTCTACGGGGTAAAGATCGGATTGGAAAAAGCCTGTCCGCAGGCCATGCGGAAGGGCACACCCGAAGACACGGTCGTGTTCGTTTCGGATGCCGGACACTACTGTGCCCATAACGTCGTCGGTTGGCTGGGCATGGGCACCGAAAACCTGATCACGATTCCGACAACGGATGAGAACGAAATGGACCTGGCTCGCTTCGAGCAGGAGGCCAGGACGGTGTTGGCGAGCGGGAAGAGAATTGCCGCCGTTATAGCGACGCTGGGCACCACCGATGCTTTCGGGTTGGATGACTTGCAGGGAATCGTGAGCCTGCGGGATGCCTGGGTGGAGGAATTCAAGCTCGATTACCGTCCCCATGTTCACGCCGATGCCGTCATCGGCTGGGCCTGGTCCGTCTTCAACGACTACGATTTCGGGAGCAATCCGCTGGGTTTTCGTCCGCGAACCATCAGGGCTCTGGCGGGAGCCTGCCGCCGCATCCGCCATCTGTCACTGGCCGACTCCGTTGGCGTCGACTTTCACAAGACCGGATTCGCACCCTACGTTTCCAGCCTGGTCCTCTTTCGGGAGCGGGAAGATCTGCGCCTGGTGGCGCGGACTCCCGAGCAGATGCCCTACCTCTATCATTTCGGAGATCATCGTCCCGGCACTTTCACACTCGAGACAACCAGGGCGGGGACGGGCCCCCTGGCAGCGCTCGGAAACTACCGTTTGTTCGGGAAACAGGGACTGCAGGTCATCCTTGGATACATCGTGGAGATGGCCCAACTTCTGCGGGAGCACCTGGAAGGGCACGAAGGAATAACCGTGTTGAACCGCGAGAATTTCGGGACCGTGACCTTGTTCAGAGCCTATCCCGCCGGTGTCGATACGTTCGCAATCAAGCGCCAGGAATTCAATGACCCCGCCTATCGGGATGTCTTGATTTCCAATAACGAATACAACCGGACCATTTTCCGGTACGTGCATTCCGAAGCCATGGCCGGGCGGGGCGCCGTCATTTCCTCCACCGATTGCTACCGGCGCACCTCCTACCAGGAACCCATCTACGCCCTGAAGTCCTACATCCTGTCGCCCTTTGTCGATGAGGGCCATATCGAGGTCGTGGTCGCCAAGGTGCTGGAAGCCAGGGAGAAAAACTCCTGAGAATGCCTGCGACTTTTTTGGAACTCCCCCTTGCGCCGTCAAACGCTAGTTTGATCTGATTGCGTTCCCGTGTGCTGATCCTGTACAGCCTGGCTGTTTTGCCAGAGGGGGGCCGAGGCGCCGGCGAGGAGGAAGGGCGTCCGGTTGCTTGTCCCGCAAAGCCGATTCATGAGAATTCATCGGTTCATTTCCATACCCGGGCGGCAATTGGGAACGCTGCTGGGTCTACTGAGCCTTTGTGTGGTTCTCTGGATCCTGACTCCCTATTTCCTGACCCTCTCGAACCTTCTCAACATTGTGGAGCAGTCCTCCGTGATCGCCATCATGGCGGCCGGAATGACCTTTGTCATCATCACGGCGGGAATCGACCTCTCGGTCGGTTCGGTCCTGGCCCTGTCGGGCGTGGTGATGGCCACCCTGCTGCAAGCCGGCGTTCCGCTCCCCCTGGCCCTGACGGCCAGCCTGGTCACCGGATTTCTCTGCGGCCTGCTCAACGGCGTCCTGATTACCCGGGGGCGGCTCCCGCCGTTCATTTCGACCCTGGGCATGATGAGCGTTGCGCGGGGCGCCGCCCTGCTGGTGACCCAGGGAAGGCCGGTTTCAGGATTCTCGGAGTCCTTTCGATTCCTGGCTTCGGGCGAGATCTTCTACGTCCCGATTCCCATCCTCATCATGCTCCTGGTCTACCTTGTGGCGGCAGTCCTGCTGGGGAAGACCGGCTTCGGACGTCACGTCTACGCCATTGGCGGCAATGAGGAGGCGGCCCTTCTCTCCGGTGTCGACGTCAGGAAGCTCAAGACCCTGGTCTACGGTATTTGCGGAATGCTGAGCGGGTTGGCTGCCGTCATCCTGACGGCCCGTCTCAACTCGGCCCAACCCATTGCCGGAATCATGTACGAACTGGATGCCATCGCCGCCACCGTGATCGGGGGAACCAGCCTGATGGGCGGCGAAGGCACCGTCTTCGGGACCCTTGTGGGAGCCCTGATCATGGGGGTTCTGCGAAACGGGCTGAATCTTCTGGATGTTTCTTCGTTCGTGCAGCAGATCGTTATCGGTTCGGTGATCATTCTGGCTGTACTGGTGGACATGTTTCTCAAGAATCGCAAGGCCTGACGGTGGGAATGATGAATGATGAATGGTGAATGGTGGTTGATGAATCGTTTTCTTGTCCTGTGTTTCAGCGTTTTTGCACTCGTGATCCGTCATGGTGAAGGGAGAACAATGAATTCAAGGAAGCGTCCCAATCGTCGTTCCGTGCTGATCCTCGTCGCCACGGCCTGCATCAGCCTGACATGGCTGCAATGCGGGCGGGAAGCCGGACCCTCCGCCGACGATCCCGTCATCGCCCTGGTGATGAAGACGCTGAATCACCCCTACTTCCTCGACATGCAGCGGGGGGCCAAGGAGGCCGCCGGAAATTTGAACATCCGACTGGTGATACAGGCCGCCGAGCGGGAGATTGACGTCGAAAAGCAGATGCAGATCGTGGAGAACATGATCCAGAGGAGAGTTTCGGCCCTCTGCATCGCTCCCAGCGGGTCCCGGGAAATCGTGCCCGTCATCGTGAAGGCCAATCGAGCCGGGATCCCGGTTCTGATCGTGGATACCCGTGTCGACCAGGAGGCTTTACGGGAAGCCGGAGGCGAGATCGCCGGATTCGTGGGGTCTGACAACCTGCGGGGAGGCCGGGTGGCGGGTGAATACCTGGTGGAGTATCTGAATGGACGGGGGAAGGTTGCCATATTGGAGGGAATCCCGGGACATGAAACCGGAGACTCCCGACTCCGGGGCTTCCACCAGGTCATTCGGAATCATCCGGGCATTCAGGTGCTGTCGTCTCAGACCGCCAACTGGGAGCGGGCCCTGGGATACACCGTGTTTCAGAACATGCTGCAGGCTCAGCCCGACATCGAGGCTCTTTTCTCCTGCAGCGACATGATGGCCCTGGGCGCCATCGAGGCCATCGCCGAGGCCGGGCGGGAAGGGTCCATCGTGGTCGTGGGGTTCGACGCGGCCAGCGAAGCCAGGGAAGCGGTCCGGCAGGGCAGGTTGCTGGCCAGCGTGGCCCAATTCCCTTACGATATGGGCAAACGGGTGGTCGAAAACGCCGTCGAGGTTCTCAAGGGCAACCCGATCGAGAAGGATGTGGAGGTGCCGATTCGACTGATTACCAAGGGGGTCCTGGACGCCGGGGGGTGATTCCAGGGGGCGGGAGACAAGTCTCTTATAAACAACTCCGAGCCCACCAGACAATAGCCAATCTAAAATGCCGTA